>NZ_JBIWMV010000019.1:0-215709 GCF_044766845.1 Streptomyces sp. NPDC101776 | reverse complement strand
TCAAGGAACGGACGCTTCCTTTGTACTCACCCTCTCGGGCTTTCCTCCGGGCTTTTCCCTTCGGTCTTGCGTTTCCGACTCTATCAGACCGTTTCGGCCCCGATTTCCTCGGTGCTTTCCAGGTTTCCGCTTCCGCGTTTCCCTTTCCGGCGGTTCCGACTCTACCAGATCCTTTCGGGCCTGATTCCCAGTCAGAGTGGGCTGCCTTCCCGGCCGTTGGGCCGTTCCGACGAGTGAGACTTTAGCGGATTCCTGAGTCCCGAGCGAATCGGGGGGTGCGTCCTTTCGAACGCGGATTCCTCATTTCGCAAATACGCACGCCAAAAAATGCGACGACGGATCGTCGATTGTTTGTAGGTACTTGCGGAATGGTTGTCCGGGGACCGACCGGAGTCGGCGCTCACGTCGGACAACTCGGAGAACACTACGTACGCGGTCGAGGCGTGTCAACTCCGCTCCGGAGAGCACTGCGGAGGCGTACGCTCTGTGATGTGACTACGCATACGTGCACCCAACAGTGGTGGGCCGCCTGACGGCGGCCGTACACACGTATGTACTCAACGGCCGCCGCATCGGCGGCCGTTCTCGTATCTCCCTCCAGAGGGTCGGCCGGCCAGGTGCGGCGGTCTCTATCAGGAGGTGGAGAGATGACACGGGTCTTCAGTGGGGTCAAGCCGACCGGGCACCTGACTCTGGGGAACTACCTGGGTGCCGTTCAGCGGTGGGTCGACGTGGATCAGCGGCAGAGCGATGCCCTGTTCTGTGTGGTCGACCTGCACGCGCTGACCGTGGACCACGATCCGGCACGGGTGCGCAGGCTCACTCGGCAGGCGGCGACGTTGTTGCTGGCGGCCGGGTTGGATCCCGAGCTGTGCACCGTGTTCGTACAGAGTCATGTGGACGAGCACGCACGGCTGTCTTACGTCATGGAGTGTGTGGCCACCGACGGTGAGATGCGGCGGATGGTCCAGTACAAGGAGAAGGCCGCGCGTGAGCGGGAGCGCGGCGGGAGTGTGCGGCTGTCGTTGCTGACGTATCCCGTGCTGATGGCGGCTGACATCCTGGCGTACGGGACGGACGAGGTGCCGGTCGGGGACGACCAGACGCAGCATGTGGAGCTGACCCGGGATCTGGCGGTGCGGTTCAACCAGCGGTACGGACACACGTTCGTGGTGCCGCGGGCCACGCGTCCCGGGGTGGCGGCTCGGGTGATGAACCTTCAGGAACCGACGTCGAAGATGGGGAAGTCGGACGACGCCGGGCCGGGAATCGTCTATCTGCTGGACGAGCCGGACGTCGTACGGAAGAAGGTCATGCGGGCCGTGACCGACAGTGGGGCGGAGGTCGTCTACGACCGGGAGGCGCGGCCGGGGGTGGCCAATCTGCTGGAGATCCTGGCCGCTTGCGGTGGTGGGAACCCCGCGGACCTGAGCGGTGTATATGAGTCGTACGGCACTTTGAAGAAGGACACCGCGGAGGCTGTGGTCGAGCTGCTCAGGCCTGTGCAGGAGAGGCACAAGGCGTTGTGCGCGGATCCGGCGTATGTGGAAGGGGTCTTGCGGGATGGGACGGAGAAGGCGAGAGAGATGGCGAAGCCGATGGTCGACAGCGCGTATCGGGCCATCGGGCTTCTGCCTGCCTGAGCGCTGAGCGCTCGCGGGGGTGGGTCAGCTGTTTCCGGAGGCCAGTTCGCGGCTGCGGTCGCGGGCTGCCTCCAGGGCGGCGATGAGTGCGGCGCGTACGCCGTGGTTCTCGAGTTCGCGGATGGCGTTGATCGTCGTGCCGGCGGGCGAGGTGACGTTTTCGCGGAGCTTCACCGGGTGCTCGCCGCTGTCGCGGAGCATGACGGCGGCGCCGATCGCGGACTGGACGATGAGGTCGTGGGCCTTGTCGCGCGGCAGGCCGAGCAGGATGCCCGCGTCCGTCATGGCTTCGACCAGGTAGAAGAAGTACGCCGGGCCGGAGCCGGAGAGGGCGGTGCAGGCGTCCTGCTGGGACTCCGGGACGCGGAGCGTCTTGCCCACGGCGCCGAAGATCTCGTCGGCGTGCGCGAGATGGGCCTCGGTGGCGTGGCTGCCGGCGGAGATGACGGACATGGCCTCGTCGACGAGGGCGGGGGTGTTCGTCATGACACGGACGACGGGGGTGCCTGCGGCCAGGCGCTCCTCGAAGAAGGAGGTGGGGATGCCCGCCGCGCCGCTGATGATCAGGCGGTCGGCGGGGAGGTTCGGGGCGAGCTCGTCGAGGAGGGTGCCCATGTCCTGCGGCTTGACCGTGAGGATCAGGGTGTCGGCACTCTTCGCGGCCTCGGGGTTGGTGACCGGGGTGACTCCGTGGCGGGTGCGGAGTTCCTCGGCGCGCTCGGGGCGGCGGGCGGTGACCAGGAGGTCGGCCGGGGCCCAGCCCGCTCGGATCATTCCGCTGAGCAGGGCTTCGCCGATCTTGCCGGTGCCGAGGACTGCGACTTTCTGGGTCATGCGGTCATCCTCGCACCGGCGGTGCGCCCTTGAGACGGCTGTCCGGCTGGCGGAACACCTTTATGCCGTACGCCTCCTGAGGGTGGCCGCGCCCAGGCACAGCACCAGCAGGGCGCAGCCGGCCACGATCAGGGCGTCGCGTACGAAGGTGGCGGTCATGTCGGTGTGCTTGAGGACCTCGTTCATGCCGTCGACGGCGTACGACATGGGCAGGACGTCGGATACGGCCTCCAGGACGGGGTGCATCTCGGAGCGGGGAGTGAAGAGGCCGCAGAGGAGGAGTTGAGGGAAGATCACCGCCGGCATGAACTGGACGGCCTGGAATTCGGAGGCCGCGAAGGCCGAGACGAAGAGGCCGAGGGCGGTGCCGAGCAGTGCGTCGAGGAGGGCGACCAGGAGGAGGAGCCAGGGGCTGCCGGTGACGTCGAGGCCGAGGAACCAGACGGCGAGCCCCGTCGCCAGGGCGGACTGGATGATCGCGAGGAAGCCGAAGGCGAGGGCGTAGCCGGCGATCAGCTCGCCCTTGCCGAGGGGCATGGCGAGGAGGCGTTCCAGGGTGCCGGAGGTGCGTTCGCGCAGGGTGGCGATGGACGTGACCAGGAACATCGTGATGAGGGGGAAGATGCCGAGGAGTGAGGCGCCGATGCTGTCGAAGGTGCGCGGGCTGCCGTCGAAGACGTAGCGCAGCAGGACGAGCATCACGCACGGGATGAGGATCAGCAGCGCGATCGTGCGGGGGTCGTGGCGGAGCTGGCGGAGGACCCGGGCGGCGGTCGCGGTGGTGCGGGCGGCGCTGAGGGCGCTGGTGGGTGCGGGGGCGCTGCGCGTCGTAGCGGTCGTGGTCGTGGGGGTTGTCGTGCTCATCGGGTCGTCTCCTTCTGGCGGGCGGTGGCTACGGCCTCGTCGACCAGGTGCAGGAAGGCCTCTTCGACCGTGTCGGAGCCGGTGTCGACGCGGAGGGCGTCCGGGGTGTCGTCGGCGAGGATCTCGCCCTCGCGCATCAGGAGGAGGCGGTGGCAGCGCTCGGCCTCGTCCATGACGTGGGAGGAGATGAGGAGGGTGGCGCCGCGGGAGGCGGCGATGTCGTGGAAGAGGGCCCACAGGTCGCGGCGGAGGACGGGGTCCAGGCCGACGGTGGGTTCGTCGAGGACGAGGAGTTCCGGGGTGCCGAGGAGTGCCACGGCCAGGGAGACGCGGCTGCGTTGGCCGCCGGAGAGGTTGCCGGCGAGGGAGTTGGCGTAGGTGGTGAGGTCCACGTCCGTGATCGCGCGGGTGACGTCGTCGTGGCGGTGGGTGGCGGCGGCGCGGCCCGGGTCGAGGATCGCGGCGAAGTAGTCGAGGTTCTGACGGACCGTCAAGTCATCGTAGACGGAGGGGGCTTGGGTGACGTAGCCGATGCGGGTGCGGAGGGAGGGGTGGCCTGCGGGGCAGCCGAGGACGTTCAGGGTGCCGGTGACCTTGGCCTGGGTGCCGACGATGGAGCGCATGAGGGTCGACTTGCCGCAGCCGGAGGGGCCGAGCAGGCCGGTGATCTGGCCGCGCGGGACGGTGAAGTCGAGGGCGTGCAGGACGGTTCGGGGGCCGCGGGCGACGGTGAGGGCTTCGGCCTGGACGGCGGGTGCGTGTCCCGTGCCGGGTGGATCGGCGACATAATTCATCATGTGATGAATAATGCTCCGGTGCGGCAGGGTCGTCAAGCGGGTTCGGCGGTGGTGTCGTCGAATGGGGACGGTGGTGCCGTGGCGTGGGTGCGGTGGTGGCGTCGGGCGCATTCGTTCGGGGGCGGTGGTGGCGTCGGGCGCGATCGGTCGGGATCGGTGATGGCGACCGGTGGGTGTGCGGGACGGCGCAGGCGCGTGTCGGCGTGATCGGAGTGGGGGGCTCCGGTATGGACGCCTCCGCGTTCACCGGGTGGGCACACCAATCGGGTGCGCGGCCAACTCCCTTTCCCGACAATGGATTTCAGTTCGCTGTGCCCTCCCCCGGTGCGGCGCCCACGCATCTCCTGTCCGGCTCTGTGCTGTTTTCGGAGGTGCCGTTGTCATGCGTTTCATGCGTGTCGTGCGTTGTGGTGTGAGCAAGGCCGATCTGTTCGCTTCTCTGGTCGTCTTTCTTGTCGCGCTCCCGTTGTGTGTGGGCGTGGCGATCGCGTCCGGGGTGCCGGCCGAGTTGGGGCTGGTCACCGGGATCGTCGGCGGCCTCGCCGTCGGGGCGTTGCCCGGTAGCAGCCTTCAGGTGAGCGGTCCGGCGGCCGGGCTGACCGTGCTCGTGTATGAGGCGGTGCGGGCGTACGGGATCGAGGCGCTCGGGGTGCTGGTGTTCGCGGCCGGGGTGGTGCAGTTGGGGCTCGGGGTGCTGCGGCTGGGGCGGTGGTTCCGGGCCGTGTCCGCGGCCGTGGTGCAGGGGATGCTCGCCGGGATCGGGCTGGTGCTGGTCGCCGGGCAGGTGTACGCGCTCGGTGATGTGGCCGCGCCGGCGGACGGGCTCGGGAAGCTCGCGGGGCTGGTGTCGTTGCCGGGGCTGGTGGATCCGGTGGCGTTGTCAGTGGGCGGTGCCACCATTGCCGTACTGCTGCTGTGGCCTCGGTGGCGGCGGGGGGCTCGGTCGGCGCCGGCGCCGTTGGTGGCGGTGGGGTTGGCGGCGGCGGTGACCGGGGTGTTCGACCTGTCGGTGCGGCGGGTGGAGGTGCGGGGGCTGGTCGGTGCCGTGCGGGTCCCGGAGTGGGGGGATTTCGGGCGGCTGACGGAAGTGGGGGTGATCGGGACGGTCGTCGCGTTCGCGTTGATCGCGTCGGCGGAGTCGTTGTTCAGCGCGGCGGCGGTGGACCGGCTGCACCAGGGGCCGCGGACGGACTACGACCGGGAGTTGATCGCGCAGGGCGCGGGGAACGCGGTGTGCGGGGTGCTCGGGGCGTTGCCGATGACCGCGGTGATCGTGCGGAGTGCGGCGAACGTCCATGCGGGGGCTCGGACGAAGGCCTCGCGGGTGCTGCACGGTGGGTGGCTGTTGCTGTTCACTGCCCTGCTGCCGGGGGTGTTGGGGCTGGTTCCGGTGGCGGCGCTGGCGGGGTTGCTCGTGCATGCCGGGTGCAAGCTCGTGCCGGTGCGGCAGGTGCGGGGGCTGTGGGCCGGGCATCGGGGCGAGGTGCTCGTGCTCGGGGTGACCGCGGTGGTGATCGTGGTGGGGAATCTGTTCGAGGGGGTGCTGGTCGGGCTGGCGTTGGCCGTGGCGAAGACCGCGTGGGACATCAGCCATGTGCAGGTGGAGACGGAGGATCTCGGGGACGCGGGGATCGTCGTAAGGGTGCTGGGGCATGCGACGTTTCTGCGGTTGCCGAAGCTGTTGGACGCGTTGGAGGCGTTGCCGTACGACCGGGCGGTGCGGCTGGAGTTGGGCGGGTTGCGGCATGTGGATCTTGCGTGTGCGGCGGCGTTGGAGGGGTGGGTTGCCGGGCGGGGAAGGGATGGCGGGGGCGGCGGAAGTGGGGCGGGGGTGGTTGCGGTCAAGGGGGTGTGACGGGTTGGCGGTCAGTGGGGGTGCGGTGGGGTGGGGCTGGAGTTGTTGGACGTTGGCCGCCGCCCGGGCTGCCGGAGGCTGCACCCCCCGGGCTCCCCGGAGATCGCGCCACTGGAGCCGTCAGAGGTTGGCCGTTGGCGCGACCAACGGTTGACGCCAGGGTCGTCAGAGGGTGGCCGTCGGGGCGACCGACGGTTGATCTCTCGGCAGTCGGAGGTTGTGCGGCTGGAGCGGTCGGGGGGCCTGTCGCTGGAGCCGTCGGCAGGCCATGCGCTGGGGCTGTCAGGAGGTCAGGCGCTGAGGCTGAGGCTGGGACTGGGGCCGGGGCTGGGACTGGGGCCGAGGCCGGGGCTGTCAAGAGGTCATGGTGCGAGGGCTACGACGAGTTCTACGACGTAGGTCTCCTCCAGTTCCCCGTCCGGGAACTCGGTGAGCAGGTGGTGGCGCTCCTCGGTGAGGAAGGTGTTGGTGGTCTCCTCGTCCTGGACCAGGAAGACCGAGTGGCTGCTGATGTTGGCCAGGTGGGTGTCGACCGGGACGTGGCGGCTCCAGCGGACCCTTCGGTGGGCGAAGTCGAGTCGGCCGGTGGGGTCGGCGAGGGCGGTGCGCAGGCCGCTGCCGTTCTGCTCCACGACGGGGTCGATGCCGAAGTGGATCCTGATGCGTTCCGCCTGTTCGGCGATCCACGGGACGTCAACGGCGCTGGTGTTCCACCACAGGGCGAGCGCGCCGCCCGGGCGCAGTACGCGCAGGGCCTCCGGGACCGACTTGGTGGGTTCGGTCCAGTGCCAGGCCTGGGCGTAGGTGAGGAAGTCGGCGCAGTTGTCGGTGAGGGGGAGGGCGTCGCCGCTGCCCCGGACGAGCGGGACGTCGGGGAGGGTGCGGCGGAACTGGGTCGCCATGCCGTCGCCGGGTTCGATCGCGATCACCTCGGCGCCGCGGGTGTGCAGGAGGGCGGTCGCGATGCCGGTGCCGGCTCCGACGTCCGCGACCCGAGCGCCGGCGAGGGGGCGGGCAGCGAGTTCTTCTATGGCGTCGAAGAGGGCGGGTGGGTAGGAGGGGCGGTTCTCGGCGTACTGGGCCGCGGCGGCGTTGAAGGAGCGGGCTCGGGCGGTGTGCGAGGGCGGCTTCGACGAAGTGGTCATACGGCCATCGTTGCCCGGGTGGATGCAGGGTGCAGGTGGATTTTGGTGAGAAATGAGAAATGAGAAATGGGGGTGAGGGCCGGGTGGTTCACACCATCCCCGTCATCCAGGCCCACGCCCCGACCGACCGAGCCGCGCTCCCACCCCCTGCCCACGGAAGTGAAGCCGTGAGTCACCCGGAACGTGGCCCGCCCCGGTCAGGAACGGCGGAGCCTCAACCGCGGCGTTTCTTCGACGGGTTGCCGGTGCGGCGAGTGGTGCGCTTCTCGTGCCGGGCCATGGCCGTCTCGTACTCCTCGCGATGGAGTTTCTCGCCGGGGGCCTCGGTGAGGGAGCGGAAGAAGTAGGCGAGGAGGGAGCCGACGAAGCCGATGGCCAGGAGGCCGCGGAGGGAGGCCTGGCGGTCGGGGTCGGGGCGTTTCTTGAAGGCTTCCCAGGTGTGGCCGAAGGCCAGGGCGCTGCAGATCGCGAACATGACGATCACGAGGAGGGTGACGAAGCTGCCGACGTTCGCGATCCGGATGCCCTGGTACGCGAAGCGGAGGACCAGGCAGGCGGCGACGGCGGCGACGAGGGAGCCGGCGGCCGTGCCGACGCGGCGCGCGGTGTAGCCGTCGTCGTGGTTCACCCAGGTGGTGCCGAAGAAGCGGAGGGGTTCGGGGCGGGGGCCGGTGCCGGCCGCTGTGCCCGGGGAGCCCGCGTTGGTGTCCTGGGTGCCGTTTTCGTCGCTCACGGGACGATTATGGCTCCGGGGCCGACGCGGGCTCCTTCGGGGCTCAGGCGCAGCGGTCGGCCACGTAGCCGTCGCTGCCGCTGTTCACGTACGCGTCCGACACGAACTCACCGTTGCTGACGTTGTCCCAGATGTTCGTCGTGCCGTAGTAGCCCGTCACCGTGGTGCCCGGCGTCTGGCAGTAGATCGGGACCCGGGAGCCCACGGGCAGGACCCGGACGACGCTGTAGCCCGTGCCGGGGCCGGTGCGGACGTTGACCGTGATGCCGGGTGCGATCGGGTACGTGCGGACGGCCGCGGTCGCGGTGGTGGACGACCCCAGCACCGTGAGGAGGGCACCGGCGGCGGTGGCTGCCAGCAGTGTGGATCTGCGTCTTCGCGATGCCATCGGTGACCTCCGCTCGGTGGGCTCAGGAGCAGTGCGGGCGGACGTAACCGTCGCTTCCGGTGTTCACGTAGGCGTCGGAGATGTACTCGCCGTCGTCGATGTTGTCCCAGATGTTCGTCGTGCCGTAGTAGCCCGTCACCGTGGTGCCCGGCGTCTGGCAGTAGATCGGGACCTGGGAGCCCTCGGCCAGGACGCGGACGATGGTGTAGCCGGTGCCGGGGCCGCTGCGGACGTTGACGCGGGTGTTGGGTGCGATGGAGTAGTAGTGCAGGGCCGCGGCCGCCGTCGCCGCTGTCGTGACGGCTTCCGTCGTGTTTTCGCCCTCGGCCTCTGGTGCACGGTCAACAGACATGAAAAACCTCCCCCGTTGGACCCCATGACTGCCATGGGGCAACGATGATTCCCCTAAATCACGCCACGAAACACATGTGCGCAATTCGCACGCGGAGGTCAGCAAGCCGCCTCTGTCGCGTACGGGTCATCGACTAGGCTCCGTGCGTCGCGCGCGCGGACGATCAGCACGGGGGTGTACCCATGGCGCCACAGCGCAACACCGGAGCGGGCGCGGAAGCGGAACTTCCCGAGTACGCCGGTCACTACCGCCTGGAGTCGTGTCTGGGCTCCGGCGGCATGGGCGTGGTCCACCTGGCGCAGAGCACCTCCGGGAAGAAGCTCGCGGTGAAGGTCGTCCACGCGGAGTTCGCCCAGGACCCCGAGTTCAGGGGGCGGTTCCGGCAGGAGGTGGCGGCGGCCCGGCGGGTCAGCGGGGCCTTCACCGCGCCGGTGGTCGATGCCGACCCGGAGGCCGAACGGCCCTGGATGGCGACGTCGTTCATCCCCGGTCCGACCCTGTCCGAGCATGTGAAGCGGAGCGGACCCATGGCGCCCGGTGAGTTGCGCCGGCTGATGGCGGGACTGGCCGAGGCGCTGCGCGACATCCACCGGGTCGGCGTCGTGCACCGGGACCTCAAGCCCAGCAACGTGCTGCTCGCCGAGGACGGGCCGAAGGTCATCGACTTCGGGATCTCGCGGCCGAAAGACAGCGAACTGCGGACGGAAACGGGCAAGTTGATCGGCACGCCGCCGTTCATGGCGCCGGAGCAGTTCCGGCGGCCGCGGGAGGTCGGGCCGGCCGCCGACATCTTCGCGCTCGGGTCCGTCCTGGTGCACGCGGCGACGGGGCGCGGGCCGTTCGACTCCGACAGCCCGTACGTCGTCGCCTATCAAGTCGTCCATGACGAACCGGACTTGGCCGGTCTGCCGGACAACCTCGCGCCGCTGGTGCTGCGTTGCCTCTCCAAGGAGCCCGAGGACCGGCCCACGCCGGACGAGTTGATGCGTGAGCTGCGGTCGGTGTCGGCCTCGTACGACACGCAGGCGTACATACCGACACAGCGGGCCGGTGTCACACCGGTGTCGGAGCCCCTCGCGGAAGAGCCCGACCGGCCCGAGCGGCGGCGCGGGAGACGGTTGCGCAAGCGGGTCGCTCTCGGGGCGGGCGCGCTCGGGCTGGCCGCGATCGGCACGGTCGCCTCGCTCCAGTTGGCCGCCACCGGCGACACACCCCCCAAGGGCACCACTGCGCACACGACACCCAGCGCCACGTTCGGCGGGTGGCAGACGGCACCGGTCTCGAAGAAGAGCACGCCCCAATGCTCCTACGGCGACGGGAAGTTGCTCTGCGCGCAACCCGGCGTGGTGTTCGCGCTGGACCCGTCCGACGGGCGTGTGCTGTGGCGGCACTCCGTCGCCACGACGCACCGGAGCGGTCCACCGGTGCTGTCGGGCGGCCTGGTGCAGCCGTCGTTGGACACCGGCCGGCAGTTGGAGGCGCTCGATCCCGCCACGGGCAAGGCGCGTTGGCAGAAGACCGTCCCCGCGTACACCGGGCTCGCGGACGCCGGCGGCATGCTCCTGCTCACCCACGCGGACGGCACGGTCACCGGGGTGGACGGCGCCTCGGGCGCCACGAAGTGGAGCCATCGGATTCCGGGCCAACAGGCGCCGTACTTCGCCTCGTTCGAGGGGGACCCGGCCGCGTATGCGACGAACACCTCGGACGACGGGGCGCACACGCGGGTGACGGCGGTCGATCCGGACACGGGCGAGGTGCGCTGGGACGCGCGTCTGAAGGGGTCGTTGCAGCCCGTCGGCACGGCCGGCGGGTCCGTCTTCCTCCTTTCCGTCGACACGATCTACCGGTCCGCGAAGGCCGTGGTCCGCTACACCCCGGGCACCGGGGCCTCGCGGCGCGTGGCGCTGCCGGTGGCTCTCGACCAGGGCCACGGGACCGTGCACGGGCACGTCGTGTACGTCATGGGGGCGGGCGGGTCGCTGGTGGCCGTGGACATGGACGCGCGGAAGCAGTTGTGGAGTCTGGAGACGGCCGTGCTGCGGGGTTCCACTCCGGTCGCGGACGGACGGCAGGTGTATGTCACCGCCGCGGACGGGCGGTTGCTCGCGGTGGACGCCCGCGCGGGACGACTCGTCGGGCAGACCCCTGCCCGCCTCGACTCGAACTCGGACCAGATCAGCGCGTCGCTGCCCGAGCCGGTCGTAGTGGACGGCCGGGTCTACGCCGCCGCTCCCGACGGTACGGTCTTCGCGGTCAACTCCCGGACGCCTGGGGCTTGGTAGCGGGAGCGGGAGCGGGGCTAGCTCCCGGACGCCTGGGCTTGACAGCCGTCGCGGCGGGCTGACTCCCGTACGCCTGGCGCCTGGCAGGTCGTAGCGAGGCGAACTCCGGTACACCCGGGGCCTGGCAGTCGCAGCAAGGCCAACTCCCGCACGCCCGGGGCCTGGCAGTCGCAGCAAGGCCAACTCCCGCACGCCTGGGGCTTCGTGGCCGTAGCGAGGCCGACTCTCTTACCCCGCAGGCCTGGTGGCCGTGGCAAGGCGAACTCCCCTGCAGTCGAGGCTCGGTGGCCGCCGCATGGTGAACTGCCCTGCATCCGCGCCCTGATGGCCGTAGCGGAGCCAACTCCCCTACGCCCAAAGCCCTGTGGTGGCAAACGGAAGGGCCGCCCCCGTCGGAACGGAGGCGGCCCCACGGAGCGGTGGGTGTCAGCCGAGCTTGCTGACGTCCCGGACGGCGCCGCGGTCCGCGCTGGTGGCCATCGCGGCGTAGGCGCGGAGGGCGGCGGAGACCTTGCGCTCGCGGTTCCTCGGGGCGTAGCGGCCGTCGAGCGCGGCGTCGCGGCGGGCCAACTCGGCGTCGTCGACGAGGAGTTCGATGGTGCGGTTCGGGATGTCGATGCGGATGCGGTCGCCGTCCTCGACGAGGGCGATGGTGCCGCCGGACGCCGCCTCCGGGGACGCGTGGCCGATCGACAGGCCCGAAGTGCCGCCGGAGAAGCGGCCGTCGGTGATCAGGGCGCAGGTCTTGCCGAGGCCGCGGCCCTTGAGGAAGGACGTCGGGTAGAGCATCTCCTGCATGCCGGGGCCGCCCTTGGGACCCTCGTAGCGGATGACGACGACGTCGCCGTGCGT
Organism: Streptomyces sp. NPDC101776; assembly: GCF_044766845.1. Lineage (NCBI taxonomy): Bacteria > Bacillati > Actinomycetota > Actinomycetes > Kitasatosporales > Streptomycetaceae > Streptomyces > Streptomyces sp. NPDC101776. The sequence goes on along the minus strand of NZ_JBIWMV010000019.1, from coordinate 203,961 downwards.
CACCTGTTTGTTGAGGATCTTCTCGACGGCTTCCTCCTGCGACTCGCAGACGACCGCCGGGCCCTCGAAGGTCCAGATGGACTCGTCGACGCCGGCCGTCTTCACGACGCAGCCGTCGACGGCGATGTTGCCCTTGAGGACGGCGAGGCCGCCGTCCTTGGAGTACGCGTGCTCGGCGGAGCGGATGCAACCCTCGGCCGCGTCCTCGTCCAGCGCCTCCCAGCGCTCGGACTGGGAGAAGGCCTCGGAGGAGCGGACACAGCCCGGGGCGGCGTGCCAGAGTTCCACGGCCTCGGGGGACGGGGAGCCGCCGCGCACGTCCCAGGTCTTCAGCCAGTCCGCGAGGGACGGGCTGTGGACGGAGTGGACGTCCTCGTTCAGCAGGCCCGCGCGGTGCAGCTCGCCGAGGAGGGCGGGGATGCCGCCGGCGCGGTGCACGTCCTCCATGTAGTACGTGCGGTTCTTCGCGACGTTCGGGGCGACCTTGGCGAGGCACGGCACCCGGCGCGAGACGGCGTTGATCTCGTCCAGGCCGAACCGGACGCCCGCTTCCTCCGCCGCCGCCAGCAGGTGCAGGATCGTGTTGGTGGAGCCGCCCATCGCGATGTCGAGGGCCATGGCGTTCTCGAAGGCCGCGAAGGTGGCGACGTTGCGGGGCAGGACCGTCTCGTCGTCCTGCTCGTAGTAGCGGCGGGTGACGTCCATCACCGTGCGGGCCGCGTCCTGGTACAGGCCCTTGCGGGCGGTGTGCGTGGCGAGGACCGAGCCGTTGCCCGGCAGCGACAGGCCGATGGCCTCGGTCAGGCAGTTCATCGAGTTGGCGGTGAACATGCCGGAACAGGAGCCGCAGGTCGGACAGGCGTTCTCCTCGATGTTGAGGACGTCCGCGTCCGAGACGCTGTCGTTGGCGGCCTCGACCATCGCGTCGATCAGGTCCAGGGTGCGGACGGTGCCGTCCTGGAGCGTGGCGCGCCCGGCCTCCATGGGACCGCCGGAGACGAAGACCGTCGGGATGTTCAGGCGGAGCGCCGCCATGAGCATGCCGGGGGTGATCTTGTCGCAGTTGGAGATGCAGATCAGGGCGTCGGCGCAGTGCGCCTCGACCATGTACTCGACCGAGTCCGCGATCAGGTCGCGGGACGGGAGGCTGTACAGCATGCCGCCGTGGCCCATCGCGATGCCGTCGTCGACCGCGATCGTGTTGAACTCGCGCGGGATGCCGCCGGCCGCGGTGATCGCCTCGCTGACGATCCGGCCGACCGGCTGGAGGTGGGTGTGGCCGGGCACGAACTCGGTGAAGCTGTTCGCCACCGCGATGATCGGCTTCCGGCCGATGTCCGCACCGGGTACACCGGAGGCGCGCATAAGGGCGCGTGCGCCCGCCATGTTGCGGCCGTGGGTGACTGTGCGGGACCTCAGCTCGGGCATCGTCGATCGCTCCTTCAAGACAAGTAGGGCTGCTATTGAGCGTACGCCGGTCATCCAGGGGTCGGACACGGTGTCCGCATGACGAGATGCCCGTCTCGCCGCAGGGAGGCGTTCGGGACGGCACTACGGGGCGACCGTTCCGCCGTAGGACGAGGTCACGGCCCGGTCAGATGGCCCTGCACCACCGGCGCGACCCGCGCGATGATCTGCTCCGGGTCGGCCGAGGCGAGCGGTTCCACCTTGATCACGTAGCGCAGCATCGCCGTGCCCACGAGCTGGGCGGCGGCCAGTTCGGCGCGGAGTTCCGCGTCCGGGAGGTCGAGTTGGGCGGCGACCCGGCTCAGCACCTGGGCGACCACGAGCCGGCGGAAGACGGCCGCGGCGGCCTCGTTGTTGACGGCGGAGCGGACCACCGCAAGCAGGGGCTTACGGGTGGCGGGGTTCTCCCAGACGCCGAAGATGAAGCGGGTCAGCCGCTCGCCGACGCCGTCCAGCGGGCCGTCGGCGACCGCCTCCGGCGCGTTCGTCGCCGGGGCGAAGGCGACCTCGATGGACGCCTCGAAGACCTGCTCCTTGGTACCGAAGTAGTGGTGCACGAGCGCCGAGTCGACCCCGGCGGCCTTCGCGATGCCGCGCACGGACGTCTTCTCGTACCCCCGCTCGGAGAACTCCTCCCGGGCCGCGGCGAGGATGCGGTCGCGGGTGTCGGCGGACTCCGTACGAGGGGGTCGGCCCCGGCGCTTGGCGGTGGCGTCGGTCACCGTCGGGGCACCTTCACGGCCGAGGCCAGATGCAGCCGCGTGAAGGCGAGCGCCTCCGCGAGATCGGCCTCTCGTTCGGCGCCGGACATCGCGCGCCGGGTGTTGACCTCGATGACGACATGGCCGTCGAAGCCGGTCAGCGCGAGGCGCTCCAGCAGTTCGGCGCAGGGCTGGGTGCCGCGGCCGGGGACGAGGTGCTCGTCCTTGTTGGAGCCGTTGCCGTCGGCGAGGTGGACATGGCCGAGCCGGTCGCCCATGCGGTCGATCATCTCGGTCGCGTCGGTGCGGGCGGTCGCGGTGTGGCTGAGGTCGATCGTGAAGTGCCGGTAGTCGTCCTGCGTCACGTCCCATTCGGGGGCGTAGGCGAGCATCTCGCGGTCGCGGTAGCGCCACGGGTACATGTTCTCTACGGCGAACCGCACATCCGTCTCGTTCACCATCCGCCAGATCCCGCCGACGAAGTCCCGCGCGTACTGACGCTGCCAGCGGAACGGCGGATGCACGACGACCGTGCTCGCGCCGAGCTTCTCGGCGGCGGCCTGGGCGCGCTGGAGCTTGATCCAGGGGTCGGTGGACCACACCCGCTGCGTGATGAGCAGGCAGGGAGCGTGCACGGCGAGGATCGGGACCTGGTGGTAGTCGCTGAGCCGGCGCAACGCGTCGATGTCCTGGCTGACCGGGTCGGTCCACACCATGACCTCGACGCCGTCGTAGCCGAGGCGTGCGGCGATCTCGAAGGCCGTCGCCGTCGACTCCGGATACACGGACGCCGTGGACAGCGCGACCTTCGCATCCGGGATGCGCACGATTGGTTCTGCCACGGAGGACAGACTACGGGTCGGCGCTTTGCGCAGGGGAGCCGGTTGCTGTGCCCGCCCTGTGCGGGGCGCGGCAACCGGCCATCTGCGGCGCGGGGGTGCGTTGTGGCGATCGCGATACTTCATGCGGGTCTGATACGTCGGGTTCGGGGTGGGCGTTCAGCGGGGGTGGGGGCGTGCGGGGATGGGCGAGGGTGTGCGCCACGGGCCGGTGCGCGTGGGGGTGTGTGCGTGACGGCCACGCGCGCGTGCACGTCGGACAGCCACAGGCGACAACCTCGCCTACGCCGACGGCATCTGGTCCAGCCGCCTCAGGATCACGCCCTCGCGCAACGCCCACGGGCACACCTCCAGGGTCTCCACGCCGAAGAGGTCCATCGCGCCCTCGGCGACCATCGCGCCGGCGATGAGCTGTTCGGCGCGGCCCTCGGAGACGCCGGGGAGGACGGCGCGCTGGGCGGTGGTCATGTCGGCGAGGCGGGGGACCCAGGACTCCAGGGAGCCGCGCTTGAGCTCGCGCTGGACGTAGAGGCCGTCGGCGGAGCGGGCGGCACCGGCCAGGCGGGCGAGCTGTTTGAAGGTCTTCGACGTGGCGACGACGAGGTCCGGGGCGCCCATGCGGCTGAACTCCCCGACGGTACGGGCGATCTGGGCGCGCACATGGCGGCGCAGGGCCCTTATCGCCTCCGGTTCCGGTGGGTCGCCGGGGAGCCAGCCGGCGGTGAGGCGGCCCGCGCCGAGCGGCAGTGACACGGCCGCGTCGGGCTCCTCGTCGATGCCGTACGCGATCTCCAGGGAGCCGCCGCCGATGTCGAGGACGAGCAGCTTCCCGGCGGACCAGCCGAACCAGCGGCGGACGGCGAGGAAGGTCAGCCGGGCCTCCTCGGCGCCGGTGAGGACCTGGAGCTCGACGCCGGTCTCGGTCTGCACGCGCGCGAGGACCTCGTCCGCGTTGCTGGCCTCGCGGACGGCGGAGGTGGCGAACGGGAGGAGTTCCTCGACGCCCTTGTCCTCGGCGGCCTGCAACGCCTCGTGGACGACGCCGATGAGTTTGTCGACCCCTTCGGGGCCGATCGCGCCGTCCTCGTCGAGGAGTTGGGCAAGGCGGAGTTCCACCTTGTGCGAGTGCGCGGGCAGCGGTCGCGCTCCCGGGTGTGCGTCCACCACCAGCAGATGCACCGTGTTCGATCCCACGTCGAGGACACCGAGTCTCATATACGGAACGCTACTGCCACCTGCACCGATCTCCGTCCTCGGAGCGGTTTCTGGGGCCGCCCCGGGCGACTTACCCTGGACGCGTGCCAAAGACGAAAAAGGCGAAGAACGACAAGGCGGCCAAATCACCCGGCGATTCCTCGCCGGTGACGTCGGCCGAGCCCCCGAAGACGTCGACGATGTCGAAGAAGGCCCTGAAAGCCGACGAGAAGGGGCTCGACTTCGCGCGCGCGTGGGTGGAGTTCCCGGATCCGGCGGACGAGGAGCAGCTGTTCCGCTGCGATCTGACATGGCTGACCTCTCGCTGGAACTGCATCTTCGGAAGCGGCTGCCAGGGCATCCAGGCGGGCCGCGCGGACGACGGCTGCTGCACCCTGGGCGCGCACTTCTCCGACAAGGACGACGAGAAACGGGTCGCCGGGCATGTGGCGAGGCTCACGCCCGACATCTGGCAGCACCACGACGAGGGCGTGGAACACGGCTGGATCTCGGAGGACGAGGACGGCGACCGCCAGACCCGCCCCTTCCAGGGCTCGTGCATCTTCCAGAACCGCCCCGGTTTCGCCGGCGGCGCGGGCTGCTCGCTGCACATCCTCGCCGTCAAGGAGGGCCGCGAGCCCCTGGAGACCAAGCCGGACGTCTGCTGGCAGCTGCCGGTCCGGCGGACGTACGAGTGGATCGACCGGCCGGACGACACGCGCGTGCTCCAGGTGTCGATCGGCGAGTACGACCGCAGGGGCTGGGGTTCCGGCGGCCATGACCTGCACTGGTGGTGCACGTCGGCGACCTCGGCGCACGGCGCGGGCGACCCGGTCTATGTGTCCTACGGCCCGGAGCTGACCGAACTGATGGGCAAGGCCGGCTACGACCGCCTGGTCGAGCTGTGCGAGCAGCGCCTGGCCTCGCAACTCCCGCTGCTGGCACCGCATCCGGCGGACCCGGTCGGCTGACGGGTCAGGACGAACCCGGGTCGCCGCCGTCCTCGGGCGGCGGCGTCGAGCCGCCCGGGTCGGCGGAGGACGAGTCCGTCGGGGTCGGGGTGGGGTCGGTGGACGAGGGTGGCGGATCGCTCGGCGTGGGGTCGGTGGGAGCCGTGGGCGTCGGGTCCGGGCCGGACGAGGGCGGGCCGCCGGGATCGGGATCCGACGGGTGTGACGGATGCGACGGGTCACCCGGCTCGGTCGGGGCGGGTGCGGTGCCGTAGCCCTCGATCGAGACGATGGCTCCGGCGGGTGAGACGGCCACGCGCGCGGTCCAGTGGCCGGAGGGCTCGCGCAGATGGTCGACGTACACCTTGATCGTCAACGAGTCGCCCGGGGCGAGGGTTCCCGAGGACTGGCTGAGGTAGAGCCAGGGCGCCGCGGTGGCCGCGGACCAGCTGACCGGGGCCGCGCCGGACGCGGTGAGGGTGATCAGCGTGGTGTCGCCGCTGTTGGCGGCCGAGACGGCGAGGTGACCGGCGCCCTTCTGGCCGGCGCCGGTGACGCTGATGACCTCTACGGAGACATCGTTCTTGCCGTTCTTGCCGTTCTCGCCGGCCCGCGCGCGGGGGCCTGTGCTCGCGTTGCCGGTGTTCTCGTAGCCGCCGCTCGCGACCTCGCCCTCCAGCATCCCGGGCCCGTGCTGTTCGCTCGCGGTGGCGGCCCGGCCGTCGACGCCCTCGCCGGTCGGGGTGCCCCGGTAGGCGGCCCACAGGGCGAGGACGGGGGCCGCGATGACGGTGGCGACGACGGTCGTCGTGACGGCACGCGCGCGGAGCCGGTCTCTTCGGGCGGCACGGTCCTTGGGGTCCATCGGGAAACCGCGCCGGTCGAAACGGGGTGCCGCGGCTCCACGCGCGCGGGGGAGGTGCGCCATGGCGACATGCAGGGCCGCGCGGGGCGCCTCCAGGACGGGCAGTTCGGTGGGCGTGACACCGGCGCCGGGCCAGGTGCCGGGGACCGCGCGCTCGGCGGTACGACGGCAGTGCGGGCAGTCGTCGACGTGCCGGACGAGTTCGCGCCGCAGGGCGCTGCTGAGCACGAGGTGGTGGTCGCCGGTGAGACGGGCGACGCTCGGGCAGCTACCGGTCTCGACGACGGCGAGGGCGGCACGCGTGCGTTCCACCTCGCAGGCGGCGGACGCCAGCAGTTCACGGGCGATCGCGAGGTCCATCCCGAGGACGGCGGCGACCTCGTGGGCGGCGAGCCGGTGGCGCACGGCGAGTTCGAGCGCCTCGCGCTGCTCCGGGGTGGTCCCGGCGGCCTCGGGCCAGGCCAGCAGGGCGAGTTCACGCCGCCGCTGCTCGCGCAGTTCCTCGGGAACGACCGTTTCCTCGGCCTCGGCGCGACCCGCCGCGTGGGTGCCCTGACGTTTCTGCTTGGCCTCGGCCAGCTTGCGCAGACAGGCCCAGCGGGCCAGCGCGTACAGCCAGGCCCGGCGGTCACCGGCCGTCTCCGGCACGCGCGCGCCCCGGCGTTCGGCCAGCGCCAGCACGTCCCCCAGGGCGGCGGTCGCCGCGTCGTGGTCGCACAGCACGGACAGGCAGTACGTGAACAGGCCGTCCAGATACGGCTCGTAGCGCGCGGGCGGGCGCTGGGCCAGCGTGCGTGCCGCGGCGCGGTCACGCGCCTCCCGATGCGCCCCGTGTGCGCCGGTGGTGCGGGTCGAGGTCTCCGGACTGCTGCTCATCACCCGTGCGACCGTAGGCGGCGGTCGATGCCCCCTTCCGCCCCCTTGAGCTCTTTTAATCCGTACGGGTGAAACGATCCCTCATAAGGGGACAGGAACCCCGGCCTCCATGGCTCGTTCCCGACGGGGGTGGCCGAATCCCGGGCTGTGCCCCTCCGTCCGCCGCCCGCGTTGTCAGTGGCGGCGGTTACGGTTCACGCATGGCTGCCCGTACGAAGACCACCAAGGACCGTCCGTCCTACCGCTGCACCGAGTGCGGTTGGCAGACGGCGAAGTGGCTCGGCCGCTGCTCGGAGTGCCAGGCCTGGGGGACGGTCGAGGAGTACGGCACGCCCGCGGTCCGTACGACGGCGCCGGGCCGCGTCACCACCTCCGCCGTGCCCATCGGCCAGGTAGACGCCCGCCAGGCCACGGCCCGCTCGACCGGCGTGCCCGAGCTGGACCGGGTGCTCGGCGGCGGACTGGTCCCCGGCGCGGTCGTCCTCGTCGCGGGCGAACCGGGCGTAGGGAAGTCGACCCTCCTCCTCGACGTGGCGGCCAAGGCGGCGAGCGACGAGCACCGCACGCTCTATGTCACCGGCGAGGAGTCGGCGAGCCAGGTCAGGATGCGCGCCGACCGCATCAAGGCGATCGACGACCACCTGTATCTCGCCGCCGAGACCGATCTGGCCACGATCCTGGGCCACTTGGACGCGGTGAAGCCCTCGCTGCTGATCCTGGACTCGGTGCAGACGGTGGCGTCCCCGGAGATCGACGGCGCGCCCGGTGGCATGGCCCAGGTCCGCGAGGTGGCCGGCGCCCTGATCCGCGCCTCCAAGGAACGCGGCATGGCCACCCTCCTGGTGGGCCACGTCACCAAGGACGGCGCGATCGCGGGCCCCCGCCTCCTGGAACACCTGGTGGACGTGGTGCTCTCCTTCGAGGGCGACCGGCACGCACGCCTGCGCCTCGTACGGGGCGTCAAGAACCGCTACGGCACGACCGACGAGGTCGGCTGCTTCGAGCTGCACGACGAGGGCATCACGGGCCTGGCCGACCCGAGCGGCCTGTTCCTGACCCGCCGAGCGGAGCCGGTCCCGGGCACCTGCCTCACCGTCACCCTGGAGGGCCGCCGCCCCCTGGTCGCCGAAGTCCAGGCCCTCACGGTCGACTCCCAGATCCCCTCCCCCCGCCGCACCACCTCGGGCCTGGAAACATCCCGCGTCTCGATGATGCTCGCGGTCCTGGAACAACGCGGCCGAATCAGCGCCCTGGGCAAACGGGACATCTACTCCGCGACCGTCGGCGGAGTGAAACTCTCCGAACCGGCCGCGGACCTGGCGATCGCCCTCGCCCTGGCCTCCGCGGCGAGTGACGTCCCTCTCCCCAAGAACCTGGTCGCGATCGGCGAAGTGGGCCTGGCGGGCGAGGTCAGACGGGTCACGGGCGTCCAGCGCAGACTCTCCGAAGCACACCGTCTGGGCTTCACCCACGCCCTCGTTCCGGGCGACCCGGGCAAGATCCCGGCCGGCATGAAGGTCCTCGAAGTGGCCGACATAGGAGACGCCCTCCGGGTCCTCCCGCGCTCCCGTAAGCGAGAGGCCCCACGGGACGACGAGGACCGCCGGTAGACTTTGCCCTGGTCTCGCCCGTCCGTACGAACCAGGTACGCGAAACGGGGGGACCGGAAAGACCTGCGACCCGAGGAGTGCAGTGGCAGCCAACGACCGGGCGTCAGCTCCCGGAAAATCCGGCGGGAGCTCCGGTGCCGATGGCCTGATGCGCGCCTCCCTGAGCGCCGTGGCACCCGGCACGGCCCTGCGCGACGGCCTGGAGCGGATTCTCCGCGGCAACACGGGCGGACTCATCGTGCTCGGTTCCGACAAGACCGTGGAAGCGATGTGCACGGGCGGTTTCATCCTGGACGTGGAGTTCACGGCCACCCGTCTGCGCGAACTCTGCAAGCTGGACGGCGGCATCGTGGTGTCGTCCGACCTCTCCAAGATCCTCCGCGCGGGCGTCCAACTGGTCCCCGACCCGAACATCCCCACCGAGGAGACAGGCACCCGACACCGCACGGCGGACCGAGTCAGCAAACAGGTGGCCTTCCCGGTCGTCTCCGTGTCCCAGTCCATGCGCCTGATCGCCCTCTACGTGGACGGCCAACGACGCGTCCTGGAGGACTCGGCGGCGATCCTGTCCCGCGCGAACCAAGCCCTCGCCACCCTGGAGCGCTACAAACTCCGCCTGGACGAGGTCGCGGGAACACTGTCGGCCCTGGAGATCGAGGACCTCGTCACCGTCCGGGACGTATCGGCAGTGGTCCAGCGCCTGGAAATGGTGCGCCTGATCGCCACCGAAATCGCCGAGTACGTACTGGAGTTGGGCACGGACGGCCGCCTGCTCGCCCTCCAGCTGGAGGAGTTGATCGCGGGCGTGGAACCGGAACGCGAACTGGTGGTACGCGACTACGTCCCCGAGCCCACGGCCAAACGCTCCCGCACGGTGAACGAGGCCCTGGCCGAACTCGACGCGCTCTCCCACGCCGAGCTCCTCGAACTCCCCACCGTGGCCCGCGCGTTGGGCTACACCGGCTCCCCCGAGGCACTCGACTCGGCGGTCTCCCCCCGAGGCTTCCGCCTCCTGGCCAAGGTCCCGCGTCTCCCCGGCGCGATCATCGACCGCCTGGTGGAACACTTCGGCGGCCTGCAGAAACTCCTGGCGGCAAGCGTCGACGACCTGCAAACCGTGGACGGCGTGGGCGAGGCGAGGGCACGAAGCGTACGAGAGGGCCTCTCCCGCCTGGCGGAGTCCTCAATCCTGGAGCGCTACGTATAGGGGCGACCCGGCGTCAGTCACTCGCCAACACGAACGAGGTCTGCGCCTTGGCGAACCCGGAGGCCTCGGCCTCCACCAAGTAGGTCCCGGCCCCGGCCGAACCAGCGGCCGGAGTAGCGCACTCGGGCTCGCTGGGCTTGCGATCCCACTTCAGGGTGTAGGTGACACTGCCCCCGGCGGACACCCGATAGAAGACACTCCCAGTCCCCTTCGGGCAGTCGGCGGACGACCAGAAATCGGCGCTGCCCCCCGCCTCCGTGATGGTCAACACCGCACTCTTCGGGCCGAGATCGACCTTGCAGTCACTGCCGGAGGAGTTCTTGGCGGTCAGCACAAAGGTCGGCGTCTGATCCGGCGAGTACGAGTTGTGCAGACTCCGCAGACTCAACTGCACAGCACTGGCAGTGCAGTTGGGCAGAGTCGAATCAGCGGGAACGGTAGTCCCCGTACTACTGCCGCCGTTGGACCCACCACTGGAACCGCTGCCACCCGACCCGGCACTGGACCCACCGTCACCCGATCCTGATCCGGTGCTCGTGCCGCCGGAGCTCCCGCTGCTCCCGCCGCTCCCACCACTCGCGCTTCCCGACTCGTCCCGCCCGCCCGGGTGTTGACTGATGGCGGGACCGGTTCCCGACGGCCCGGCGGTGATCGTAGGAGCGGGCGTCTTCCCGTTCTTCGCCCCGTCCGCACCGTTCTTGCCGCCCCCGCCACCCGACGTGACGATCCAGGTGATCAGCAGCGCCAGCAAGGCGACCACGGACACCATGAGGACCCTCCGACGCCAGTAGATGGAGGAGGGAAGCGGCCCGACCGGATTGCGCATAGATCCCACGGCGCAAACTCTACGAGAGATCAGCGAGTTACCTCGCCCCACCCGCCGCCCCAGCCCCAACTTTTCCGGATCATCATCCCGGCAACCCCGCCTGGAATGGCCCGGGATGGACCACGAGCCGGCAGCCGCCGACGAACCGGGAGCGGGCCGTGGCGGTACGGCGCAGCCCGCCGCGTACCCGGCACCAACCCGTTCAGCCATGTCGACGAACAGCGGGGCCCAACCAGCGGCGGGCTCGCCGTACCGACACGCCCCCGACCCCCCACCGGCCGTGGCAGGATCGGAAACGCCATGACTGCGCCCACGAAACCCCCGCACACCACGCCCGCCACCGCGCCGGCCACACCCACCACCACACCGGCGACCGCACCGGACGGAACCCACCTCCACACCCCGGTCATCGACTGGTTCGAGGACAACGCCCGCGACCTCCCCTGGCGCCACCCCGACGCCGGCCCCTGGGGTGTGATGGTCAGCGAGTTCATGCTCCAGCAGACCCCGGTCAACCGCGTCCTGCCGGTCTACGAGCAGTGGCTCGCCCGCTGGCCCCGCCCCGCCGACCTCGCCAAGGACGCCCCTGGCGAAGCCGTCCGCGCCTGGGGCCGGCTCGGCTACCCCCGCCGCGCCCTGCGCCTGCACGGCGCCGCCACCGCCATAACGGAACGGCACGGCGGCGACGTCCCCACCGACCACGCCCAGCTCCTCGCCCTGCCCGGCATCGGCGAGTACACGGCCGCCGCCGTCGCGTCCTTCGCCTACGGCCAGCGCCACGCCGTCCTGGACACCAACGTCCGCCGCGTCTTCGCGCGCGCGGTCACCGGCACCCAGTACCCCCCGAACGCCACCACCGCCGCCGAACGCAAGCTCGCCCGCGCGCTGCTCCCCCAGGACGAGGGGACCGCCGCCCGCTGGGCCGCCGCGTCCATGGAGCTGGGCGCACTCGTCTGCACGGCGAAGAACGAGACGTGCCACCGCTGCCCGATCACCGCCCAGTGCGCCTGGAACCTCGCCGGCAAGCCGGAACACGAGGGCCCGGCTCGCCGCGGCCAGACGTACGCCGGCACGGACCGCCAGGTCCGCGGCAAGCTCCTGGCCGTACTCCGCGAAGCGCACACCCCCGTCCCGCAGTCCGCGCTGGACCGCGTGTGGCACGAACCGGTGCAGCGGGCGAGGGCGCTGGACGGACTGGTGGCGGACGGACTGGTGGAACCCCTCCAGGACGGCCGGTACCAACTCCCCGCGACCCGCGCCTGACACACGGTCAATTCACAGCCACGCCCGCCACCCCCAGCCGCATCACAGTCCACACCCAGCTCCCGCAACACTCCGGCAACGCCTAAATAACCCCATACCCACCCCAATAACCCCGCCCCCTTACCCCGGACCTACTTCCGTTACACAACCGACGGACAGCCGAGCGCTCCCCGCAGGCTGCTCCGCACAGCTCCGTGACAACCCCTCCGTAGCTTCATTCCTGTGCCGCAGACCGGCGGGACGCAGCAAAGGACAACCGGCAGCAGGCGGGTCGGAAACGGGGATGGAGGCGGTTGATCATGGCGCAGGGCGAGGTGCTCGAATTCGAGGAGTACGTCCGCACCCGACAGGACGCGCTGCTGCGCAGTGCCCGCCGGCTGGTGCCGGACCCGGTCGACGCACAGGACCTGCTCCAGACGGCGCTGGTACGGACGTACGGCCGCTGGGAGACCATCGAGGACAAGCGCCTCGCGGACGCGTATCTGCGCCGCGTCATGATCAACACGCGGACCGAGTGGTGGCGGGCCCGCAAGCTCGAAGAGGTCCCCACCGAGCAGCTGCCGGACGCGAGCGTCGACGACGCGACCGAACAGCACGCGGATCGGGCGCTTCTTATGGACATCATGAAAGTTCTCGCTCCGAAGCAGCGCAGTGTGGTCGTCCTGCGACACTGGGAGCAGATGTCCACCGAAGAGACGGCCGCCGCCCTCGGCATGTCGGCCGGTACGGTCAAGAGCACGCTGCACCGGGCGCTCGCCCGGCTCCGGGAGGAGCTGGAGGCCCGCGACCTGGACGCACGCGCGCTGGAGCGTGAGGAGCGGGAGCGTTGCGCGGCCTGAGCGACGACACCCCTGGGCCCGGTCCGAGCCACGGCGCTCCCGGGCCCGGCAGGGTGCGCGGAAGCCTGGAGGCGGCGTTCACGGCGATGGTCGTACTCGCCGCCCTCGCCCTTCTGGTGTCCGGCTGCGCCACGGGCGGCACCGGCGCGCGTGACGAGGGCCCGGCGCACTCCGACTCGGTGGCGGGTGTCGCGGAGGCGTCCGCTCCCACCCCCTCCGCGACCGTCGACGACCATGTGGACGCGGTCAAGCTCGTGATGGACGACCCGAAGGTCTCGGCGGCGGTCAAGCACGAGCTGAAGCCGTGCGTCGCCGACGAGTACGCGGTCGACGTGTCGTACGGAGAGCTGACCGGAGGCCCCGCGAACGACGTCGTCGTCAACGTGATGACCTGCGGCGATGCGGTGGGGATCGGCTCGTACGTGTATCGCGAGACGGGTGGGACGTACGAGAATGTGTTCAAGGCCGAGGAACCCCCGGTCTACGCGGAGATAGACCGCGGCGATCTGGTCGTCACCAAGCAGGTGTACGAGAAGGGCGACCCGGTGTCGAGTCCCTCCGGTGAGAACGTGATCACGTACCGCTGGACCACGGGCCGCTTCGTCCAGGAGTACAGCACCCACAACGAGTACAGCAACGCGGTCGGGAGCGACGCCTCGCCCGCCCCGAGCGGTAACTGAACCGTCCGGACCGTGGCGCCGGTGAACCGATCGGGTGGCCCGATCCGATCCTTCGGTGAACGCGGACGCCCCTTCCGGCGTCCCATGCTTGAGAACGACCCACACGAGGACTGAGAGCACCGGGATGGCAGACCAGACCCACGTCCTGTTCGTCGAGGACGACGACGTCATCCGCGAGGCCACCCAACTCGCCCTGGAGCGGGACGGCTTCGCGGTCACGGCGATGCCCGACGGGCTGTCGGGCCTGGAGGCGTTCCGGGCGAACCGCCCCGACATCGCGCTCCTCGACGTGATGGTCCCCGGCCTGGACGGCGTGAGCCTGTGCCGCCGGATCCGGGACGACTCGACGGTCCCGGTGATCATGCTGTCGGCGCGCGCCGACTCGATCGACGTCGTGCTCGGCCTGGAGGCGGGCGCGGACGACTACGTCACGAAGCCCTTCGACGGCGCCGTCCTGGTCGCCCGCATCCGCGCCGTGCTGCGCCGCTTCGGCCACGCGAGCGGCGGCGACCGTACGGCGGACGCCGACGCGGCCCCGGTCGGCGGCGGAGTGCTGACCTTCGGCGATCTGGAGATCGACACCGAGGGCATGGAGGTGCGCAGGGCCGGACAGCCGGTCGCGCTGACACCGACGGAGATGCGCCTCCTGCTGGAGTTCTCCTCGGCGCCGGGCACGGTCCTGTCCCGCGACAAGCTGCTGGAGCGGGTGTGGGACTACGGCTGGGGCGGTGACACCCGGGTCGTGGACGTCCATGTGCAGCGGCTGCGGACGAAGATCGGCCAGGACCGGATCGAGACGGTCCGCGGCTTCGGCTACAAGTTGAAGGCCTGAGCAGGGGTATGCGGGGGAATTCACGGCGCGGGGTCCCGTCGTTCATGGACAGAGCGGGCATCCGTACGGGCCTGAGATGGAAGCTCAGCGCGGCCATCGCCCTGGTCGGCACGCTGGTCGCGATCGCGCTGAGCCTGGTGGTGCACAACGCGGCCCGGGTCTCGATGCTCGACAACGCGCGCGACCTCGCGGACGAGCGGGTCCAGATCGCGCAGCGCAACTACGAGCTGTCCGGCCGGCCGAACTTCCCCAGCATCAAGATCGACGACCCGAGCCTGCCGCCGGCGCTGCGCGAGAAGGTCGCGGAGGGCCGGCGGGCGACGTACGTCACCGACCGGCCGCACGGCGTGCCGGACATCTGGGCGGCCGTACCGCTCAAGGACGGCCATGTGATGTCCCTGCACACCGGGTTCACCGACCGCAGCACGGACATCCTCAAGGATCTCGACCAGGCCCTGGTCATCGGCTCGATCGCGGCCGTGCTCGGCGGCAGCGCGCTCGGTGTGCTGATCGGCGGCCAGCTCTCACGCCGGCTGCGCAAGGCGGCGGCCGCGGCGAACCAGGTCGCGAAGGGCGAGACGGACGTACGGGTGCGGGACGCGATCGGCGGGGTCGTACGGGACGAGACCGACGACCTCGCGCGCGCGGTGGACGCGATGACGGACGCGCTGCAACAGCGCCTGGAGGCGGAACGCCGCGTCACCGCGGACATCGCGCACGAACTGCGCACCCCGGTGACAGGCTTGCTGACCGCGGCCGAACTACTCCCCCCGGGCCGCCCCACCGAACTGGTCCTGGACCGCGCGAAGGCGATGCGCACGCTCGTCGAGGACGTGCTGGAGGTCGCCCGGCTCGACGGGGCGTCCGAGCGGGCCGAGTTGCAGGACCTCATGCTGGGCGACTTCGTGAGCCGCCGGGTGATCGCCAAGGACCCGGACGCGGTGGTGCACGTAGTGCACGAGTCGGAGGTCACGACCGACCCGCGCCGCCTGGAACGCGTCCTGTTCAACCTCCTCGCCAACGCGGCCCGGCACGGCAAACCGCCGATCGAGGTCTCCGTCGAGGGCCGGGTCATCCGGGTCCGCGACCACGGCCCCGGCTTCCCCGAGGAACTCCTCGCGGAGGGCCCGAGCCGCTTCCGCACCGGCAGCGAGGACCGCGCGGGCCACGGCCACGGCCTCGGCCTGACCATCGCGGCCGGCCAGGCCCGCGTCCTCGGCGCCCGCCTGACCTTCCGCAACGTACGCCCTGCGGGCGCCCCGGACCACATACCGGCGGAGGGCGCGGTCGCGGTGCTGTGGCTGCCGGAGCATGCGCCTACGAGTACGGGGAGTTATCCGATGCTGCCGTAGCCTCCGGCGGGTGGGCGGTGGTTGGTGGGCGGTGCGGTTGTGATTCTCGGCGGCTGTTCGGTGTTTTGGTGGCCGGGGGGTGTTGTGGCTCTTGGCGGCTGTCCGGTGATTGGCGGCTGGTGCGGTTTTAACTCTCGGCGGTGGTTGGGTAGTTGGTGGCCGAGGGGGGTTGTGGTTCTCGGTGGTTGTTCGGTGGATCGTGGCTAGGGGTGTTGTAGCTTTCGGCGGTCGTTCGGTGGTTGATGGCCCGTGCTGCTGGTAACTCTCGGCGCCCGGGGCAGTGGTTGGTGACCGATGCCGTTTGGCTCTCTACTGCTGTCCGGTGCGTGGTGACCGGTGCTGTCGTAACTCCCGGCGGTCGGGCGGTGGATGGTGGCCGGTGCTGTGTAGCTCTCCACGGCTGTCCGGTGCGTGGTGACCGGTGCTGTCGTAACTCCCGGCGGTCGGGCGGTGGATGGTGGCCGGGGGTTGTAAGTCTCGGCAGCCGGGCGGTGGTTGGTGGCCTATGTCCTTGCAACTCTCGGCGCCCGGGCGGTGGTTGGTAGCTGCTGCTGTTGTTGTAGCTCCCGGCGCCTGGGCGGTGGTTGGTGGACGGTGTCGGTGTAACTCTCGGCGGCTGCTGAACCCTCACACCCTCGCGACCATCACCTCCTCGCCCCGGGACGGCGCCGCCCCGTCCGGGCGGGCCGTGAAGTACCGGTCGGTGAGTTCCGTGGCCGGGACGTGGCGTACCTCCCGGAATCCGCATTCGCGTCCCAGCTCCAGCAGTTGTTCCGGGGTGAAGAAGCTCAGGAACGGGGTGCCCGCGGCGCGAGCTCCCCGCACCGCGACCTCCAACTGCGCGCGCTGCTCCGGCTCCACGTCGTCCACGGGTCGTAGGAACGTGGTGACCAGGGTGGAGCCCGGGGCGAGGCCGGCGACCCGGCGGAACATGGTGGTGATCGCGTCCAGGGTGAGGTACATGGTCACGCCGGTCGCCGCGACCACGGCCGGACGCCCGGAATCGAGGCCGGCGGCGGCGAGTTGCCCCCACCAGTCACCCTCGAAGTCCACCGGCACGAACCGCAGCCAGTCCGGGACGCCGAACCCCAGCTCTGTCAGCCGGCGCCGTTTCCAGGCCTGGGTGCCGGGCCGTTCGACCTCGAACACCCGGAGTTTCGCGCCGAGTTCGGGCCGCCGCTGGGCGAAGGTGTCGAGGCCGGCGCCAAGGATGACGTACTGCTCCACTCCCCTCCCGGCCTGCTCCTCCACCACGTCCTCGACGAAGCGGGCCCGCGCCACGATCGACGCCCGGATCCGCAGCGTGGCCTCGACGTCCATGTCGGGACGCTTCCGCCAGTCGTCCCCGGGGTCGGCGAGCCGCAGCCCGACCTCGTCATCGAGCACGTGCGGCGGCGGATCGGCCTGGACATGGAGGGCCCGCCACAGGGCGACCCGCACGGCCGTGTGATCCGGCTCGACCTCTGCCACCGGCGGCTCCGGGCTCATCCGAAGTCCTTCGAGAAGTCCAGTTCCTCGCGGCGCTCGGTCAGCGAGTACCAGTTGCCGCTGTCGTCACGGAAGATCGCCTCGATGCCGTACGGCCGCTCCGTCGGTTCCTGGAGGAACTCGACCCCGCGGGCCTTGAAGGTGGCGTGGTCACCGCGGCAGTCGTCCGTGGTGAACGCCCCGGCACCCAACACCCCTTTACTGACCAGCTTCTTGAGCGCCTCGGCGGACTCAGGATCGAGACCGGGGCCGTCCAGGCTCATCAGCGTGAGGGCGAGGCCGGGTTGGTTCTTCGCGCCCACGGTGACCCACTTCATGTCGCCCATCGAGATGTCGTCGCGGACCTCGAAGTCGAGTTTCTCGGTGAAGAAGGCCTTGGTGCGCTGCTGGTCGAGGGTCCATACGGTGCTGATGCCCAGCCCTTGGATCATGGCTCCGCACTCCTGTCGGACGAGTCGAGTGGGGTTGCTTCCCGCTCATCACCGTAGGCAGGGCGGGCGGCGCGACGCTTCTTCAAAGTTGCGGTGGGGAAACCGCCGGCCCACAGCATCGCGTAGCACCCGGGGATGAGCGCGGCCCCGCGGCCCACGTGCTTGGTCCGGTACTCGCTGGGTGTCAGCCCGGTCCGCGCCTTGAAGCGGGTCGAGAACGTACCGAGACTGCTGAAGCCGACCAGATGGCAGATCTCCGTGACCGAGAGATCGGCGCCGCGAAGCATCTCCTCGGCCCGCTCGATCCGGCGATGCGTCAGATACTGGCCCGGCGTCTCGCCGTACGCCTCCTTGAAGGCCCGTATGAAGTGGTACCGCGAATATCCGGCATGCGCGGCCACCACGCCCAGATCGAGCTCCGGCTCGGCCCAGTCGCGGTCCATGGCGTCCTTGGCGAGACGCAACTGCCGCATTTTGTCCATGAACCCGATGGTGGCACGCGGCACTGACATCGATACGGGTAAGCAGCTCCTGGTGCTCGTGGCACTGGCACTGGCACTGCCGACTACAGCCCCGGCCAGCCCGAGTCAGCGGGCCCGGCGGTTCGTTGGACAGCGACCGGCCCGCCCATCCCGGCGGTTCGTCAACACCGACCGGCCCGCCCATCCCGGCGTTCCGGTCCTTGCCGACTCCGGCCCACCCATCCCGGCCTTCCGACCCTTGCCGACTCCGGCCCAACCATCCCGGCGTTCCGGTCCTTGCCGACTCCGGCCCACCCATCCCGGCCTTCCGACCCTTGCCGACTCCGGCCCAACCATCCCGGCCTTCCGACCCTTGCCGACTCCGGCCCAACCAACCCACCCCTCCGACCCTTGCCGACGCCGGCCCGACCAACCCACCCCTCCGCCCCTTGTCGACGTCAGCCCTCCCCATCCAACCCACCCGCGCCGTGTCGACGCCGCCCCTCCCCATCCAGCCCACCCGCGCCCTGTCGACGCCGCCCCGCTCATTCCAGCCCGTCCGACCCCATCAACCCGCCCGGCTCAATTCAGCCCGTCCGACCCCATCAACCCCGCCCGGCTCAATTCAGCCCGTCCGGCGTTTGAGGACGAGGCCCCTTCAGGGCCGACGGGGGTCCGGGGGCGGAGCCCCCGGCAACGGACCCGCAGCCGAACCCAGGACCCGCACGGGACCCGCCCGGCACCCGCATGCCCCCCTCGGCCGAACCCAGACCCCACAGACACACGAAGAAGGCCCCCCGTGGCGGACACCAACCGGGGGACCTTCAGCTCACTCTCGGCAGATCAGACGGCCTCGACGATCGACGCCGGAGCCACCGTTCCCGTACCCGCTTCCCCGCCAGGCCCAGACGCAGTCGGCCCCGCCCCCTTCAGCGGAACCTCCTTCACGAACACCGCGGCCACCAGCGCGATCACAGCCACCACAGCGCCCAGCAGGAACGCGGAGTGGATACCCGCGGACACCGCGTGCTGATACGCCTCCCGGGCCACCGCCGGCAACTTCGCCAGACTCGCCGCGTTCAACGTCGCGGACTGCTCGGTCACCTTGGAGCCGAGCGCTCCGGCCCGCTCGGACATGACGTCCTGGACCCGGTTGTTGAACAGCGCGCCCATGATGGCGACACCGAACGAGGAACCGAGCGTACGAGACAACGTGCTGGTGGAGGACGCGACGCCCATGTCCTTCATCTGCACACTGTTCTGCGCTACCAGCATGGTGATCTGCATCAGGCAGCCCATGCCGAGACCGACGACGGCCATGTACACACCGGACATGACCCGGGTCGTGTCCGTGTCCATGGTGGAGAGCAGGTACAGGCCCACCACCATCAGCACACTGCCGACGACGGGGAACACCTTGTACTTACCGGTGTTGGTGGTCACCCGCCCCGCGACCATCGAGGTCACGAGCATCGCGCCGAGCATCGGCAGAAGCAGCAGCCCGGAGTTGGTCGCGGACGCGCCCTGCACGGACTGCTGGTACAGCGGCAGGAACAGCGTCGCGCCGAACATCACGAACCCGGTGATGAAGCCGATGATCGCCATCAGGCTGAAGTTGCGGCTGCGGAAGATGTGCAGCGGTACGACCGGCTCGGCGGCCTTGGTCTGCCAGAACACGAACCCGACGAGCGCGGCCACACCGAGCCCGATCAGTTCCATGATCCGCGCGGAGGTCCAGTCGTACTGCGAACCGCCCCACGTGGTGACGAGCACGATCGAGGTGATGCCGACGGTCAGCAGCCCGGCGCCCAGATAGTCGATCCGCGCCTGCGACCGCTTCTTCGGGAGATGCAGTACGGCACTGATCGCGGCCAGCGCGATGACGCCGAGCGGCAGGTTGATGTAGAAGGACCAGCGCCAGCCCCAGTTGTCGGTGATGGTGCCGCCGACCAGCGGTCCGCCGATCATCGCGAGCGCCATGACGCCGGCCATCATGCCCTGGTACTTGCCCCGCTCACGCGGCGGGATGAGGTCACCGATGATCGCCATGACGCCGACCATCAGACCACCGGCACCGAGACCCTGGATGGCCCGGAAACCGATCAACTGCCCCATGTTCTGCGCCATACCGCTCAGCGCGGAACCGGCGAGGAAGATCACGATCGAGGTCATGAAGGCGCCCTTGCGCCCGTACATGTCACCGAGCTTGCCCCATACCGGGGTCGAGCTGGCGGTGGCGAGCGTGTAGGCCGTGACGACCCACGACAGATGCTCCAGCCCGCCCAGCTCACCGACGATCGTCGGCATCGCCGTACCCACGATCATGTTGTCGAGCATCGCGAGCATCATGGTGATCATCAGCGCGAGCAGGACGACCCGCACGCTCCTGGGCTGTTTCCCGTCAGCCCCCGCCTCGACCGCGCCGGCCCCTGCCGAGACCGCGCCGGCCCCCGTCTCAACCACGCCCGAACCCGAAGCTGAACCCGAACCCGACCCGGGATCCGCCCCTGGCCCGGTCTCCACCGTCTGTGTGTCCGCCATCTTTCCCACTCCCCTGAGTACCGCTACCGTCCGGCTACTTACTTGCCGCCCGGCTAGTTGACTACACTCAGGGAAAGTAGACCCGTAACTAGCCGGGCGTCAAGTAAGTTTGCTGGAGCATGAGACGAATGGGCGGCACCATGGACGGCACCAAGCGGCAACGTCGCGGAGACACCCGCCAGCGCATCCAGGACGTGGCGCTCGAACTCTTCGCCGAGCAGGGCTACGAGAAGACCTCGCTGCGCGAGATCGCCGAGCACCTGGACGTCACGAAGGCGGCGCTCTACTACCACTTCAAGACCAAGGAAGAGATCCTGGTCAGCATCTTCGAGGACCTGACCCGGCCGATCGAGGACCTGATCGAGTGGGGCCGCGACCAGCCGCACACCCTGGAGACCAAGCAGGAGATCGTACGGCGCTACGCCGTCGCGCTCGACGGCGCGACCCCGCTGTTCCGCTTCATGCAGGAGAACCAGGCGACGGTACGGGACCTGCGCATCGGCGAGCGCTTCAAGGAGCGGATGCGCGGCCTGCGGGAGATCATGATCGACCCTGATACGAGCCTGGTCGACCAGGTCCGCTCGCTCAGCGCGATCTTCACGCTGCACGCCGGCATGTTCGCCGTGCAGGACCTCGAAGGCGACCCCGAGGACAAGCGCAAGGCCGTCCTGGAGGTCGCCACCGACATGATCACGCAGGCCCACGCGGGCACGAAGCCCGCTCGGGACGGGTCCTAGACGCGTCCTGGACGAGTCCTGGACGGGCCCTAGACGGTCACGCCCTTGCCGCGCAGGAACTTGACCGGGTCTATGGCCGAGCCGTAGTTCGCGGTCGTACGGATCTCGAAGTGCAGGTGGGGGCCGCTGGAGTTGCCGGTGTTGCCGGACAGCGCGATGTGCTGACCGGTGCTGACGACCTGGCCGACCCTCACGTCGATGCGCGAGAGGTGCGCGTACTGCGAGTAGGTGCCGTTGCCGTGCTTGATGACGATGGCGTTGCCGTACGCGGCGCCGTCACCGGCACCGTTGCCGCCGGCCTTGACGACGGTCCCGCCGTGCGCGGCCATGACGTTGGTACCGCTGGCGACGGCGAAGTCCTGACCGCTGTGGGTGGACTGCCACATGCCGCCGGCCTGGGCGAAGGTCGCGGACAGCGTGTACTTCTTCACCGGGTCGACCCAGGAGGCGGCGGTCTTCGCGCTGACCGTCTTCGGCGCGACGGTCGCGGTGGCGGCGCTCGCGACCCCGGTGCCCAGCACGGCGGTGGCCCCCAGTCCGACGGCCAGGACGGCCATCCGGGTGCGGAGCGAAGACGTACGGGAAGAGCGGGACGTGGCGCGCTGGAACATCGGAACCTCACGGGGGACGGGGACAGAAAAGCCACCCGGCACACATACGGCCGCCGGATGGCACGTTCATTGGTAACCCCGGACCCCACGGACCCCCAAACACCTCTTCTACGACGGAACCTAGTACTTCACCACAAAACTTCCACCTTCTTGACAGAGCGCACATGCGTCACGAATCGCCCCCTGGACGGCGAAATCCGTCATTTGGTTCCATGGGTTTCACGAAATAAGTCCTTTTTGCCCTACTCTCGACTTGCCACTACCTCCCCTAGTAGGCCT
Organism: Streptomyces sp. NPDC101776; assembly: GCF_044766845.1. NCBI lineage: Bacteria > Bacillati > Actinomycetota > Actinomycetes > Kitasatosporales > Streptomycetaceae > Streptomyces > Streptomyces sp. NPDC101776. The sequence goes on along the minus strand of NZ_JBIWMV010000019.1, from coordinate 181,912 downwards.
CGAATCGCCTGTGCGGCTTGTCACCGGCCGGGGCGATCGCCGGTACGGGAAATGTGACCGGGGCTACCTCGAACGGGCCGTTCCGGCATCAAGTCCCCGTCAGGTGGACGCAGACCCCTATACACCTACCGTCCAGTAACCCTACGGTTCCCCTCACGCCACCCGCGCCCGCGAGCATGCCTTCCGCACCGGCAGCCGCACAGACGTGAGAGGAACCCCCACCCCCATGACGAGACGACGCCCCTGGGCTCGCCGTACCGCCATAGCCGCCGCGACCGCGGCCGCCCTCACGGCACTGACCGTCCCCGCGGAGGCCGCGACGACGAGCAGCGCCGCCACCACGGCCGCAGCCGTCGACTACACGACCTGGCAGACGGACTGCCAGACGGTGATGAACCAGGCCCTGCCCTACCTGAAGCAGCGGATCGCGGACACCAGGCCCGGCGAGAAGCAGGCGATCGTCTTCGACATCGACAACACCACCCTGGAGACGGACTTCGGCTTCAGCTGGCCGCAGCCCGCCAACAAGCCCGTGCTCGCGGTCGCCGAGTACGCCCAGGAGCACGGCGTTTCGCTGTTCTTCGTGACGGCCCGCCCCGGCATCATCTACCTGCCGACCGAGTACAACCTCGAACACGACGGCTACGACGTCGACGGCCTCTACGCACGTGGCCTCCTCGACCTCTTCAAGGACGTCGCCGCCTACAAGACCGCCCAGCGCGTCGACATCGAGAACAAGGGCTTCACGATCATCGCGAACATCGGCAACAGCGCCACCGACCTGTCGGGCGGCCACGCCGAGAAGACGTTCAAACTGCCCGACTACGACGGCCAGTTGTCCTAGTCGTACGGTCACCGCCGGATCGTCGATAGGCTCCATCCGTATCCCAACGGCTACGGGGGTGGCGGATGGAGCCCGCGGTACTCGGCGGCAAACTGGCGTCCAGCCTGATCGCATCGCTGGTCAAGAGACTGTTCGTGGCGGACGGCCCCGGCGCGGGCCTGGTCGACAAACCGGTCCGCCTCTCCTCCCTCGTCTCCTTCAGGGGCGAGAAGCGGAGGCTGGACGACAAGGACATCCACAGACTCGCCCGGCACTTCGTCCAGCAGGCGATGGACTCCCCCGGCGAACACCCCTTCCTTGCCGCCGAACAGACCGCCGTGGCCGACGCGTTGGCCCGCCGACTGCTCGCCCTCGGCGACCTGGACATGGACGACGTCCAGGCCGTACGACTCGGACAGCGGGAGCTGGCACGGCAGTTGAAGCACCGCGCCCCGGCCCCCGACGGACTCTCCACCGACGCCGGCCACTTCCTCGACTCGGCGACCGAATGGGCCTGCCTCCAGATCCTGGAGTTCTTCACCCGCCGCTCCACCTTCGTCGCCCGCACCCTCGTCGAGCAGACCCGCAGCCAGGCCGAACTGATCGCCCGCGTCGACGAGTTGATCGCCCGCACCCCACGCCCCGGCACCCAGGACCGCGCCTTCGAACGCCGGTACCTCCCGTACGTCGCCGAGCGCCACAACCACATCACCATCTACGGCATCGATCTCCGCGACTCCCCCGACCGCTGGCCCCTCGAAGTGGCGTACCTGAGCCTGGAGGCGACGGCGACGGAGGACCGGCAGCTCCCCGACGAACACCCCGGCGCCGCCCTCACCGTCCAACTCCCCGCCGAGGAGGCCCTGTCGGCCCACGACCGGGTGCTGCTACGGGGCGACGCGGGGTCCGGCAAGACGACGCTGGTGCAGTGGCTCGCGGTGACGGCGGCGAGGGACGGCGACCGCATCCCGTACGTCCTCCCCCTGCGCACCCTGATCCGGGCCGGCCAACTCCCCTCCCCCGCGGGCTTCCTGACCGCCACCGGCTGCCCCCACTCCCCGCCCGAGGGCTGGACCGAACGCGTCCTGACCGCCGGCCGGGGCCTGATCCTCGTCGACGGCCTCGACGAGATCCCCTCCGCCGACCGCCACCGCACCCGCGACTGGCTCCAGGCCCTGATCCGCGCCTTCCCGGGCAACCGCTGGCTCCTCACCTCCCGCCCCACCGCCGTACGCCCCGACTGGCTGGCCCCCGAGGGCTTCCGCGAACTGACCCTGGCCCCGATGCGCCGCCCCGAGGTGAAGACCTTCGTCGAACGCTGGCACACGGCGGCGGACGCCCCGGAGTACGAGGGCCCCCTCCTGGACTCCCTCCACACAAAACGGGACTTGGCACGGCTCGCCACCAACCCCTTGATGTGCGGCCTGATCTGCGCCCTGCACCGCGAACGCCGGGGCTATCTCCCCACGGGCCGCAAGGAGTTGTACGACGCGGCCCTCACGATGCTGCTGGCCCGCCGGGACCGGGAGCGGGGCATGGGGACGCTGGAGGGCACCGAGCTGGGCGAGGAGGCCCAGCTGGAGATCCTCCAACGGCTGGCGTACGCGCTGGTGTTGAGCGGCCGCACGGAGATGGACGTGGAGACGGCCGAGGGGATCGTGGAGCGCAGCCTGCCGACGGTGGCGGGGCAGGGCGATGCCCGGACGGTACTGCGAGACCTGCTGCTGAGAAGCGGCCTGCTCCGCCAACCCGCCGATGGTGTCGTCGACTTCGTCCACCGCACCTTCCAGGACTATCTGGGCGCGCGGTACGCGGTGGAGGAGGGCCACCTCGACGTCCTCACCAGCCGCGCGGACGACAGCCAGTGGGAGGACGTCATCCGCATGGCCGTCGCCCATGCCCGGCCGCGCGAACGGGTCGTACTCCTACGGCAGTTGCTGGCCCGGGAGGAGCCCCGGCTGACGTTGCTGGCGCTGGCGTGCCTGGAGCATGCGACGGCGTTGGATCCGGGGGTGCGGGCGGAGGTCGAGAGCCGTTCCGCCGCGCTGATCCCACCGCGCACGACGGCGGACGCGCACACGCTGGCGGATGCCGGGCCGCTGGTGCTGGAGCTGTTGCCGGGGCCGGAAGGACTGACAGCGGAGGAGGCGCGCTGCGTCACCGAGACCGCCTCGATCCTGGGCGGGCAGGAACCCACGGGCGCCCTGGCGGTGCTGCGCCGCTTCCGCGATCACCCGTCCTTCGACGTACGGCGTCAACTCGCGGGCACCTGGGACCGGTTCGACACCACGGAGTACGCGGTCGAGGTGCTCGACCACCTGCTCCGGGACGGTCTCTTCCTGCGCTGCGCATCGCCCGGACAACTGGCGGCACTGCGCCTCATGCGGCCCTGGCAGCGGTTGACGGTCAACGGCTCGCCCGAGCTGAGCGACGTCGCCGACGCCGTCCGTGATCCGGACGCGCTCGATCTCCTGAGTCTTGAGCACCACACCGGAGAGTCCACCCTGGCCGAGCTGGCGGTCTTCCGGAACCTGCGCGCGCTGTGGCTGCAGGACTGCTTCGGCGTCCGGGATCTCACCCTCCTGTCCGAACTGCCGCTCACGGAGCTGGCGTTCAATCAGATCGGCTCCCCGTCGGGCCTGTCGGCTCTGCACGGGCTCACCCGGCTCTCCCTGGACCAGAGGTTCCAGGACGGGCACCTGTCCGACCAGCTGCCCCTGGACGCACCTCTGGAATACCTGTTCCTGGGCCAGCAGACGCTGGCCGCCACCGGCCTGCGCGGTCTGGAGAGCTGGCCGACGCTCACCGAGCTGAGCGTCGCCAGGCCGGCCGTTCTGAGCGCCGCGGACTGGGGACAAGTGGAACGGCTGCCCGTGCTGCGGACCCTGGTCCTGAACGCGTCCCTCAACCACTACGCCGTGGAGTTCATGCCGGAGCTGCCCTCCGTCGAATCCCTCCGCGTGCCCTCCCAGCGCAAGCCCGACAGATACTTCCGCATCCTCGCCTCCCGCCTGCCGGGCCTGCGGACGGTGACCCTCAAGACACCCGGCAGAAGGGGTGTCCCGCTCGACACCTACGCGGAATTCTTCCCGACCGCCGAAGTAACCGACGACCGCCTCTGACCCGGCCCCGGACAAACGAAAGGGGCCGGTGCCAAAAGCACCGGCCCCTTTCTCAGCCGTAGGACCCGAACCGCTGGGCCTTACGCCTCCTTGCTCAGATTCGGACCCGCGCCACCGGCGGCGGCGTCCTCGATCGGCGGGACGTCGGGAAGCGCCGACTTCTCCTCACCCCGGAAGGTGAAGGTCTTCGCCTCGCCCTCGCCCTCCACGTCGACGACCACGATGTGGCCGGGACGCAGTTCGCCGAAGAGGATCTTCTCCGAGAGGGTGTCCTCGATCTCGCGCTGGATCGTGCGCCGCAGCGGACGCGCGCCCAGGACGGGGTCGTAGCCCTTCTTGGAGAGGAGCTCCTTGGCGGCCGAGGAGAGCTCGATGCCCATGTCCCGGTCCTTGAGGCGCTCGTCCACCTTGCCGACCATCAGGTCGACGATCTTGAGGATGTCCTCCTGCGTCAGCTGCGGGAAGACGACCACGTCGTCCACGCGGTTGAGGAACTCGGGGCGGAAGTGCTGCTTGAGCTCGTCCGAGACCTTGTTCTTCATGCGCTCGTAGTTGGACTTCGTGTCACCCGTGGCCGCGAAGCCCAGGTTGAAGCCCTTCGAGATGTCACGGGTTCCAAGGTTGGTCGTCATGATGATGACCGTGTTCTTGAAGTCCACGACGCGGCCCTGGGAGTCGGTCAGGCGACCGTCCTCCAGGATCTGCAGAAGGCTGTTGAAGATGTCCGGGTGGGCCTTCTCGACCTCGTCGAAGAGGACGACCGAGAACGGCTTGCGGCGGACCTTCTCCGTGAGCTGGCCGCCCTCTTCGTAGCCCACGTATCCGGGGGGCGAACCGAAGAGCCGCGACACCGTGTGCTTCTCGCTGAACTCCGACATGTCGAGGGAGATCAGCGCGTCCTCGTCACCGAAGAGGAACTCGGCGAGCGCCTTGGACAGCTCGGTCTTACCGACACCCGACGGGCCCGCGAAGATGAACGATCCACCGGGACGCTTCGGGTCCTTGAGGCCCGCACGCGTACGACGGATCGCCTTCGAGAGCGCCTTGACGGCGTCCTTCTGGCCGATGACCCGCTTGTGGAGCTCGTCCTCCATGCGCAGCAGACGCGAGGACTCCTCCTCGGTCAGCTTGAAGACCGGGATGCCGGTGGCGGTCGCGAGGACCTCGGCGATCAGCTCGCCGTCGACCTCGGCGACGACGTCCATGTCGCCGGCCTTCCACTCCTTCTCCCGCTTGGCCTTGGCGGCCAGGAGCTGCTTCTCCTTGTCGCGGAGGGAGGCGGCCTTCTCGAAGTCCTGCGAGTCGATCGCGGACTCCTTGTCGCGGCGGACGCCGGCGATCTTCTCGTCGAACTCGCGCAGGTCCGGCGGCGCGGTCATCCGGCGGATGCGCATCCGGGAGCCGGCCTCGTCGATCAGGTCGATCGCCTTGTCCGGCAGGAAGCGGTCCGAGATGTACCGGTCGGCCAGCGTGGCGGCCTGCACGAGCGCCTCGTCCGTGATGGAGACACGGTGGTGGGCCTCGTACCGGTCGCGCAGACCCTTGAGGATCTCGATGGTGTGCGGCAGGGACGGCTCCGCGACCTGGATGGGCTGGAAGCGGCGCTCGAGAGCGGCGTCCTTCTCCAGGTGCTTGCGGTACTCGTCCAGCGTCGTCGCACCGATGGTCTGCAGCTCACCGCGGGCCAGCATCGGCTTCAGGATCGAAGCGGCGTCGATGGCGCCCTCGGCGGCACCCGCACCGACCAGCGTGTGCAGCTCGTCGATGAACAGGATGATGTCGCCGCGGGTGCGGATCTCCTTGAGGACCTTCTTCAGGCGCTCCTCGAAGTCACCGCGGTAGCGGGAGCCGGCGACCAGCGCGCCGAGGTCCAGGGTGTAGAGGTGCTTGTCCTTGAGGGTCTCGGGCACCTCGCCCTTGACGATGGCCTGGGCGAGGCCCTCGACGACGGCGGTCTTGCCGACGCCGGGCTCACCGATCAGGACCGGGTTGTTCTTCGTGCGGCGGGACAGCACCTGCATGACCCGCTCGATCTCCTTCTCGCGCCCGATGACCGGGTCGAGCTTGGACTCACGAGCGGCCTGGGTGAGGTTCCGGCCGAACTGGTCGAGGACCAGGGACGTCGAGGGGGTGCCCTCCGCGGGGCCGCCGGCGGTGGCGGTCTCCTTGCCCTGCTGGTAACCGGAGAGCAGCTGGATCACCTGCTGCCGCACACGGTTGAGATCAGCGCCCAACTTGACCAGGACCTGGGCGGCGACGCCCTCGCCCTCACGGATCAGGCCGAGCAGGATGTGCTCCGTGCCGATGTAGTTGTGGCCCAGCTGAAGGGCCTCGCGGAGCGACAGCTCCAGGACCTTCTTGGCACGGGGGGTGAAGGGGATGTGCCCGGACGGGGCCTGCTGCCCCTGCCCGATGATCTCCTCCACCTGCTGGCGGACCGCCTCGAGCGAAATCCCGAGGCTCTCCAGGGCCTTAGCGGCGACACCCTCACCCTCGTGGATGAGACCCAGGAGGATGTGCTCGGTGCCGATGTAGTTGTGGTTGAGCATCCGGGCTTCTTCCTGAGCCAGGACGACAACCCGCCGCGCGCGGTCGGTGAACCTCTCGAACATCGTTAATCGCTCCTCAGAGCGGTCAGGCAGTAAGGGGACGCTCCCCTCCCTGTCCTTCCGCAGCTTAGTCCCGCAAGCGGGGACCGCTCATTCCAACTGCCGACACCGGACCGAGAACCAACACTGCCTCCTGAACCGTAACGCCGACATCTGCTCCAACCTGATGGTGCGAGACGATGTTCCCGCAGGCCAGGCAGTTACCCTCACCATGAGTACGCCGATGGCGAACGTGAGACGCCCTTTTCTGCGTGTCGCCCCCTCCCACTAGGGATTGTCTTACCCGTACGGACTGACACTCCATGCCGTTCGCACCGGTTCCCTCCGCTACGGGCGAACAACCTTGCACGGCCAGGCACCCCCGAACGCCCTCATTTCCCGTACCCAGCGCATTCGTTGGACCACCCAGCGTAACTCCCGGCCCGCTTCGGCGGTTGCTCTTGGCATGGTTGGCACAGTCCCCCCTCTCGCCACGGTCCCGCTCCCCCGCCGCCCGCTCGATCCGCACGACCGGCAGCGGCACTGGTACGAGAACGAACTGGGGTGGCGCACGGTGCCCGGAGAGCCGCTACGGCTCGTCACGGGCCTGCGGTTCGACGTCCTGGACGTGCCGGTCGAGGCCGGCGTCGCGGCGCTGTGGCGGCTGGGTCCGGACTCTCCGGTGGCCGTACGGGGCGACCGGATGCGACTGCTGGTGGCCGCGGGCAGCGCGGAGGAGCTTCCGGGGCTGCTGGACTGGCTGGAGTGGGGCGCTCTGGCGCCGACGCTGGATCTGGTGGCGCTCGGCGCGGACGGGCACATGGAGGCGCCGTCGCTCCCCGGGGCGAGGCCCACAGGGGCACCACAGCCCGGCGCGGGGTCCGCGGAGGGGCAACCGCTTCCCGCGGGCGGCTCCCGTCCCTTGCAGGGGGCCGCCGTGTGGCTGCGACCCCCCGAGCCGGGGTGCGAGGTCGAGGCCTCGCTGCCGGCGATGCCGGCCGTGGGGGGCGTGGGGAACACCCCTGATCTCGTACGACTTGTGGACACGGTGGCCACACAGTGCCACCGGGTACGGCTGCGGCGCTCGTGCGCTCAGCCGTTGGCCTTCTCGTAGGCCTCGCGAATGGCCGCGGGAACACGGCCGCGGTCGTTCACGTCGTGGCCGTTCTCCTTGGCCCACGCGCGAATCTGCGCGGTGTCCTGACTGCCGCCGGTGGCGGCACGCGCCTTTCCGCGACCACCCGAAGCACGGCCACCGGTACGGCGCCCGCCCTTCACGTAAGCCTCGAGAAGTCCACGGAGCTTGTCCGCATTCGCGGTGGTGAGATCGATCTCGTACGTCTTGCCGTCCAGCGCGAACGTCACCGTCTCGTCCGCCTCGCCGCCGTCGAGGTCATCGACAAGAAGGACCTGAACCTTCTGTGCCACCGGATTTCCTTTCATCGATTTCTTGCGGGCCTGGGGTCTGCGGCGTCCGCCGTTTCGCCGTCCCTTGTTATATGCAGTACTGCAGTACGTCGGAAAGCAAACCGCTTTTGCTGGAAAAACACAAACCCCTGGGAGAGACCGACTGGCCTCCCCGGTCCAGAAAGATGCGCGTTTCGGACATAGGGAACCTGGGCAGGGCGAGCAGACCGAATTGAGGGCCGCGATCACAGATGCAGAAGCATCCGGCTGTTGCCCAAGGTGTTCGGTTTCACTCGTTCGAGCCCGAGGAACTCCGCCACGCCCTCGTCATAGGAACGCAACAGCTCCGCGTAGACATCGGTGTCGACCGGCGTCTCACCGATCTCCACGAAGCCGTGCTTCGAGAAGAAGTCCACTTCGAAGGTGAGACAGAAAACGCGACGAACGCCTAGCCAACGAGCCGTGTGCAGCAACTTCTCCAGCAACTGATGACCCACACCGGCACCCTTCAAGCCCGGCTTCACCGCGAGAGTGCGGACTTCCGCGAGGTCTTCCCACATGACATGCAGTGCCCCGCAGCCGACGACCTCGGCGTTGTCGTCCCGTTCGGCGACCCAGAACTCCTGGATGTCCTCGTAAAGAGTCACCGTCGCTTTGTCGAGCAGGATGCGACCGCGGACGTAGGCGTCAAGGAGTCGGCGCACCGCCTCGACATCGCCGGTCCGGGCCCGCCGGACGGTGATGGCTTTCGCGGTGACTTCGGGGTGCTCTGCTGACATGAGCGGACGCTATCGCCCGCCGCCCGTGGGCGCGGAGCCGGGGTTCTGGACGCCATCCGCGGGTTCGGGTGTTTCCGGTCCCTGGACGATGCGTACGGCGCTGCGCAGGGCCTCGCGCTGTTCGTCGCTCATCATCCCGAAGAAGGCGACGAGAGCGGCCGCGGGGTTGTCGCTCTGGGACCAGGCGTCGTTCATCAGGGCGGCGGAGTAGGCGGCTCGTGTGGAGACCGCCTCATATCGATAGGCCCGGCCTTCCGCCTCGCGACGCACCCAGCCCTTCTGATGGAGATTGTCCAAAACGGTCATCACCGTGGTGTACGCGATGGACCGTTCCTGCTGAAGGTCTTCCAGGACTTCTCGAACGGTCACCGGGCGGTTCCACTTCCACACCCGCGTCATGACCGAGTCTTCGAGTTCTCCCAATGGGCGAGGCACAGCTCAGAACCATAGTGGAAAAGTAACAAAAAGGGCGTACGACTCGGAAAGCACGCGTACGCGTGCGGGAGTCGTACGCCCTGGAAGGCGCCGTCGAAATCGGGGAAGGCTCAGGCGTCGGTGGCCGAAGTGGCCTGGCGGGCGCTCTCCGCGCGCGCGATGGCGGCGTCGACGGCCGCGTCCTCCTTGGCCTTCATGGCCCCGCCCTGGGTCTTCACGATGACCCGGATCAGTCCGATGAAGAACACGGCCATGACGACCGGGGGCACGAGCGCGGAGACATAGTCCATGTCTCCAGAGTAGCCACGGGCCCCCGGGGCGACGGGGCGGGGTCGGTTCAGCCGGCGGCGAGTTGCTGCGGCGGGTTCGTGGCGGGCGGTGCCGGTTTGCGCCGGGGGAAGACCTCGCCCGGGGTGGGGACGGGCCGGGACGGCTTGGGCGCGGCGGGCGCGGGCGTGGGCGCCGGCCGCTCCACGGGCTTGCGCACGGGGTCCTTGGCGTCCTCCCCGACAGGCTCTCCCAAGGCGACGGAGAGGCCCCCGGGAAGCGCCAGGAGGCGGGTGCGCGAGGCGGGGACGGTCGGGGTGGCGGGCCGGGCTGTCGTACGACGGGCCAGACGCGCGCGTACGTCCTGTTCGGCGAGGGTGAGGCAGCGGTCCAGGAGCACGGCGGCGGACGGGTTCCCGCGCAGCGCCCGCAGTGCGGAGAGGTCGTCGACGTCCGGGCGGTACCCGGCGCCGAGCGCCTCCTCCAGGAGGGTGAGGTACCCGGCGGTGGTGCCGGGCAGGGCGGCGCGGTATCGGGCGAGGTCGGCGACCAGGAAGGCACGCAGCCGGACTCCCTCGCGTACCGCCTCGTCGAGCGATTCGGCGAGCCGGAGACAGTCCTGGACGTCCTCGGCCGAGGCGGTTCTGGGCTGGAGGGCGAGGGCGAGAGCGCGACGGAGCACACGCAGCTCCTCCGCACCGAACGCCATGCCGCCGCGGGATCCGTATGGCGTGGGCATGCGGCGACGATACGCGCTAATCAGACAAATTCGACATAGGGGGTGGGTGTGGCGCGGGGTTTTCGCCCGGGGGGGGGCGGGCAGCAGTGGCTCCGGGGTGCACGGGGAGCCGGACTGCGACCGGTGCTACGGCTCTGTCGCGGGCGGTAGCTGTCGTCGGGCGCGGCGGCCCCGTGCGGGCGGACGCGGCGCCGGCCATCTCGCGGGCGGCGCGCGCGAGATGTCGGCGGGGCTCCGCCCGGCGGTGCTACGGCTCCGTCGGACGTGACGGCACCCTACGCGGCACTTCTCGGGCACGCGCCTGGGCGACGCCAGCGGGGGTGGGGCGCCGCCCCTGCGTACCAAGCCGCCGCACGCACGGCGGTTGTCGACGGGCGCTGCGACATCGTGTGGGCGCCAGCGGCGCCGACACCTCGCGGGTACGTGCCTGAGCGGCGACGACGGGGCGGGGCGCGCCTGGCGGAACTACGGCCCCGTTGCGTACGCGGCAGCGCATTCAGGCGCGGCGGCGCCCTGCGGGGGCGGAAGCGACGGCGACACCCGCGGGCGCGCGTGAGCGAGGCCAGGGGGCGGGACGCCGCCCCGGCGGCACTACGCGACCCCGTCGCGCACGCGGCAGCGCTGTTCAAGCGCGGCAACACACCCTGCGGGTGGAGGTCGCCCCCTTGGGCGCGCGTGAACGAGGCCAGCAGGGCGTCACCCACCCCCGCGCAACCGCTCCGTCCCGCGCGCGAGACGCCGTCGTCGGGCGCGTCGGCACCCCGGGGGCAAGTAGCTGTCCACACCTCGTATGCGCGCCTGAGCGACGCCGACAGGGCGCCGCCCGCCAGGACTACTGCTCCGCCGCACCTGGCAGCCGTCGTTGAGCGTGACGGCACTCGGAGTGTTCAAGTTGGGCGCGCTTCAGCGACACCGGCGGGGCGCCGCCCGCCGGCCGCGCCCCGCCACCGGGTCACATCCGGGAGACGTTGCGCTCGTAGACCAGTCGCAGGCCGATCAGGGTCAGCCAGGGCTCGTGTTCGTCGATTACCGAGGCCTCGCCCAGGACCATCGGGGCAAGGCCGCCCGTGGCGATCACGGTCACGTCCTCCGGGTCGTCGGCCAGTTCCTTGGCCATGCGGGTGACGACTCCGTCGACCTGGCCGGCGAACCCGTAGACGATGCCCGACTGCATCGCCTCCACCGTGTTCTTGCCGATCACGCTGCGCGGGCGGGCCACCTCGATCTTGCGGAGCTGGGCGCCCTTCACGCCGAGGGCCTCGACCGAGATCTCGATGCCGGGGGCGATGACGCCGCCGATGTACTCCCCGCGCGCGGAGACCGCGTCGAACGTGGTCGCCGTACCGAAGTCGACGACGATCGCGGGGCCCCCGTAGAGCTCGACCGCCGCGACCGCGTTGATGATGCGGTCCGCGCCGACCTCCTTGGGGTTGTCGGTCAGGATCGGGACGCCGGTCTTGACGCCGGGTTCGACGAGGACGGCGGGCACGTCGCCGTAGTAGCGGCGGGTCACCTCGCGCAGTTCGTGCAGGACGGACGGCACGGTGGCGCAGATCGCGATGCCGTCGATGCCGTCGCCCAACTCCTCCCCGAGGAGCGGGTGCATGCCCATCAGGCCCTGGAGGAGTACGGCGAGTTCGTCGGCGGTGCGGCGCGCGTCCGTGGAGATGCGCCAGTGCTCGATGATCTCCTCGCCGTCGAACAGACCGAGGACGGTGTGCGTGTTGCCCACGTCGATCGTGAGGAGCATGACTACTGCGCCTCACGGAGGTCGAGGCCGATGTCCAGGATCGGCGCGGAGTGGGTCAGGGCGCCCACGGCGAGGTAGTCCACCCCGGTGTCGGCGTACACCTTCGCGTTGTCCAGGGTGAGCCGTCCCGAGGCCTCCAGGGCGGCCCGGCCGTGGACGATGCCGACGGCCTCCGCGCACTCCCCGGGCGTGAAGTTGTCCAGCAGGATCAGGTCCGCGCCCGCGTCCAGGACCTCGCGGAGCTGGTGCAGGGTGTCGACCTCGACCTCGATCGCCACGTCCGGGAACGCCTCCCGTACGGCCTTGAAGGCCTGGGCGACGCCGCCCGCGGCGACCACGTGGTTGTCCTTGACGAGGGCCGCGTCCGAGAGGGACATGCGGTGGTTGACCCCGCCGCCGCAGCGGACCGCGTACTTCTCCAGGGCGCGCAGCCCGGGCGTCGTCTTGCGGGTGTCGCGGACCTTCGTCCGCGTGCCCTCCAGCGCGTCGGCCCACGCGCGCGTGGCGGTCGCGATACCGGAGAGGCGGCACAGGAGGTTGAGGGCGCTGCGCTCGGCGGTCAGCAGGTCACGCGTGCGCGTGGTGACCGACAGGAGCTTCTGCCCCGCCTCCACCCAGTCACCGTCCTCCACGTGCCGCTCGACCTCGAACTCGTCGGTGCAGACCACGGAGACCACCGCTTCGGCGACCCTGAGGCCCGCCACGACACCGGCCTCGCGCGCGGTGAAGTCGGCGGTGGCGACGGCCTCTTCGGGGATGGTCGCCACCGTCGTCACGTCGACGCCGTGGGCGAGGTCCTCCTGGATGGCGACATTGGCGATGTCCTCGACCTCCAGGGGGTCGAGTCCGGCGTCGGCCAGGAGCTCGGCGAGCGCGGGGTCCAGGCCGCACGCCAGATACTCGGCGTCGGCGCCCGCGCCGCAGGCACAGCCGTCGCCGCAGCCGCCGCTCTCGGCGAGGGGAAGGTCGTGGGTGCTCACTTCTGTCACTGCTCCTGGGGACGGTGCTGCCGGGTCGGGGGGAAGTCTGCGGTGTCCGTGGTGTGTACGGCCAGCGTGCGATCGGGATTCAGCCGTACGACGATGTGGCGGCGCCACGCGCTGTCGTCGCGCTCGGCGTGGTCCTCGCGCCAGTGGCAGCCCCGGGTCTCCTCGCGCCGCTCGGCGGCGGTGACCAGGACGCGGGCCACGCACAGGAGGTTGGTGGCCTCCCAGGTGTCGACGCCGGGCTCGGCGGTCTTGCCGTTCTCGTCGAGGGCGTCGCGGGCTTCGGTGTGCAGTTGCTGGAGCTGTCCGGCGGCCTTGGCGAGGGAGTCGGCGGAGCGCAGGACGCCCGCGCCCTCGGTCATGATCCGCTGGATCGCGAAGCGGGCCTCGGGGGCGAGCAGCGGGTGCGCGGGCTTCTGGGGGTGCGGGACCGGTTCGGGCACACGCGCGTGGAGGGCGTGCCCGGCCTGGCTCGCGGTGATGTCGGCGACGATCCGCTCGGCGTAGACGAGGCCTTCGAGGAGCGAGTTGGAGGCGAGCCGGTTCGCGCCGTGCACTCCGGTGCAGGCGACCTCCCCGCACGCGTACAGGCCGGGGACGGTCGTACGGCCCCGGGAGTCGGTGCGGACGCCGCCGGAGGCGTAGTGGGCGGCCGGGGCGACCGGGACGGGCTCGGTGACCGGGTCGATGCCGTGGCTGCGGCAGGCGGCCAGGATCGTGGGGAAGCGGTGCTCCCACATGTCGGCGCCGAAGTGCCGGGCGTCGAGGAACATGTGCTCGGCGTCCTGCTCCTGCATGCGCCGCATGATGCCCTTGGCGACGATATCCCTGGGCGCCAGCTCGGCCAGTTCGTGCTGGCCCACCATGAAGCGCTCGCCGTCGGCGTCGACCAGGTGGGCGCCCTCGCCGCGCACCGCCTCGGAGACGAGCGGCTGCTGGCCCTCCGCGTCGGCACCGAGGAACAGCACGGTCGGGTGGAACTGCACGAACTCCAGGTCGGAGACCTCGGCGCCCGCGCGGAGCGCCAGCGCGACCCCGTCGCCGGTCGACACGGACGGGTTGGTGGTCGCGGAGAAGACCTGCCCCATGCCGCCGGTCGCGAGGACCACGGCAGGGGCGTGCACGGCGCCCACGCCGTCGTGCTGGCCCTCGCCCATGACGTGCAGGGTCACACCCGCCGTACGGCCCTCGTCGTCCGTCAGGAGGTCCAGCACGAGCGCGTTCTCGATCGTGCGCAGTCCACGCGCGCGTACGGCCTCGACGAGCGCCCGGGAGATCTCGGCGCCGGTCGCGTCCCCGCCGGCGTGCGCGATACGGCGGCGGTGGTGACCGCCCTCGCGGGCCAGCTCCAGTCGTCCCTCGGCGGACTCGTCGAAGTGGGCACCGGTCTCGATGAGCCGCCGTACGGCGTCGGGGCCCTCGGTGACGAGGATCCGTACGGCCTCCTCGTCGCACAGGCCCGCGCCCGCCACCAGGGTGTCGTCCAGGTGCTGTTCGGGGGTGTCGCCCTCCCCCAGGGCGGCGGCGATACCGCCCTGGGCCCAGCGGGTGGAGCCGTCGTCGAGGCGGGCCTTGGTGACGACGACCGTCCGCAGCCCGGCCGCCTCGCAGCGCAGGGCCGCGGTCAGGCCGGCCACTCCGGAGCCGACGACCACCACGTCCGCGGCGATGGACCACCCGGGGGCGGGCGCGTGCAGTCGTATGCCTGTGCTGGTCACGAGGCGGCTCCGAAGGTTCCGAAAGCGAGTGGGATGTTGTCGATCAGCCGGGTCGTCCCGACCCGGGCGGCGACGGCGAGGACGGCCTCGCCTGTGAAGTCCTCGTCCACGTCGGTGAAGTCGGACGGGTCGACCAGGGCGAGGTAGTCGAGGGCGAGCGGCGGGTCCAGGCGGGCGGCGTCGTCGAGGACCAGACGGGCCGCCGCGCGGACGGACGCCGGGTTGCCGGGGCCGGGGACGGCCTTGGCGACGGCGTGCGCGTCGGCCGCCGCACGGGACTCCCCTATGGCGCTGAGCGCCTCGGCACGCGCGTGCGTGGCGGGCACCTCGCGGGCCCGTGCGCGCAGCGCCTCCTGCGCGGCGTGCCGGTCGCGGCCCGCGAACAGCGCCTGGGAGAGGGCGAGTGCGGTGCGCCGCTCCTGGGGGGACAGATAGCGGTTGCGGCTGGACAGGGCCAGGCCGTCGGCCTCGCGCACGGTGGGCACGCCGACGATGTCGATGCCGAAGTTCAGGTCGCGCACCATGCGGCGGATCAGGGCGAGTTGCTGGGCGTCCTTCTGACCGAACAGGGCGGCGTCGGGGCGGGTGAGGTGCAGCAGCTTGGCGACGACGGTGAGCATGCCGTCGAAGTGGCCGGGGCGGACCGCGCCCTCCAGGCGTTCGCCCATGGGGCCCGCCGAGATGCGCACCTGGGGTTCGCCGCCGGGGTAGACCTCCTCCACGGACGGCGCGAACACGGCGTCCGCACCCGCGAGTTCGGCGATCTTGAGGTCGGCGTCCAGGGTGCGCGGGTAGCGGTCGAGGTCCTCGCCCTTGCCGAACTGCAGCGGGTTCACGAAGACGGTGACCACGACCTCGCCGTCCGGGCCGACGATCTCGCGCGCGGTGCGGACCAGGGTGGCGTGGCCCTCGTGCAGGGCGCCCATCGTCATCACGACGGCGCGACGGCCCGCACGCGTGCGTGCGTGCAGTTCGTCGGCGGTGCGCAGCAGGGTGGTGGTCATCCGGCATCTCCCTCGGCGCCGTTGGCGAGTACTCCGAGGAGGTCCTCGGCGAGTTCCGGCTTGAGCAGCCCGTGGGCCAGGGCCCGGTCGGCGGTCGCGCGGGCCATCGCCAGATAGCCGGCGACGGTCTGCGGGGCGTGCTTGCGCAGCTCGGTGACGTGCGCGGCGACGGTGCCCGCGTCCCCGCGCGCGACGGGGCCGGTGAGCGCCGCGTCCCCGGAGCGAAGGGCGTTGTCCAGGGCGGCACCGAGCAGCGGGCCGAGCATCCGGTCGGGGGCCTCGACGCCGGCCGTGCGCAACAGCTCCATGGACTCGGCGACCAGGGTCACCAGGTGGTTGGCGCCCAGCGCGAGGGCCGCGTGGTACAGCGGGCGGTTCTCCTCGGCGATCCACTCGGGCTCGCCGCCCATCTCGATCACCAGGGCCTCGGCGGCCAGCCGCAGCTCCTCGGGCGCGGTGACCCCGAAGGAGCATCCGGCGAGGCGCTGGACGTCCAAGGGAGTGCCCGTGAAGGTCATCGCGGGGTGCAGGGCCAGCGGCAGCGCGCCCACGCGCAGCGCGGGGTCCAGGACCTTCGCGCCGTAGCGCCCGGAGGTGTGCACGAGCAGTTGCCCGGGGCGTACGGCCCCGGTGTCGGCGAGGCCCTCCACGAGTCCGGGCAGGGCGTCGTCCGGGACGGTCAGCAGGACCAGGTCGGAGCGCTCCAGGACCTGCGCGGGCGGGACGACCGGCACGTCGGGGAGCAGCAGCGCGGCCCGTCGCCTGGATGCGTCGGACACTCCGGAGACGGCCACCGGGCGGTGCCCGGCCAGTTGGAGCGAGGCGGCCAGCGCGGGGCCCACCCGGCCGGCGCCGACGACACCGACGGCGAGCCGCGCGGGGCGGTCCTTGGGCTCTGGCTGTTGGAATGTACTCACGCGACGGCGGCCTTCCCGTTCCAGTCCGCTCCGGGTACCGGACGATTTCTCGTCATGTTAACGCGATCGGTTCGGGAGGCGTCCGGTTGTCCACAGGCTGTGGGTAGTCGCACAGTCGCGAGGTACGGGAAAACCTGGGGAAATCCGGGTGCTGCCGCGGACCCGCGCCAGGCATCATCCGGAGCATGAGCGATACGGCGGAGCAGGGCGAGGACCAGACGG
Organism: Streptomyces sp. NPDC101776; assembly: GCF_044766845.1. NCBI lineage: Bacteria > Bacillati > Actinomycetota > Actinomycetes > Kitasatosporales > Streptomycetaceae > Streptomyces > Streptomyces sp. NPDC101776. The sequence goes on along the minus strand of NZ_JBIWMV010000019.1, from coordinate 165,155 downwards.
AGCGGCCCGAGCGGGGAGCGGAGCCGCCGACCGACGAGGAGCGCCGCCTGGAGCGCCGCAAACGGCGGATCAGCGCGAACCGGAGCGCGGAGCGTGCCCTCGCCCGTTTCGGCTTCCTGGGCACACTCCGGGAAAGGCTCGCGTTCGTACAGGAAGCGGCCGAGCTGTACGACCTCGACGAGACGTCGGACATGTACGGCGGCGGCATCGTCGAGACCCTGGAGAAGCGGGTCGCCGAACTGCTCGGCAAGGAGGCCGCGGCCTTCTTCCCGACGGGCACCATGGCGCAGCAGGTCGCCCTGCGCTGCTGGGCCGGCCGCACCGGCAACCCGACCGTCGCCCTGCACCCACTGGCCCACCCCGAAGTGCACGAACGGGACGCGTTCAGCCAGGTCAGCGGGTTGCGCCCGGTCCATGTGACGAGCGAGCCGCGGCAGCCGACCGCCGACGAGGTGCGCGAATTCCCCGAGCCCTTCGGGACGCTGATGCTCGAACTGCCCCTCCGGGACGCCGGTTTCGTGCTGCCCTCCTGGGAGGAACTCTCCGCCGTCGTCGAGGCCGCGCACGAACGCGACGCGGTGGTCCACTTCGACGGGGCCAGCCTGTGGGAGTCCGCGCCCCACTTCGGCCGCCCGCTCGACGAGATCGCCGACCTGGCCGACAGCGTCTACGTGTCGTTCTACAAGTCCCTCGAAGGCATCGGCGGCGCCGCGCTCGTCGGCCCGACGACTTTGATCGACGAGGCGAAGACCTGGCGGCACCGCTACGGGGGCATGCTCTTCCAGCAGTTCCCCACCGCGCTGACGGCTCTCGCGGGCCTGGACCGGGAGCTGCCCCGACTCCCCGCGTACGTGGCCCACGCGCGCGTGATCGCCGAGGCGCTGCGCGAGGGGTTCGCGACGGCCGGGGTCCCGTGGACACGCGTTCATCCCGAGCAGCCGCACACCAGCGACTTCCAGGTCTGGCTGCCGTACGACCCCGATGCCGTCATGGAGGCGGCGATCCGCCAGGCCGAGGAGACGAAGACCGCCCTCTTCGCCAATCCCTGGGAGGCGAAGGGCCCGGGTCTGGCGTTCACCGAGGTCTACGTACGGGCCGCCGCCCTGGAGTGGACGGCCGAGGACGTGAAGACGGCGGTCGCGGACTTCGTGGTCCGACTGAAGGAGGAGGCTGCTCGCCGGGAGGGGGCGGGGTAGCTGGATCGGCAGCGGGATGCGGGGGACCGGCCGGCCGTGAGGGCGTGCACGGCGTTCGACGGCTGTTGGCAAGCGGCCCGCGCGGGTGCCGCCGCCGACAGGGTGGAACGCGAGCCCGGGTGCCGACAGGCGATACGCCTACAGGCGGCGGCACCTGGACCGCCTACGCCCCTGTAAGCAGGGCACGCTGGTGCCGGCCCGCCGCACGCGCGCGTTGTCCTGACGTCACCGCCCGCCGCGCCCCCGTAGAAAGTGGCCGCGCGCGGGTTGTCCCCCGGCGACACGCGTGCGTGGCGTCAGCAGCCGGGCCGCCGAGGGCATGTCAGCGGCCGGAACACGAGAGCGGCCGTCGGACGACCGGAAGCGGAACACGAGCGGCGCCAACAGGCGGCACGCGCGCGGGCTCCCGGCATCCGCAATCGCGCCCGCGAGCCGTCAGCAGGCCGAACGCGCGTGCAGGTGCAGCCACCGGCCAAGAAGCCGCCGTAGCCGACCGTGGGACGGGCGTTCCGCGACGACCGCGCGGAACTGCCGGTAGCCACGCAGCTCGCGGACGGTCTGCCAGTCGTGGGTGCCGGGTGGGGGCGGTGGGGCCTCGCCGAGCCGCTGGGCTCGGTAGGTGTCGAGGAGGTACTGCTGGGTGATGCTCATGTCTCCAGGCTGCGCCGCCGGCCGACGGCTGTCGCGTCGATTGACGGGCGCCGTCAAACGAGGGGGGCGTTGTCAGTGGCGGGGTGCACGATTGGGGACATGAGCGTGCACATCGACATCACCGGGCTGCGGCAGGAGCGGATCACCTTCGCGCCCTCACCCCTGGGCGAGCTGTGCATGGCGCTGCACGCGATGTCCGAGCCCGGGCACCATCCCGGCCTCCAGGGCTGGGCGACCGGTGTGACCGCCCGGCTCGATCCGCATCTGGCCGACCGGATGTGCGAGGCGGACTTCCTGTGGCGGTCGACGTTCTCCGACCTTTTCCTGCCGTACGCGGGCATCCCGGGCCGGAGCACGCTCCCCGGGGCCACGCTCGCCGAGGAGCTGGACCTGCTGGACAAGCTGACGGACGAGCAGTTCGTTGACGCGGCGATGGAGTTCACCACCTGCACGACCTCCTACAGCACGGGCGGGCCCGGCCCGCTCACCGACGCCGGGATCCGGCGGCGCGCCCTGGAGCAGGCGGCGGCGCGCGGCCCGCACCAACTGGCGTTCACCGAACGGCTGTTGGCCGATCCGCCGCGGACCAGGGCCTGGCTGCGGCAGTTCCTGGAGGACTGCGACGAGGCGTTCTTCGCGGAGACCTGGTCCCGGATGCACCCCCAACTCGCCACCGACGCCCGCCTCAAGACGGACCTCCTGCGCCGCAAGGGCCTGGCGGAGGCACTGACGTCGATGTCCACCGCGGTGACCGTCGACGAGGCCGCCACACTCATCACGATCGACAAACTCGGCACCGGTCGTACGGCGACACAGGACGGCGGCCTCCTCCTGGTGCCCACCGCCCTGGGCTGGCCGCACCTGACGGTCCTGTACCGGTACGGCTGGCAGCCCGTCGTGCACTACCCCGTGCACAACACGCCCAAGCTCGCCGCACCGACCTCCCTGGACCAGCTGACCCTGCGGATGACCGCCCTGTCCCACCCGGTCCGCATGCGCCTGTGCCGCAGCCTGGCCCGCAGCGCGTTCACCACCAGCGAGCTGACCCAGGTGCACGGCATGACCGCCCCCGAGATATCCCGCCACCTCGGCGTCCTGAAGAAGGCCGGCCTGATCACCACCCGCCGCCGCGGCCGCTACGTCCTGCACCAGCTCGACGTCACGATGGTGGCCCGCCTGGGCAGCGACTTCCTGGAGGGCATCCTCAGATAGCCGACGGACGACAGCAGACAGACGGCAGCAGACGGACGGCGCAAACAGAAGCCGGCCGGCCGAGGACGGCCACGGGGGCCAACAGCGGGGGCCGGCCGCGGCCAGGTCGGATCAGCCTCAGCCGTGCCCGCCCGCCCGCACCAGCCCCGTCTCGTACGCCAGGACCACCACCTGCACCCGGTCCCGCAGGCCGAGCTTGGTCAGGATGCGGCCGACGTGGGTCTTCACGGTCGCCTCGGACAGCACCAGACGGGCCGCGATCTCGCCGTTGGACAGGCCCTGCGCGACGAGGATCATGACCTCGCGCTCGCGCTCGGTGAGCCGCTCCAGCTCCTTGCGCTGCGGCTCCTTGCCGGTGGCGGGCAGCATCGGGGCGAAGCGGTCCAGGAGGCGACGGGTCGTCGAGGGCGCCACCACGGCGTCCCCGCTGTGCACGGAGCGGATCGCGGTCAGGAGCTCGCCTGGTGGCACGTCCTTGAGCATGAAACCGGAGGCGCCGGCCTTCAGCCCGGAGAAGGCGTACTCGTCGAGGTCGAAGGTGGTCAGGATCAGCACCTTCGGCGGGTTCTCGCCCTGGCAGATGCGGCGAGTGGTCTCCACCCCGTCCAGCTTCGGCATACGGACGTCCATCAGCACCACGTCGACCGCGGTCGCGGCCAGCACCTGAAGGGCCTCGACGCCGTCGCCCGCCTCCGCGACGACCTCCATGTCCGGCTGGGCGGCGAGCACCATCCGGAACCCGGTGCGCAGCAGCACCTGGTCGTCGACGAGCATCACGCGGATCGCCATCGGGTCCTCTTCCGTTCCGTCAACAGGATCGTTCAACAATGGGCTCAGCAGGTCGTTCAATGGATCGTTCAACAGGTCGTTCGACAGGTCGTCATGCGGCTCAACAGCTCGTTCAACAATGCGTTACAGGTGTCACTGCCCGGATTACGCGAGGTCAGTGCGCGGGCTTCAACGGCAGCAGCGCGCTGATGCGGAAGCCGCCGCCCGGCCGCGGGCCCGCGTCCAGCGTGCCCCCGACCATGCCCACCCGCTCACGCATACCGATCAGACCATGCCCCTGGCCGTCGGCGCCGCCCTCCTCGTACAGCTCGTGCGGAGCGCCCTTGCCGTCGTCCTCGACGAGCAGCCCGAGGCCGTCGTCGAAGTAGACCAGCCGCACACTGGCGCCCGTGTTCGGGCCGCCGTGCTTGCGGGTGTTGGTGAGCGCCTCCTGGACGATCCGGTAGGCGGTCAGCTCGACGCCGCTGGGCAGCGGGCGCGGGGTGCCCTCGACCTTGAAGTCGACGGGCAGTCCGGACGTACGGCACTGCTCGACCAGGTCGTCGATCTGCTCGACGTCCGGCTGCGGCACGTACTCGCCGGCCTCCTTGTGCTCGCCGGTGCGCAGCACGCCCAGCAGGCGGCGCATCTCGGCGAGGGCCTGGCGGCCGGTGGAGGAGATCGTCTCCAGGGCCTTCTTCGCCTGGTCCGGCGCGGAGTCGAGGACATAGGCGGCGCCGTCGGCCTGGACCACCATCACCGACACGTTGTGCGCGACCACATCGTGCAGCTCGCGTGCGATGCGGGCGCGCTCGGCGGCGACCGCGACCTTCGCCTGCGCCTCGCGCTCCTTCTCCAGCCGCGCGGCGCGCTCCTCCAGCTGCGCGAAGTACGCGCGCCGGGTGCGCATCGAGTCGCCGAGCACCCAGGCCAGCGCGAACGGCACCGTCTGGAAGATCGCCAGCGCGACCAGCCCGGCGGAACTGGTGTGTTCCTGGGGCCAGCGGATCTGTGCCAGGGTCGCCGCGGTCAGACTGGCGGCCAGCGCGAAGCGGGAGGCCCAGCGGGCGCCGGTCGCGGCGACCGTGTAGACGATCACCAGCATGGCGAAGTCGGCCACCACGGGCTCGATGTCGAAGACCAGTTGCACCAGGCCGGTGAGCCCGGCCAGGACGAGCATCTTCTCCGGCCAGCGGCGGCGCAGCGCGATCGCCACACACATCACGGCGGACGCCGCGAGTGCCCCGGCGACCGTCCCGTGCCGGCCCGACACGTAGCTGGTACTCGCGATGCTCACGCCGCTCAGCCCCAGCAGGAAGACAGCCCAGAAGGTGTCGACCCATGTCGGGTGTCTGCGGAGGAAGTCATAGAGGCGCTGCACGTAACCCAGCGTAGGGACGCGTGAAGTGTGCGGGGGTCAACCGGAGGACCGATCCGTATACGCCCCGCGTACTCCCCAAGGTGGAGGCCCCGTTGTCCTGTGCACTTAGTCTGACCACGTGACGGAAGACACCTCGGCCCGGTGGCGCGGCTGGCGGGCGGCGGCCGAGGAGGCCCTCTACGGGCCCCAGGGGTTCTACCGCAGGCCCGAGGGACCCGCCGGACACTTCCGTACGTCGGTGCACGCGTCGGCGCTGTTCGCCGGGGCCGTGGCACGGCTGCTGTGCCGGGTGGACGAGGCCCTGGACAGGCCGGCCGCGCTGGACTTCGTGGACCTGGCCGCGGGCCGCGGTGAGCTGACCACCGGCGTGCTCGCCGCGCTGCCCGCCGAAGTGGCCGCACGCGTGCGTGCGTACGCCGTCGAGATCGCCGGCCGTCCCGAAGGACTCGATCGCCGGATCGAGTGGCTGAGCGAGCCCCCGAAGGGCGTCACCGGGCTGCTGTTCGCCAACGAGTGGCTGGACAACGTGCCCGTGGACGTCGCCGAGGTGGACTCCGCGGGCGTACCACGGCTCGTCCTCGTACGGGAGGACGGGACCGAGCGCCTCGGGGAGCCCCTCTCCGGCCCGGAGGCCGCGTGGCTCGCTCGGTGGTGGCCGCAGGAGCCCGACGAGGGGCTGCGCGCCGAGATCGGCCTCCCCAGGGACACGGCCTGGGCGTCCGCCGTCGCCGCCGTCGACCGGGGCCTCGCGGTCGCCGTCGACTACGCGCACACCAGGGACACCCGCCCCCCGTTCGGCACCCTCACCGGCTTCCGCGAGGGCCGCGAGACGGCACCCGTACCGGACGGCTCGTGCGACATCACGGCGCACGTCGCCCTGGACGCCTGCGCACAAGCGGGTGCTACGGCGGCCACGGCAGCGGGCGCACTCCCCGGCGCACGCCTGCTCACCCAACGCGCCGCCCTGCGCGCCCTCGGCCTCACAGGCGCGCGCCCCCCGCTCACGCTGGCCTCCACCGACCCGGCTGCGTACGTCCGCGCCCTCGCGGGCGCCGGCGAGGCAGCCGAACTCACGGCGACCGGCGGACTCGGCGACTTCGGCTGGCTCGTGCAGTCGGTCGGAATCCCGGACTCGCTGGAGAACTGACCGTCCGGGAGCCCTGCTTGTCGTAGTCACCGACTACTTGTCGATGTCCCCGACCACGAAGAACAACGACCCCAGGATCGCCACCATGTCCGCGACCAGCGTCCCCGGGAGCAGCACCGCGAGCGCCTGGATGTTGTTGTAGGACGCCGAACGCAGCTTCAGCCGGTACGGGGTCTTCTCGCCCTTGCTGACGAGGTAGTAACCGTTGATGCCGAGCGGGTTCTCGGTCCACGCGTACGTGTGCCCCTCGGGCGCCTTCAGGACCTTCGGGAGCCGCTGGTTGATCGGCCCGGGCTCCAGCTCGGCGAGCCGGTCGAGGCAGGCTTCCGCGAGGTCGAGCGCGTTGTGGGTCTGCTCCAGGAGCACCTCGAAGCGGGCGAGACAGTCGCCCTCCTGGCGCGTGACGACCTTGAGGGTGTCCTGGAGTTCGCCGTACGCGAGGTACGGCTCGTCGCGCCGCAGGTCGAAGTCGACGCCCGAGGCGCGCGCGATGGGCCCGCTCACTCCGTAGGCGTGCACGGCCTCCGCGGGCAGCTCCCCCACTCCGCGTGTGCGGCCCCGGAAGATCTCGTTGCCGAGTACCAGGTCGTCGAAGCGGTCCATCCGGGAGCGCACCGCGGCGACGGCCTCACGCGCGCGTGAGGCCCATCCGGCGGGCAGATCCTCCTTGAGGCCGCCCACGCGGTTGAACATGTAGTGCATACGCCCGCCGGAGACCTCCTCCATGACGTTCTGGAGGACCTCACGCTCCCGGAACGCGTAGAACACCGGGGTGATGCCGCCGAGTTCGAGGGGATAGGACCCCAGGAACATCAGGTGGTTGAGCACCCGGTTCAGCTCGGCGAGCAAGGTGCGCGTCCACACCGCGCGCGGGGGCACCTCCATGCCGAGCATGCGCTCCACCGCGAGGACGACGCCCAGCTCGTTCGAGAACGCCGACAGCCAGTCGTGGCGGTTGGCGAGCATGATGATCTGGCGGTAGTCGCGCGCTTCGAAGAGCTTCTCGGCGCCGCGGTGCATATAGCCGATCACCGGCTCCGCGTGCTGGATGCGCTCGCCGTCCAGGACGAGCCGCAACCGCAGCACACCGTGCGTGGAGGGGTGCTGGGGGCCGATGTTGAGCACCATGTCGGTGCTCTCCGCGGCGCCGCCGATCCCGACCATGGTCTCCGTCGTGGGAGTCATGGACACAGTCTCTCGTACGTACGCTTGCGGCATGGAAACGGGGACTGCCGCGCGGGACGGCGCGGCGAGCGAGCCGGTGTGGACCGGGCTGCCGCCAGGGCTGCTGAAGATGCGACGCCTGTTGCTGGTGGTGTGGCTGGGGCTGCTGACCGCGGTCCTGGGCACGCTCCTGAACCTGTTCGCGGGGCCCGCTTGGGCGGCGTTCGCGCTGCTGCCGCTCGGCGTCATGGTCTGGGGCTGGGTGGTCCTGGGCCGCAACTGGCGCTCCTGGAGGTATGCCGAGCGCGCCGACGACCTGCTGATCAGCAAGGGCGTGCTGTGGCACCACGAGACGATCGTGCCGTACGGGCGGATGCAGCTCGTGGAGGTGACCTCGGGGCCCGTGGAGCGGCACTTCGGGCTCGCGAGCGTCCAGTTGCACACGGCCGCCGCGGCGACCGACGCGACCATCCCGGGGCTCGACCCGGCCGAGGCCGAACGGCTGCGCGACCGGCTCACCGAGCTGGGCGAGGCACGATCGGCGGGGCTGTGACGACGCCGGGCGCCGACAAGGACGTACCCGAGGCCGTGGAGGGCGCAGCGGTCGCCGAGGTCGTACGGGAGCAAGTGCCGCTCGTGGAGCGGCGGTTGCATCCGGTGACGCCCTTGCGACGGGCGTGGGCGCCGGTCGCCGTCATCATCGGGTGGGCGGTGCACGACCCCAACCAGGCGCAGGAGCAGCTGACCCGGCTGACCACGGTCACGCTGCTCATCGGGCTCGCCGTGTTCGTCCCGGCCGCCGCCCTGTACGGCTTTCTGACCTGGTGGTTCACGCACTTCGCGGTGACCGACACCGAACTGCGCATCCGTACCGGCCTGTTGTTCCGGCGCACCGCGCACATCCGGCTGGAACGCATCCAGGCCGTCGATGTGACCCAGCCCCTCCTCGCGCGCGTGGCGGGCGTCGCCAAGCTGAAGCTGGACGTCGTAGGGACCGACAAGAAGGACGAGCTGGCCTTCCTGGGGGAGGGCGAGGCGCGCGCCCTGCGGGCCGAACTGCTCGCGCGGGCGGCCGGGTTCGCGCCCGAGACCGCGCACGAGGTCGGCGAGGCGCCCGCGCGGCAACTGCTGCACGTGCCGGCCGGGGTCCTCGCGGTGTCCCTGGTGCTGACCGGCGCCACCTGGGGGTCACTGGCCGCCGCACTCGTCGTACCGCCGCTGCTGTGGTTCGCCACCCACAGCGTGTGGACGGTCCTCGCGACCGCGCTGCCGCTGCTGGGCGCGGCGGGCGCGAGCAGTGTGGGGCGGTTCGTCGGCGAGTACGACTGGACGGTGGGCGAGTCCCCGGACGGGCTGCGCATCGACCACGGGCTGCTGGACCGTACGCACGAGACGGTGCCGCCGGGGCGGGTGCAGACCGTGCGGATCGTGGAGCCCCTGCTGTGGCGGCGGCGCGGATGGGTGCGGGTCGAGCTGGACGTGGCCGGTTCGTCCAACTCCGTGCTGGTGCCGGTCGCGCCGCGCGAGATCGCCGAGTCGGTCGTCGCGCGCGTGCTGCCCGGTGTGACGGTGCCCCCGCGCTCGGCGCTGTCCCGCCCGCCCCGCCGGGCCGGCCGGTGCGTGCCGCTGTGGTGGCGGGGCTACGGACTCGCGGTCACCGACACGGTGTTCGCGGCCCGGCACGGACTGCTCCGCCGGAGCCTGGCGCTGGTGCCGCACGCGAAGGTGCAGAGCGTACGGCTCACGCAGGGGCCCTGGGAGCGGCTCTGGGGGCTCGCGGAGGTGCACGTGGACACCGGGGCCAACGCGACCGTCACAGCGCGTCTGCGGGGCGCGGAGGAGGCCGCGGAGCTGCTGCGCGGCCAGGCCGAGCGGTCGCGGACGGGCCGCAGGGACGCGCGACCGGACCGCTGGATGGCCTGAGGCCGGACCGGTGAAGGTGAAGGCGGTCAGGAAGCCGCGCTGCGCAGCCCGGGAAGGTTGATCTGCTCGGTCTCGTCGTGTGCCGTCAGGTCGATGATCTGGACCGCGCCGACTCCGCGCGACCGCTCGTCTGCCGGCTTGAACTGCGCCTCCGCCTCGGCCTTGTGCACGGCGAGGGCCTCCTGGCCCACGACGTCGGCGAGATCCTCGTTCTGTACGGCGTCCATCGCCGCGGACGCCGCGCCCTTCTGCATACCGAAGAAGTCGAACCCGCCCTCGACCATCGGCCGCCGCGCGGGAGCCGCCGGTACGACCGCCACCGCGGTCGGCACCGTGAAGTGCCCGGACGGCTGCGCGGACGGGGCGGGTTGAGCGGGCGGGGCGGACTTGGCGGCCGGGGGAACGGCGGCCGCGTGCTCATGCCCGTCGACCGCCTCGGGCTTCCCCTCCGCCTCGTCCTCCTGCGCGGCCTCCGAGTCGGTGGCGCCGCTGTCGGCGCGCACCGGTGCTGGCTCGGCCGACGCGGAGTCCTCGTCCCTCGGCGCGGGCACCACGGGCCCGGTCTCGGGCTCGGTGTCGTCGTCGAGCCGGACCAGCGCCGCCTTGGCCCGCAGGAACAGCTTGGAACCCTCCGGGGAGAACACCGTGGACCGCGCGGGCTTCTTCTCCTCGGCAACCTCGGCAGCCTCGGCGACACCGACGGCCTCGACGGCGTCGGCCGCCTCGGACTCCGCGTCCTGGACCCCGCCCTCGGCGTCGGCATCGGCCCCGTTCGCCGTCTCGTCCTCGTCCTCGGACTCGACCGCGGCAGCCACAGCCTCGGTGTCGTCCGCTTCGAGATCGTCGTCCTGGAGTTCCAGATCCATGTCGGCCGACACGTCGGCATCGGCATCGACGTCGTCGTCCACCGCAACCGCCGACAACGCGCGCGTGGGTTCCGCGGCCTCTATCTCCAGCAGGCGGCGGCCCTCCAGGGCGCTCGCGCGCTCGGTCTCCGCCGTGGCGTACCGGCGCAGCAGTGCCGCGTGTTCGTTGCGCAGGCCCGCCAGTTCCGTGCGCTTGGCGCGCAGCTTGTGCTCCAGCTTGACGCGGAGTTCTCGCGACTCGTCGAGGTCGGACTCGAGTTCGGCGAGCCGCTCCTCGTAGCGCCACTCGTCGCTCGTACGCGCGCGTACCAGGTCGGCGACCTGCTTGCCCGCCTGAGTGTCCCAGCGGCGCATGAACGCGGCGCCGACGAGCGCGGTCGCGGCGGCGATCGCCGCGACTATGCGGAGCGCCGCCGGTTGCGAGAAGACCCACGGCCCGAAGGCGCAGACGAGCGACACGCCAGCGATCGCCGAGGGGGGCAACAGCCGGTGCAACGGCGGGGAATGGCGGTGACGTCCACGTGGCATGGCCAGAAACTTACCGCGCGTAGGCGAATGATGGTGCCCCGCCCGGTAAAAACACAGCCACCCCTATTCCCTCACCCGGGTTCAGCGGTCACTTCCACCAGTCGGTGAGCCGCCCGCTGATCCACTGGAGGGCCGGCGGGATCTCCCGTCGCCAGGTGTTGAAGTTGTGGCCACCGGTGTCCAGGATGATCGACGAGATACGGGTGGAGTTCCTGGCCTTCACCTCGTCGATGAATTTCCGGGTGTCGTTGTAGTTGTGTTCCCCGATCCTGCTGCTGGTGACGAGCAGTGAGGTGTCGGGCGCGGGCCGGTGCTTGATGAACCACGACAGGTCCGCCTCGTTCCGCAGCGTGCTGTCGCCCTGGAAGAGGTCACCCGTGGTGGGGTCTTTCGGTGCCTTGTAGTACGGCGACAGACCCGCCCCCGCGACGTACACCTCGGGGTGGTGCATCGCGAGTTTCAAGGCGCAGTAACCGCCCGTGGAATCGCCGATGACGCCCCAGCTCCCGGGCTTTTTGCTCACCCTGTAGTGGCTCACCACGGCGTCGGGAAGGTCCTTGGCGAAGAACGACTCGGTCTGCGGCCCGCCCGGGACGTCCACGCACTCCGTGTCGCGCGGCGGCGCCACCGTGGGCCGCATCATCACCAGGATCATCGGCTGCATCCGACCGGCCCTGGCCAACTCCAGGGCGGTGCGTGGGTAGTTCAGCTTGTCGACGAGCGCCTGGGCGGTGCCCGGGTACCCCGTGAGGACGACCGTCGCCGGGAACGAGCGCGTGCGGTTCTGCGGCTGGAAGTACTCCGGCGGCAGGTACACGTACGCGGGGGTGGCGATGTGGGTCGTACGGCCGACTATGTCGACCCGCTGCACCTGGCCCACCCGCTGCGGCCGCGAGGAGCCGCCCGACGCGTCCACCCGCCGGGTGTCGACCACTTGGAGCGGTCCGCCCGTGTTCCCGAGCGCCGAGTGATCGACGACCACTCCCTGGTCCGTCTCCTGGCCGAACAGGTCGGCCCAGCTGGCGTAGAAGCCGAAGGCCTGGTTGACGCCGAGGCCGACCGAGGCGAAGAGCACCAACTGGGTGGTCAGGAGCAGCCCCACGCGCCCGCTGACGGCCCGCCAGTTCCGTCTGGCCAGCCGGGGCCACAGCCATACCGTGCCGATGAACAGCAGTACGGCGCACGCGATCGCCAGTACCAGCACTTTCCTGCTCGTGAGTCCCATGAGCTGTCCCCGCCTGCGCTTTCCGCCCCTGGCGCACGCAAGTTTCGCGAGCGCTTGCCCCGGGCTTTCCTCTGCCTTTGAACCGGCTTTTCGGTAAGGAAGGAACCTCCTTCCCGTAGACACCGTCCTAGAGGGCGCAATGTCGCCGGATGCCCGAATCGGGCCCGGATCCAAGGTCTCTCGCAGAACTACGGGATGCGATGTCTGTCAGGATAGATGGGGAAATGTCGGGTGGGGTTCCTAGCCGTTCAGGCCGGGTCCGGCGCATAGTTCGCGGTCCGCGCCCCGAGGTCGTTCCCACGCTCGTCGCCAGGGCCTGCGCCCTGGTCGGCCTGCTGGACATCGCCGCGGGGGTGTTCCCGCGCTTCCGGCACAGCCGTATGCACACCATGGCGGAGGTGCTTCCGGGCGCGCTCGGCCCCTTCGCGGCGGCGCTCGCGCTCAGCACCGGCGTGCTGCTGCTGCTCCTCGCGCACGGGCTGCGGCGGCGCAAGCGGCGGGCCTGGCGGGCCGCGGTGGCGCTGCTGCCGGCGGGCGCGGTGGCGCAGTTCGCGTACCGGCACTCCCTCATAGGAGTCGTCATCTCGGCCGCGCTGCTCGCACCCCTGCTGCTGCACCGCGACGAGTTCCGGGCGCTGCCCGACCCGCGCAGCCGGTGGCGCGCGCTCGCCAACTTCGTGCTCATGGGCGCCGGTTCACTGGTCCTCGGACTGGTGATCGTCAGCGTCCACTCCAAGCGCATGGTCGGCGACCCGAGCCTGGCCGACCGGATCACGCACGTGCTGTACGGCCTGTTCGGCTTCGAGGGACCGGTCGACTACGAGGGCAGCACCTCCTGGACGGTCGCCTTCTCACTGGGCGCCCTGGGGCTGCTCACCGCCGTGACGACGATCTACCTCGCGTTCCGGCCCGAGCACCCGGCCGCGCGCCTCACCCCGGAGGACGAGACGCAGTTGCGCGCCCTCCTGGAGAAGCACGGCCGGCGCGACTCGCTCGGCCACTTCGCGCTGCGCCGCGACAAGGCCGTCGTCTTCTCGCCCAGCGGCAAGGCGGCGGTGACGTACCGCGTCGTCTCCGGGGTGATGCTCGCCAGCGGTGACCCCATCGGTGACGTGGAGGCCTGGCCGGGCGCCATCGAGCGGTTCATGGACGAGGCGAAGGCCCACTCCTGGACGCCGGCCGTCATGGGCTGCTCGGAGACGGGCGGCGAGGTGTGGACCCGCGAGACCGGCCTCGACGCCCTCGAACTCGGCGACGAGGCGGTGGTCGACGTCGCGGATTTCTCGCTCGCCGGGCGCGCGATGCGCAACGTACGCCAAATGGTGAAGCGCATCGAGCGGGCCGGCTACGAAACCCGGGTACGGCGTGTACGTGACCTCGGCGAGGGCGAGTTGGAGCGGATCCGGCTCGCCGCCGAGGACTGGCGGGGCACCGACACCGAGCGCGGCTTCTCCATGGCGCTCGGCCGCATCGGCGACCCGGCGGACGGCGACTGCTTCATCGCGACCGCCCACAAGGCGGACGAACAGCCGGGTGAGTACGGCGATCTGAAGGCGATCCTGCACTTCGTGCCCTGGGGCACCGACGGCATGTCGCTGGACCTGATGCGCCGCGACCGCTCGGCGGACCCGGGGATGAACGAACTGCTCATCGTCGCCTCCCTCCAGGCGGCGCCGAAGCTCGGCATCACGCGCGTGTCGCTCAACTTCGCCATGTTCCGCGCGGCACTCGCGCGGGGCGAGAAGATCGGCGCGGGCCCGGTGCTGCGCGCCTGGCGCGGGCTGCTCGTGTTCCTGTCCCGCTGGTTCCAGATCGAGTCCCTGTACAAGTTCAACGCGAAGTTCCAGCCCCGCTGGGAACCCCGCTTCGTCGTCTACCGCGCCTCGGGCGACCTCCCCCGCATCGGCTTCGCCGCGATGCAGGCCGAGGGCTTCGTCAACCTGGCGCTCCCGCTGCCGCGCTTCCTCCGCCGCCGCAAGGTCTTGGCTCCGGCGTGCGCGCACGGCCTGGCGGAACGGGATGTGCGGGCCGCCTGACCGATCGGGCCGGCCCGAGCGAGGACCTCGTCCCCGGACGGGTCCATCGCCCGGACCGGCCCTGCGGGGGCCATCACCGGGACCGGCCCTGGGGCGTCGCTTCGGCCGGCCCGGGCACTCCGCTCGGGCCGGCCGGGCCGGTGGCCACCCCGGGTTGCCGCTCCGCCTCCGGCGGCCCCGGGCAATCCCCCCCGGGGCCGCCGGGACCGACGGCCACCTCATCACCCAGACCTACCCCGGGGCATCACTCCGGCCAGCCTGGACAAGCCCCTCGGCCCGACCCGGCCCGGCCAATGGCCACCTTGGGATACCGCTCCGCCCCCAGGCGGCCCCGGCAATCCCCCCGGGCCGCCAGGGCCGCCAGGGCCGACGGCCACCTCATCCTCCAGACCGACCCCAGGGCGTCACTCCGGCCAGCCCGGGCAGTCCCCTGGGCCGACCCGGCCAGTGGCCACCCCACCGCCCGCACCACCCCCGGGATGTCACTTCGACCAGCCCGGACAATCCCGCCCCGGCCGATCGACGCCGTCGGCCACAGCCAGGCGGCCCTTCACGCCCGGAGCCCGCTCCACGGCCTCACGTCCCGCCCGTCGAGCGGCGCCCCGCCGCTCTCTCCCCCACCGGACCAGCCACCTCCGGTGCGGCCCACAGGACCGTCCCCCCTCCTCCTGGGCCTAGGCTGAACGTATGAGCAAGCAGAGCGGACGCGGGCGCGTCACGGGCCTTCCGGAGTGGGACCGGTGCGCGGTCATGGGAGTCGTGAACGTCACCCCCGACTCCTTCTCCGACGGCGGCCGCTTCTTCGACACCACGGCAGCCGTCAAGCGCGGCCTCGACCTGGTCACCGAAGGCGCCGACCTGGTCGACGTCGGCGGTGAGTCCACCCGCCCCGGCGCCTCCCGCGTCGACGAGGCCGAGGAACTCAAGCGCGTCGTCCCCGTGGTCCGCGGCCTCGCCTCCGAGGGCGTCACCGTCTCCGTGGACACCATGCGCGCCTCCGTCGCCGAGCAGGCCCTGACCGCCGGCGCCGCCCTCGTCAACGACGTCAGCGGCGGCCTCGCCGACCCCGCGATGATCCCGGTCGTCGCCGCCTCGGGCGCCCCCTTCGTGGTCATGCACTGGCGCGGCTTCCTGGAGGGCGGCAACGTCAGGGGCGTCTACGACGACGTCGTCACCGAGGTCGTCGACGAACTGCACGCACGCGTGGAGGCCGTTCTCGCGGGCGGTGTCTCCCCGGACCGCGTCGTCGTCGACCCGGGCCTCGGCTTCTCCAAGGACGCCGAACACGATCTCGTCCTCCTCGCCCACCTCGACCGGCTGCTCACCCTCGGCCACCCCCTGCTCGTCGCCGCCTCCCGCAAACGGTTCCTCGGCCGCGTCCTCGCCGGCCCCGAGGGCGCGCCCCCGCCCGCACGCGAGCGCGACGCCGCCACGGCCGCCGTCTCCGCGCTCGCGGCGCACGCCGGCGCGTGGGCGGTGCGCGTCCACGAGGTCCGCGCCACGGCCGACGCCGTACGCGTCGCACGTGCCGTCGAGGGAGCGCGCGCCCCGGGCGCCCGAGCGGCCTCGCACACCAGCTCCGAAGGAGCCCTGTGACCGCCCCCCACACCGACGTCGAGCAGGTGGAACTCGCCAACACCGCGTTCTACGAGACCCTGGAACGCGGTGACTTCGACGAGTTGTCCGCGCTGTGGCTCACCCCGGCCGACCTCGGCGTCGACGAGGAGTACCACGACCCGGCGGACAGCGGCGTGATCTCCTGCGTGCACCCGGGCTGGCCGGTGCTGACCGGCCGCGGCGAGGTCCTGCGGTCGTACGCGCTGATCATGGCGAACACCGAGTACATCCAGTTCTTCCTCACCGACGTGCACGTCTCGGTGACCGGCGACACCGCGCTGGTCACCTGCACGGAGAACATCCTCAGCGGCGGCCCCTCCCCCGACGACAGCGACGAACTGGGCCCGCTCGTCGGCCAGCTCGTGGTCGCCACGAACGTGTTCCGGCGCACCCCCGAGGGCTGGAAGCTCTGGTCGCACCACGCGTCCCCGGTGCTGGCCGAAAACGACGAGGACGACAGCGAGGACACCCCCACCTGAGCGGGTGGGCGCCCATCAGGCTGAAGAAGTGGTTGGAATCACGAACCCCGGGGTAGGGGCGGCTACCGACCCATGAGCCACCGGGTTCCCCAGGGGAAACGCTCCGCGAACCCTCTGGCCCCGGACAGTGCCCACGCCCTGGTGGCCCGGCATTGTCAGTGCCCGCAGGTAGATTCGTTCGAGGCCGGGGTACCGCCCGTACACGGTACGAACCGGCCACCACCGACGATTGCAGGAGTGATTCGCGTGGATCGTGTCGCGCTGAGCGGGCTGAAGGCCCGCGGGCACCACGGCGTGTTCCCCAAGGAGCGCGAGGAGGGCCAGACCTTCATCGTGGACCTCGTCCTGGGCCTGGACACCCGCCCGGCCGCAGCCGACGACGACCTGACGAAGACCGTGCACTACGGCGTCGTGGCGGAGGAGGTCGTGGCCGTCGTCCAGGGCGAGCCCGTCAACCTCATCGAGACCCTCGCCGAGCGCATCGCGCAGACCTGCCTGAAGCACGAGGGGGTCGAGGAGGTCGAGGTCCGCGTCCACAAGCCGGACGCCCCGATCACCGTCCCCTTCGACGACGTGACCGTCACCATCACCCGGAGCCGAGTATGACCTTCTCGTTCACCGAGGGTCACAGCGACCCGACCGTCCAGCCGGTGCCCGCCTCCGTAGTGCAGCAGGTGGACGCCGCCGACACCACCCTCAGCAACCCGAGGCGCGCCGTGATCTCCATCGGCGCGAACCTGGGCAACCGCCTGGAGACTCTCCAGGGCGCCATCGACGCCCTGGAGGACACCCCCGGCGTGCGCATCAAGGCCGTGTCCCCGGTCTACGAGACGGAGCCGTGGGGCGTCGAGCCCGGCAGCCAGCCGTCGTACTTCAACGCGGTCGTCGTCCTCAAGACCACCCTGCCCCCGTCCTCCCTGCTGGAGCGGGCGCACGCGGTCGAGGAGGCCTTCCACCGGGTCCGCGAGGAGCGCTGGGGGGCGCGCACGATCGACGTCGACATCGTCGCGTACGCCGACGTCGTCTCCGACGACCCGGTGCTGACGCTCCCCCACCCGCGCGCCCACGAGCGGGCCTTCGTGCTGGCCCCCTGGCACGACGTGGAACCCGAGGCGCAGTTGCCCGGCCGCGGCCCGGTCGCCGATCTCCTCGACGTCATCACACGAGACGGTGTGGCGCCCCGCAAGGATCTGGAACTCCGGCTGCCCGAGTAGTCGTTAAGGTCGAGACGACCACAACGCCCGGACAGGGCACGGGGAGCTGAAGGGACACCGTGAGAGAGCTGCGGATCAGGGTGCTGGCCGGCGTGTTCGTGATCGCCGGAGTGCTGTCCTGGGCGGGGGCCCGCCTGTGGAGCGCGGTGGGGACCCTGCCGAGCGTCCCGCTGGCCGCGCCCGTCGTGCTCGCCGTGATCGCCGTGGTCCTGGTGGCCACGGCGCTCTCGCTGCGCGCCCGCCTCAAGGCACAGCGCGAGCGCCGCCCGGGCGCCAAGGGCGTCGACCCCCTGATGGCCGCCCGCGCGGTCGTCTTCGGCCAGGCCAGCGCCTTGGTCGCCGCCCTCGTCGCCGGCATGTACGGCGGCACGGGCGCCTACCTCCTGGAGTCCCTGAACATCCCCGCCCGCCGCGACCAGGCCATCTACGCCGGCTTCTCGGTCCTGGCAGGCATCGCGGTGATAGTCGCCGCGCTCTTCCTGGAGCGAGTCTGCAAACTCCCGGAGGACGACGACAACAACACGGCGGGCGCGACCCCGGTCACCTGAGGCGCCCCAAAGGGGCGCGGGGAACGGCGCGACCAGCCACGACGAACCCGCACCCGACAGACGACCTCAGCGAGCCATGATCAGACTCATCGCCTCGTTCCGGGTGGCCGAGTCCCGCAACTGCCCCCGCACCGCAGACGTGATGGTCTTGGCGCCGGGCTTCCGCACGCCCCGCATCGACATGCACATGTGCTCGCACTCGACGACGACGATGACCCCCCGCGGCTCCAGGATCTCCATCAGCGAGTCGGCGATCTGCGTGGTGAGTCGTTCCTGCACCTGCGGCCGCCGGGCGTAGACGTCCACCAGCCGGGCCAGCTTCGACAGCCCGGTGATCTTCCCGTCGGCGGACGGGATGTAACCGACATGGGCGACCCCGACGAACGGCACCAGATGGTGCTCACAGTTGCTCAGCACCTCGATGTCCTTCACCAGGACCATCTCGTCGTGCCCCAGGTCGAACGTCGTCGTCAGCACGTCCTCGGGCTTCTGCCACAGCCCCGCGAATATCTCCTTGTACGCCCGCGCCACCCGCGCCGGCGTCTCCCTGAGCCCCTCCCGGTCCGGGTCCTCGCCGACCGCGATCAGCAGCTCGCGTACGGCGTTCTCGGCGCGCTTCTCGTCGAAGACGCCGATCGCTCCCTCGCCGTCCAGCGTCACGGGATCGGTCATGTCGTGCCTCGTTCCTGTGCGGGTCGCGCGTGTGCGGGACACACGCCTCAGTTGCGGGCATATGGAAAAGCCGCGCCCCCCAGGCTAAATCCAGGGGGGCGCGGCTTCCATTTCGAACCGTGTGAGACGCGCGTCAGTTCTCGGGGCGGTCCTCCGGAGCCTTCTCCAGCGTGGGAGCGGACTCGGCGGTCGCACCGGCGGTGATCGCGGGACCCGCGCCGTTCGTCCCGTTCGTCAGTGACAGCTCCTTGGGGGAGAGCACCGGCGGGCGGGTGGACGGCGTACGGCGGGAGGAGCCGGTCCAGGAGGGACGGGCCGGACGCCGGATGATCGGAGTGAAGACCTCGGCGATCTGCTCCTTGTTCAGCGTCTCCTTCTCCAGCAGCTGGAGCACGAGCGCGTCGAGCACGTCACGGTTCTCGACCAGGATCTCCCAGGCCTCGTTGTGCGCGTTCTCGATGAGCTTCTTGACCTCTTCGTCGACGAGCGCGGCGACCTCTTCCGAGTAGTCGCGCGGGTGCGACATCTCCCGGCCCAGGAAGGGCTCGGTGTTGTCGCCGCCGAACTTGATCGCGCCGAGGCGCTCGGTCATGCCGTACTGCGTGACCATCGCACGGGCCGTCGCGGTGGCCTTCTCGATGTCGTTCGCGGCGCCCGTGGTCGGGTCGTGGAAGACCAGTTCCTCGGCCGCGCGACCGCCCAGCATGTAGGCGAGCTGGTCGAGCATCTCGTTGCGCGTGGTCGAGTACTTGTCCTCTTCGGGCAGGACCATCGTGTAGCCCAGAGCACGGCCTCGGGAGAGGATCGTGATCTTGTGGACCGGGTCGGAGTTCGGGGAAGCCGCCGCGACCAGGGCGTGTCCGCCCTCGTGGTACGCGGTGATCTTCTTCTCCTTCTCCGACATGATCCGGGTCCGCTTCTGCGGGCCCGCGACCACACGGTCGATCGCCTCGTCCAGCATGAGGTTGTCGATCAGCTTGCGGTTGCCCCGGGCGGTGAGCAGGGCGGCCTCGTTGAGGACGTTGCTCAGGTCCGCGCCGGTGAAGCCCGGCGTGCGACGGGCGACCGCGGAGAGGTCGACGTCCGGTGCGATCGGCTTGCCCTTCTGGTGAACCTTGAGGATCTCCAGACGGCCCTGCATGTCCGGGCGGTCGACCGCGATCTGGCGGTCGAAGCGGCCGGGGCGCAGGAGGGCCGGGTCGAGGATGTCGGGCCGGTTCGTCGCGGCGATGAGGATCACGCCGCCCTTGACGTCGAAGCCGTCCATCTCGACGAGCAGCTGGTTCAGCGTCTGCTCGCGCTCGTCGTGTCCACCGCCGAGGCCGGCGCCGCGATGGCGGCCGACCGCGTCGATCTCGTCGACGAAGACGATCGCCGGAGCGTTCGCCTTGGCCTGCTCGAACAGGTCACGGACTCGGGAGGCACCGACACCGACGAACATCTCGACGAAGTCGGAACCGGAGATCGAGTAGAAGGGCACCCCGGCCTCGCCCGCGACGGCGCGCGCCAGCAGGGTCTTGCCGGTGCCGGGCGGGCCGTACAGGAGTACGCCCTTGGGGATCTTGGCGCCGACGGCCTGGAACTTCGCCGGCTCCTGGAGGAACTCCTTGATCTCGTGCAGTTCCTCGACGGCCTCGTCGGAGCCCGCGACGTCCGCGAACGTCGTCTTCGGGGTGTCCTTGGTGATGAGCTTGGCCTTGGACTTCCCGAAGTTCATGACTCGGGAGCCGCCGCCCTGCATCTGGTTCATCAGGAACAGGAAGACGACCACGATGAGGACGAAGGGGAGCAGCGACAGCAGGATCCCGACGAAAGCGTTCTGCTTCGTCGGCGAGACCGTGTAGCCGTCCGGAATCTGCTTGTCCTGGTACTTGGTCTGCAGCGTGGCCGCGAGGTCCACGCCTTGGTCGCCGATGTAGCTCGCCTGGATCTTGGAGCTGCCCTCGACCTTCGAGCCGCTCTTGAGCGTGACCTTGACGGTCTGCTCGTCGCCTGTGGTGATCTTGGCCGACTCGACCTTGTTGTCATTGATCGCCTGGACGACCTGGCCTGTGTCCACCGTCTTGTAGCCGCCGGACGAGCCGACGACCTGCATCAACACGACCACGGCAAGGACGGCCAGCACGATCCACATGACCGGCCCACGGAAGTATCGCTTCACGTCCATCCATACGGAGCGAGATCGCTCCGTCCCTCCTGCCATAGTGAGTTTGATAAAGACAGTTCTTCTGACCGTACCCCAGCCATGTTGCCCGAAGTTTCACGGGACGGCTGGGAGACGCGTCTGCATGCTCCAACGGCGCGAAACCCGCTGGGGTTCCCGATCGTCTTACAGGGCTTGGGCCGAGTGGCTCTAGCCGCCGTAGACGTGCGGCGCGAGCGTACCGACGAACGGGAGGTTGCGGTACTTCTCGGCGTAGTCGAGGCCGTAGCCGACGACGAACTCGTTCGGGATGTCGAAGCCGACCCACTCCACCTCGATGGCGACCTTGGCCGCCTCCGGCTTGCGGAGCAGGGTGCAGATCTTCAGTGAGTCGGGCTCGCGCGAGCCGAGGTTGGAGATCAGCCAGGACAGCGTCAGACCCGAGTCGATGATGTCCTCGACGATGAGGACGTGCTTGCCCTTGATGTCGGTGTCGAGGTCCTTGAGGATCCGCACGACACCGGAGGACTGGGTGCCCGCGCCGTACGACGACACGGCCATCCAGTCCATGGTGACGGGGGTGGACAGCGCCCGGGCGAGGTCCGCCATGACCATCACCGCGCCCTTGAGGACGCCGACGATCAGCAGATCCTTGCCCGCGTACTCCGCGTCGATCTTCGCGGCGAGCTCCACGAGCTTCGCGTCGATCTCTTCCTTGGTGATGAGCACCGACTGAAGGTCGTCACCCATGTCTTTCGCGTCCACCCGCATCACTTTCGGTCGTCCAACCGGCCACTACCTGGTCCCGCCCCCGGAGGTCCGGAGGGGGTGTCGATTCAGCCTTGCCGAATCACCAGTCTGCCACCCTGGCGCCGGGCGACGACTTTGCCCGGGAGATTGATGGCTCCCTGGCCGCGCCAGCCGGTGATCAGGCGGTCGACTTCCTCGATGTGCCGGGCGAACAGCGAACCGGCCGGGGCGCCGGCCTTGATGGCGGCCCGGCGCAGGATGCGGCGGCGTACGGCGGGCGGCAGGGCGTAGAGCTTGGCGCACTCCAGCAGGCCGGTGGCGTCGCGTACGGAGGTCTCGGCCTGGCTGGCCCAGGTGTCGAGGGCGTCGGCGTCGTCCCGGGAGAGCTGCGCCGTACGGGCGAGCGCCTCCACGACCCCTTTGCCGAGCGCCTTCTCCAGGGCCGGCAGGCCTTCGTGGCGCAGCCGGGAGCGCGTGTAGGCGGGGTCGGCGTTGTGCGGGTCGTCCCAGACGGGCAGCGACTGGACCATGCAGGCCTTGCGGGCGGTCTGCCGGTCGAGCTGGAGGAAGGGGCGGCGGTAACGGCCGTCGGCCCCCGAGACCGCGGCCATTCCGGACAGGGAGCGGATGCCGGAGCCGCGGGCGAGGCCCAGCAGGACGGTTTCCGCCTGGTCGTCGCGTGTGTGGCCGAGCAGGACCGCGGCGGCGCCGTGCCGGGCGGCGCAGGCGTCGAGGGCGGCGTAGCGGGCGTCCCGGGCGGCTGCCTCGGGGCCGCCCTCGCGGCCCACGGTCACGGAAGTGGCCTCCACGGGGTCCAGGCCCAGTTCGCGCAGGCGCAGGACGACCTCGTCGGCGCGCAGGTCGGAGCCGGCCTGGAGGCCGTGGTCGACGGTGATGCCGCCGGCCCGGATGCCCAGCTTGGGGGCTTCGAAGGCGAGGGCGGAGGCGAGAGCCATGGAATCGGCGCCGCCGGAGCATGCGACGAGCACGAGCGGCGAGGGCGGGCGCTCGTGCGAGGTGTGCCGGGAGGCGCCGGCGGTCTGCAGGGCCTCGTGGTCGGTGAGGATGTCGTGGAGGACGCGGCGGACCGCCAGGCGTATCGCCGCGACCGCAGGATGGGGACCCATGTCCGGTTCCCTTCATGAAGTTTTCGGGGGGTTGGCCCGAGGTTCGGTCACTCAGAGTGTGTAGATGGTGACAGAACCGGGGCGTTCCCCGAGCATCGCACGCCTACCCATCGCTCACGGTCCCTCGGACGGGTGATTGCGGGGGCGTTCGCCTGCCGTCGGCCGAATCCCTTTCACCACATCCGCGAGCGGTTCACGACTCGGCCTTGCGGTGCACCCGCGCGACCCAGTCCGCCGGTTTGGCGATCTCCGTCTTCGTCGGCAACGTGTTCGGGGAGGTCCACACCCGGTTGAAGCCGTCCATGCCCACCTGTTCGACGACCGCGCGTACGAATCGCTCGCCGTCCCGGTACTGCCGCAGCTTGGCGTCCAGGCCCAGCAGCTTGCGCAGCGCCGAGTCCAGCCGGGAGGCGCCCTTGGCACGACGCTGCTGGAACTTCTCGCGGATCTCGGCGACGCTCGGCACCACGTCGGGACCGACGCCGTCCATCACGAAGTCGGCGTGTCCCTCCAGGAGGGACATCACCGCGGTGAGACGGCCGAGGATCTCCCGCTGGGCGGGCGTCTGCACGATCTCCACGAGGGACCGGCCCTCGTCGTCCTCCTCGCCCTCGGGCCGACCGCCCGCCAACGACTGGGCGGCCTCCCGGATGCGCTCCAGGACGGTCATGGGGTCGACCTCGGTCTCCCCCAGGAACGACTGGATCTCGCCCTCCAGGTGGTCACGCAGCCAGGGCACGGCCGTGAACTGCGTGCGGTGCGTCTCCTCGTGCAGGCACACCCACAGACGGAAGTCGTGCGGCTGTACGTCGAGTTCGCGCTCCACGTGCACGATGTTCGGCGCGACCAGCAGCAGCCGCCCGCCCTTCGCGCCCGCCGGCAGCTCGCGGGTCGCCGGGGCGAAGGTCTCGTACTGGCCGAGCACGCGCGAGGACAGGAACGACAGCAGCATCCCCAGCTCGACGCCGGTCACCTTGCCGCCGACCGCTCCGAAGACCGCGCCCCCGGGGGTGTTGCCGCGCCGCTCCTGCATCTTGTCGAGCAGCGGCTTGAGGACCTCCCGGAACCCGGCGACGTTCGCCCGCACCCAGCCGGGGCGGTCGACGACCAGGATCGGGGTGTCGTGGAGATCGTCCGTCCCCATTCGGGTGAATCCCCGGACGTGTTGCTCCGAGGCCTTCGCATGCCGGCGCAGCTCCGCGACGACGGCCCGGGCCTCGTCACGGCTCACGTCGGGGCCCGGCCGCACGAGTCGGGTCGCGGTCGCCACCGCGAGATTCCAGTCGACCATCTCGGCACCACCGATGCTCGTCATGCGTCAACCGTACGTGGTCGCTCCCGCTTGGGGCAGGCCGCGACGTCGGTCAGGTGAGCGTCTGCTTGAACGGCACCCGGTGTTGATGGCTGTGCCCACCCGTTCCGCCTTGCGGAACGCCTGCCCACAGCGGTGCATGCGATGGCGCCAGGCCGCCAGGCGGGCCGTCGTCAGCTACAGCCGCAGGCCGCCAACGCCGTTGCCGTGTGGTCCAAAGCCGCCTGGGCCTCCAGCGCGTTCGTCGTGTTGGAGGTCAGGAACGCGAAAGCCAGAAGCTGCCCGTCCTTGTCCACGACCGTGCCCGCCAGCGTGTTGACGCCCGTCAGGGTGCCGGTCTTGGCGCGTACGACGCCGGCCGCGCCCGTGGCGTCCGTGTAGCGGGTCGTCAGGGTGCCCGTGAAACCGGCGATGGGCAGACCTGTGAGGACCGGGCGGAGTTCGGGGTGGGCCGGGTCGCCGGCCTTGACCAGGAGGGCGGTCAGGAGGTCGGCGGTGAGGCGGTCGGCGCGGTCGAGGCCGCTGCCGTCGTTGAACGCGGCGCCCTTGACCGGGAGTCGGAGCTTCTCCAACTGGGTGGCGATCGCGGTGGCGCCGCCGTCGAAGTCCGCGCGCCTGCCCGTCGCCACGGCGGTCTGGCGGGCCAGAGCCTCCGCGATGTCGTTGTCGCTGTTGGTCAGCATCCGCTCGACCAGGTCGGACAGCGGGGGCGAGGAGACCGTGGCGAGGGTGTCCGCGCGGGCGGTCGCCTTGGAGGGACCCGGGGACGTCGTCCTGATGCCGTGCTCCTCGAGGAAGCCCGCGAACTTCTTCGCCGCGTCCGCCGCCGGATCCGTCTCCCGCAGCACCGGGCCGCTGGCCGAGTCGTCGGTACGGCCCTCGTCGGCGGACAGGGCGCTCACCGGGGCGAGGTTGTCGTTGACCCCGATCGGGTGGAGTTCGGAACCGGAGTACAGGGTCTTGTCGTACGACAGCGTCACCGCGCGCGTGCCGCGCTTCTTCAGCGCGGCTGCCGTGTCGTCGGCAAGGACACGCAGGCTCGCCCAGCCGTCGGCGTCCTTGTGGGCGGTCAAGGTCGGGTCGCCGCCGCCGACCAGGACGAGTTCCTTGGTGTCGGGCTCCAGGGCGGCGCGGGTGGTGAATCGGTGGTCGGCGCCCATCGAGGAGAGGGCGGCCACGGCGGTGGCGATCTTCGTCGTCGAGGCCGGGGTCAGGGCGTCGTCGGCACCCACTCCGTAGAGGCGCTTTCCGGTCGACACGTCCACTACGGCGGCCGTGTGGCGGGTGCCGAGCGCCGCGTTGTCCAGGAGGGGGTTCAGGACGTCCGCGAGGGCCGTGCCGGTCGGCGCCGACTTCACCGTGCTGGCGGAGCCGCCGAGGGCGACCAGGACGGATGCGGCGCTGGGGGCGGGACGGGGTGCCTTGGCGGACGTATCGGAATTACGGCCGTGATCTACGCCACCTGAACGTTCCTGTGCGACTGCGTGGTCCCGCTCGGCCGTACGCTGACCGGAGGAGTCCCAGGGACCTGCGGCGGTCACCACACCGGCGGCCAGTGCCATTCCGGCGGTGGCGGCGACGGCGGTGAACTGCCAGGTCCTGTTCGGCCGCGGCAGCTTCGCGACCTTCGGTGACACGGATTCGACAAGCCGGGCGACTTTCGGTGACACGGCGTCAGTGAGCCGCGTGACCTGTGGTCTGACGGCTTGGTCGAGCCGCGTGACCTGTGGCCCCACTGCTTGCTTGACCCGTGTGACCTGCGGTTTCACGGATTGCGCGGCCCGCTCGAGACGGGGCCGGACGGCTCGCGCGACCCGCGCCACCTGCGGTCTCGCGGCCCGCCAAGGCCTCAGCTCCAGCACGACCACCAGCCCCTTTCGCGATCACACACCTGCGTGAGGGACACTTAACCACCAGAAACATGTGCTGATCATGGAGGAGCCACCGGTGGAGTTCGACGTCACGATCGAGATCCCGAAGGGTTCGCGGAACAAGTACGAGGTGGACCACGAGACCGGTCGGATCCGCTTGGACCGTCGACTCTTCACCTCGACCAGTTACCCGGCCGACTACGGCTTCGTCGAGAACACTCTCGGCGAGGACGGCGACCCGCTGGACGCGCTGGTCATCCTGGAGGAGCCGACTTTCCCCGGCTGCCTCATCAAGTGCCGCGCGATCGGCATGTTCCGGATGACCGACGAGGCCGGCGGCGACGACAAGCTGCTGTGCGTCCCGGCGTCCGACCCGCGTGTGGAGCACCTGCGTGACATCCACCACGTGTCGGAGTTCGACCGCCTGGAGATCCAGCACTTCTTCGAGGTCTACAAGGACCTGGAGCCCGGCAAGTCGGTCGAGGGTGCCAACTGGGTGGGCCGTACGGACGCCGAGGCGGAGATCGAGCGCTCGTACAAGCGACTGAAGGAGCAGGGCGGCCACTGAGCCCCCTGTCCGCCGACGGGCCGCACGCACACACGCGTGCGGCCCGTCGGCATGTCTGTGCGCATACTGAAGATCACCGGAGGTGTCGTACAGGGAGTGCTACAGAGTGACGGAAGCGGAGGACCGCAAGCCGCAGTCGGACGAGGCCAAGAGCGCGTTCACGGCGCCCTCGGGCGTCGCGGCGGCTGACGTGGAATCGTCCACGACGTCCGAGTTCGCCGTTCCGCGGGGGCTCGGCGTGGCGGTGCCGGCCGTCGACGAGCCCGAGGGGTCGGCGTTCAGCACACCCAGCACCTACCGCGCCAGAGAGGCACCACCCGCCTTCACCCCACCCACCGGCATTCCCGTCGTCAGCCTCACCAAGGACGTGCCCTGGCAGGACCGCATGCGCACGATGCTGCGGATGCCGGTGACCGAGCGGCCCGCGCCGGAGCCGGTGCAGAAGCCGGACGACAGTGGTCCCGCCGTCCCGCGCGTGCTCGATCTGACGCTCCGCATCGGCGAGTTGCTGCTCGCGGGCGGGGAGGGCGCGGAGGACGTCGAGGCGGCGATGTTCGCGGTCTGCCGCTCCTACGGCCTCGACCGCTGCGAGCCAACGGTCACCTTCACACTCCTGTCGATCTCTTATCAGCCCTCCCTGGTGGACGATCCGGTGACCGCGTCACGGACCGTACGGCGCCGGGGCACCGACTACACGCGGCTCGCGGCCGTGTTCCGGCTGGTCCAGGACCTCAGCGACCCGGAAACGGCACTCTCCTTGGAGGACGCCTACCGGCGGCTCGCCGAGATGCGGCGCAACCGGCACCCGTACCCCGGCTGGGTCCTGACCTCCGCCAGCGGACTGCTCGCGGGCGCGGCCTCGGTGCTCGTCGGCGGTGACGTCATCGTGTTCTTCGCCGCCGCGCTCGGCGCGATGCTCGGCGACCGGCTGGCGTGGCTGTGCGCGGGGCGCGGGCTGCCGGAGTTCTACCAGTTCACGGTCGCCGCGATGCCGCCCGCCGCGATAGGGGTCGCCCTCACGGTCGCCGACGTCGATGTGAAGGCCTCCGCGGTCATCACCGGCGGTCTGTTCGCGCTGCTGCCCGGGCGGGCCCTGGTGGCGGGCGTACAGGACGGCCTGACCGGCTTCTACATCACCGCGGCGGCCCGGCTCCTTGAGGTCATGTACTTCTTCGTCGGCATCGTGGCCGGCGTGCTGATCGTCCTGTACTTCGGCGTGAAGTTCGACGCCCAGCTCAACCCGGACGTGGCCCTGGGCAACTCCCACCGACCCCTGTGGCAGATCGGCGCGTCCGTCCTGCTGTCCCTGACCTTCGCCGTCCTGCTCCAGCAGGAACGATCCACCGTGCTGCTCGTGTCCCTCAACGGGGGTGTCGCCTGGTCGGTGTACGGCGCGATGCACTATGTCGCCAAGATCTCGCCGGTCGCCTCTACGGCCGTGGCGGCGGGGCTGGTCGGGCTGTTCGGGCAGTTGCTGTCCCGGTACCGGTTCGCCTCGGCGTTGCCTTACACGACCGCGGCGATCGGGCCCCTGTTGCCGGGGTCGGCCACGTATTTCGGTCTGTTGGCGATCGCTCAGAACGAGGTCGACAAGGGGCTGGTGTCGTTGGCCACGGCGGCGTCGCTCGCCATGGCCATCGCGATCGGGGTCAATCTGGGGTCGGAGATCTCGCGGCTGTTCCTGCGGGTGCCGGGCGCTTCGGCTGGGGCGCGGCGGGCTGCCAAGCGGACCCGGGGGTTCTGAGCGCCCACCCACCAGAGGTCAGCCCTGGGGATAGCCGTTCTGCGAGTACCCCTGGTCCTGGCCCTGGTTGTCGTACGGCGGGTACTGCTGGTTGCCGTACTGCTGGTTCCCGTAGGGCTGCTGTTGGTACGTCTGCTGAGGGTACGGCTGCTGCTGTTGGGGCTGGGCGTAGTACTGGTCGTAACCGTTGTTCTGGTCGTAACCGTCGTTCTGCTGTTGCTGGGGCTGCTGCTGTTGGGGCTCGTCCACGCGGCGGAGCTGCGTCGTCGAGTCGTCCATGATGACCGGGAACGGCTGGGTCGCGGCCGGGTCGCCAGGCTGCTCCTCGTGCCCCTGGGGCGCCTTCTTGGCCTTGGAGCGGGCTCGCAGGAACTCGATGGCGATCGGGACCACGGAGACCAGGACGATCAGGATGAGGATCGCTTCGATGTTCTTGTTGACGAACTCGATCTTGCCGAGCCAGGAACCCAGCAGGGTCACGCCCGCGCCCCACAGGACGCCGCCGATCACGTTGAACGTGATGAAGGAGCGGTACTTCATGCCGCTGACGCCGGCGATGATCGGCGTGAACGTGCGCACGATGGGCACGAAGCGGGCCAGGACCAGGGACTTGGGGCCGTACTTCTCGAAGAACTCGTGCGCCTTGACCACGTTCTCCTGTTTGAAGAGGCGTGAGTCCGGGCGGTTGAAGAGCGAGGGGCCGACCTTCTTACCGAAGACGTAGCCCGCCTGGTCGCCGAGGATCGCGGCGACGCAGATCAGTGCGACGGCCGCCCACAGCGGGAAGTCGAGGGTGCCCGCGGTGATCAGCAGGCCGCAGGTGAAGAGCAGGGAGTCACCCGGCAGGAAGAACCCGATGAGCAGGCCGGACTCCGCGAAGACCACGAGCAGGAGGCCCCAGATACCGAACCGGTCGAGCAGGGTGTTCGGATCGAGCCAGCTCGGGCCGAGGGCAAGGGTCGTCACGGTTCCGGGCTCCTGAGGGGTGGAGGGAGGTGCCAGCGTCCAGGTACAGCCGCACAAAGCTATCAACGCGATGTGTCCGTCCCAGGTTCCACCGGTGTCTCCAGGATGCACTGTGCATCCCATAGGACAAAGCTGTGAGCCATGGGTATCGAAGAGTACGGCGGCGGCCAGGGGCCGCAGGCCGATGTGCTGGTCGTGACGACGAACGACGTTCCCGGGTACCGGGTCGAGCAGGTGATCGGCGAGGTGTTCGGGCTGACCGTGCGCTCACGGCATCTCGGCAGCCAGATCGGCGCCGGTCTGAAGTCGATGGTCGGCGGTGAACTGAAGGGGCTCACCAAGACCCTTGTGCAGACCCGCAACCAGGCCATGGAGCGGCTCATCGAGCAGGCACGCGCGCGTGGGGCCAACGGCGTGCTGGCGTTCCGCTTCGACGTGACCGAGGCGGCGGACGTCGGCACCGAGGTGTGCGCCTACGGGACGGCGGTGGTCCTGGCCCGGGAGTGACCCCGGACCAGCCGCCTAGGAGGTGTGCCGGGACGCGTTGGCCAGGATCGCGTCCCGGAGGTGTTCGGCCAGGCCCGGGGCCATGGAGTCGTAGAACGCCTTGAAGCGCTCGTCGGAGACGTACATCTCGGCGAGGCAGACGTGCGCTTCGTACGAGCACGGGTAGAACCAGCGGTCTATGTGGAGCCTGTGTTCCTCGGCCAGGTCGATGGCCTCCTCGGCTGTGGGTGGTTCTCCCGCCGTCACCAAGGTGGCGTAGCGCTCGCTCCAGGCGTCGACCTCCGCCTGGAGTCGCTTCCAGTCGGCCTTGGTGTAGCGGGCGGCCCTGCGCTGCGACTCGGCGTAGGACTCGGTGCCGCCCCAGCGCTGTTCGGCCTCTTCGGCGTACTGCTCGGGGTCCTTGTCGCCGAAGACCTCGAAACGTTCCTCGGGGGTGAGATTGATGCCCATCGCGCGTGCCTCCATGGCGTGTTCCACGGCCTCGGCCATCTTCTGCAGCTTCTCGATCCGGGCGGTCAACAGCTCGTGCCGGCGGCGCAGATGCGCGCGCGGGTCCGTCTCCGGGTCGTCGAGCAGGGCCGCGACCTCGTCGAGCGGGAAGCCGAGTTCCCGGTAGAACAGGATCTGTTGCAGCCGGTCGAGGTCGGCGTCGCCGTAGCGCCGGTGACCCGCGTGACTGCGCTCGCCCGGGGCGAGCAGACCGATGTCGTCGTAGTGGTGCAGCGTGCGCACCGTGACCCCGGCGAACCCGGCGACCTGCCCTACGGAGTAGCTCACTTCCGCGCCCTCCTTCTTGATCTTCGTCCTCGCTCTCGTGTCCGCGCTCCACGCTGAGGCCTCACGCCACGTGAGGTGCAAGCCCTGCGGCCCCAGGTTCGCGAGATGCCCGACCTCAAGATGTTTGATCACTTTTGCCCGCTTATGGTGAGCCCGTGGCCCAGGACAGCGCGCAACAGGCACCCGCCGCCCCTACGACCCCGGCGCGCACCCTGCTGCCGTTGATCGTCCCCGCTCTGGTCGTGGGCGTGCTCGCGAGTCTGCTCTTCATCTCGGTCAGCGAGGTGGCCGAGCAGCTCCAGCACGTGCTCTGGAAGAACCTGCCCGACGCCCTGGGCATCGGCCGGTACTCGGTACTGTGGATGCTCGTCATGCTGACGGCCACCGGCATCGTGGTCGGGCTGGTGGTGTGGAAGGTCCCGGGGCATGCCGGTCCCGACCCGGCCACCACCGGCCTGGAGGCCGTACCGCTGCCGCCCATGGTGCTGCCGGGACTCTTGCTGGCAACGGCCCTGATGCTCGCGGGCGGACCGAGCCTCGGCCCCGAGAACCCGATCATCGCGGTCAACGTGGGCCTCGCTCTCTGGGCGGGACGCAGGCTGGCGCCGCGGGTGCCGGGCGGGGTGTGGGGTGCGCTGGCCGAGTCGGCGACGATCGGGGCGCTGTTCGGGACGCCGGTGGCGGCGGCCCTGCTCATCTCGGAGGCACTGGCAAAACGGCAGACCAAGGGCGCCCTGTGGGACAACGTGTTCGCACCGCTCGCGGCGGCCGGTGCGGGCGCCATGACGACCACCCTGGTGGCCCATCCGACCTTCGACCTGCACCTGCCCGCGTTCGGCCGCCCGGGCTGGGGCGACCTGCTGGCGGTCCTGGTACTGGCACCGCTGGCAGCACTGCTCGGAATGGCCGCGGTATACGCGTTCCCCTACGCCCACGGCGCCTTCTCCCGCCTCGGACACCCCATGCTGGCGCTTCCGGCCGGTGGACTGGTCCTGGGCCTCCTGGCGGCCGCGGGCGGCCATCTGACGCTCTTCAAGGGGCTGGACGAGGTCGGGGAGCTCGCGGCCGACCCCGAGGGCTGGTCGGCGGGACAGTTCGCGACGATGACGGTGGTGAAGCTGGCGGCGCTGCTGATCGCCGCGTCCTGCGGTTTCCGGGGCGGGCGGATCTTCCCGTCGGTGTTCATCGGCGTGGCGTTCGGTCTGTTCGCCCACGCGGTCGTGCCCGGGGTGGACCCGGCGCTCGGGGTCGCGGCGGGCGTCCTGGGCATGCTCCTGGCGATCACCCGACAGGGCTGGGTGAGCCTGTTCACCGCCGCCATCCTGGTGGCCTCGCCCGCGATCCTCGCGCTGCTCTGCATCGGCTCGCTGCCGGCCTGGCTGCTGGTGACCGGGAGACCGCAGATGCAGTTGCGCGCTGACGGAACTCCGGTTCGCTAGTACCCGTTGGCTCTTTTGATCCTTATCGGAGGCACGCCATGCCGTTGCACGAAGGTCCCGACCAGCCCGCCGAGCGCCCCATGTCCGTGAACCCCTTCTACGGGGAGGCCAATCCGGTCGGCGGCATGACCGAGGCACCCCCCAAGCACCGCCTCCCGGACGCACCGCTCCCCCCGATGACGGCGGCTCAACTCGTGCACGACGAGCTGATGCTGGACGGCAACTCCCGCCTGAACCTGGCGACGTTCGTCACCACCTGGATGGAGCCGGAAGCCGGCGTCCTGATGGCGGAGTGCCGGGACAAGAACATGATCGACAAGGACGAGTACCCCCGCACCGCGGAGCTGGAGAAACGCTGCGTGGCCATGCTCGCCGACCTGTGGAACGCACCGGACCCCGCAGCCGTCGTCGGCTGTTCCACGACCGGCTCCAGCGAGGCCTGCATGCTCGCCGGAATGGCCCTGAAGCGCCGCTGGACGCAGCGCAACAAGGACCGCTATCCGGCGGCCCGCCCGAACCTGGTGATGGGCGTCAACGTCCAGGTCTGCTGGGAGAAGTTCTGCAACTTCTGGGAGGTCGAGGCCCGCCAGGTCCCCATGGAGGGCGACCGCTTCCACCTCGACCCACAAGCGGCGGCCGAGCTGTGCGACGAGAACACGATCGGGGTCGTAGGCATCCTCGGCTCCACCTTCGACGGCTCCTACGAGCCGATCGCCGACCTGTGCGCCGCCCTGGACGCACTCCAGGAGCGCACGGGCCTCGACATCCCGGTCCACGTGGACGGCGCGTCCGGCGCGATGGTCGCCCCCTTCGTGGACGAGGACCTGGTCTGGGACTTCCGCCTCCCGCGCGTGGCCTCGATCAACACCTCGGGCCACAAATACGGCCTGGTCTACCCGGGCGTCGGCTGGGCCCTGTGGCGCGACAAGGAGGCCCTCCCCGAGGAACTCGTCTTCCGCGTCAACTACTTGGGCGGCGACATGCCCACCTTCGCCCTCAACTTCTCCCGCCCCGGAGCCCAGGTAGTAGCCCAGTACTACACATTCCTCCGCCTCGGCCGAGAGGGCTACAGAGCCGTACAACAGTCCACTCGCAACGTGGCCCGAGGCCTGGCAGACCGCATCGAAGCACTGGGCGACTTCCAACTCCTCACGCGGGGCGACGAGTTGCCGGTCTTCGCCTTCACCACCGCCCCCCACGTCCAGGCCTACGACGTGTTCGACGTCTCCCGCCGCCTCCGGGAGCACGGCTGGCTGGTCCCGGCCTACACCTTCCCGGCAAACCGCGAGGACCTCTCGGTCCTCCGCATCGTCTGCCGCAACGGCTTCTCGGCAGACCTCGCAGAACTCTTCCTGGACGACCTGACCCGCCTCCTCCCCGAACTACGCCGACAGCCCCACCCCTTCACCCCCGACAAGGGAGCGGCGACGGGCTTCCACCACTGAGCCAACAGCGCAACAGGGGACGTCCGTACGACTGACCACGAGGGCAACAGGGACGGCGGTACCACTAGCCACGCGGGTGGCACGGCCGCCGCCACCCGCGTACGGCGAGAAGGTGCCGTGTCGGGGGGTATCCGCCCGCAGCGGTCGGCGCTCAACACCGCCGCACTCTTGAGAAACCTTGCCGCGCCGATCCGAGGACGGAGACCCCCGGCGCGGCACCGACCCACAACGCACCCGGGCGAGGACCGACGCACCCGCACCAAGCTCACCGCCCAAGCCCCCGGAACCGCCGTACGGCGAGCGGAAAGAAGACCGCCACCAGAACCACCGGCCAGACCACGGCACCCCACACATGCCCAGGCGACCCACCCGGCCCACCGAAGAGTTCCCGCACCGCAGTAGCGGTCTGGGACATCGGATTCCACTGCACGACCACGCCCAGCCACCCCGGCATAGCAGCAGGCGTGGCAAGCGCGTTGGACAGAAACCCGACCGGCCACACCAGGATCTGCACGGCCTGCACCATCTCCGGCCGCCCAGCCACCAGCGCCAGTTGGATGCCGACCCACAACATGGCGAACCGAAAGAGCAACAGCAGCCCCACGGCCCCCACAAACCCCCCGGGCCCACCCTGCGGCCGCCAGCCGAGCACAAGACCGACCCCGATCAGAACAACAAGCCCGATCGCCGACTGAAGCATGTCCGCGGCCGAACGCCCCACCAGAACAGCCCCGTCGGCCATCGGCAGAGACCGGAACCGGTCGATCACCCCCTTGTTGAGGTCCTGGGTGACCGCAAGCATCGTGCCCTCCAGCCCGAAGGCCATGGTCAACGCGAGCATCCCGGGCACGAGATAGTCGACGTAGGCCCCCTCGACCGCACGCCCACCGCCGATCAGATAGCCGAACATCAGCAGCAGCATCACCGGGAAAACGAGACTCACCACGACCTGCACGGGCTGCCGCGCCCAGTGCGCGAGTTCACGCCGGGTCATGGTCCAGGAATCCGTCAGGACGTACGCGCTCACGCAGCCTCCTTTCCCGCTCCCGTGAGATGCAGGAACACCTCGTCCAGGGTCGGCCGCCGCAACGCCACGTCCTCGGCGTCGATCCCGGCCTCCTCCAGCGCCCGTACGACCCCGGAGAGCGCCGTCATCCGATCGGCGACCGGCGCACTGAGCAACCGACGGTCGACATCGACGGAGACACCCGCCCCAAAACCGGGCAACAGAGCGACGGCAGCGCCCAGTTGACCCGCGTCACGCAGAACCACATCGATACGGTCGCCGCCGATGAGGGACTTCAGCTCGTCCGGGGTGCCGTCGGCGATGACCCGCCCCCGGTCAACCACCGAGATCCGATGGGCGAGTTGATCGGCCTCCTCCAGGTACTGGGTAGTGAGCAGCACGGTCGTACCACCACCCACCAGAGACCGAACCGCAGCCCACACCTCGGTCCGACCCCGCGGATCGAGGCCGGTAGTCGGCTCGTCCAGGAAGAGGATCTCCGGCGAGGTGACGAGCGAGGCGGCAAGGTCGAGCCGCCGCCGCATGCCCCCGCTGTAGGCCCGCACAGGCTTGCGCCCGGTGTCGGCGAGGCCGAACCGTTCCAGGAGTTCATCGGCACGCACACGCGCGTGACGGGCACCGAGATGATGAAGCCGGGCGAACATCTCCAGGTTCTGCCGACCACCCAACTCCTCGTCCAGAGCCGCATGTTGCCCCAGTAGCCCGATCCTGAATC
The DNA here is from genome assembly GCF_044766845.1 of Streptomyces sp. NPDC101776. Taxonomy (NCBI): domain Bacteria; kingdom Bacillati; phylum Actinomycetota; class Actinomycetes; order Kitasatosporales; family Streptomycetaceae; genus Streptomyces; species Streptomyces sp. NPDC101776. Next base: position 130,137 of record NZ_JBIWMV010000019.1, on the reverse strand, counting down.
GAACCGCACGGGCCTCGGTCAGCACGTCGTACCCCGCCACCTCGACGCGCCCGGCGTCGGGCCGCAGCAGAGTGGACAGGACCCGGACCAGGGTCGTCTTGCCGGCCCCGTTGGGCCCGAGCACGCCGTGCACGGTGCCCCGCACGACTTCAAGATCAAGCCCGTCCAGCGCCTTCTTGGCACCGACACCCTCGCTCTTCCTCGCCTTCTTCCTCCCGCCGCCGTACGTCTTGTGTGCGCCCTCGACGATGATCGCCGCGTCGGCCACAGAACACTCCCTCACTAGTCAAGCTTGACTACCACCGCGAAAGTAACTCGCCCACCCGCGTTAGTCAAACTTGATTAGCCAGCGTCCCCGGGATGTTTCTCCCCCGTCGCATACGGGTTCTCCTCACCGTCCCTCAGGACCCCGACGAACGGAGCCCCCTCCCCCGCGAAGGTGTACGCCCCGCCTTCGATGCGCTCGATCAGCCCCTGGGTCCACGAGGCCTCGGCATCGGCCGTGTGGACCCAGAGGTTCATGATCTCGCCGATGTGACCCAGCTGTTCGGGCCCGTCCGCGGGGATGTAGTGCTCGGTGACCGAGGCCCGCCACCGGTCGATGCCCCGGGTGCGCTCCTTGAGCAACGCCACCGCCTCGCCCCTCGGCAGGTCGACGATGAAGCCGATGGCGGCGGACTTGACGTCCATCTGCTGGTCGTAGGACGTCAGCGCCTCGCGCAGCAGCCGGAGGTACTCCTCGGTGCCCCAGTCGGTGATCTCGTACTCGGTGCGGGGCGGACCCCCGGCCGTGGACGGCGCGATCTCGTGGGCGTGCAGGAGTCCCTGCTTGGCCAGTTGCTTGAGCGCGTGGTAGATCGAGCCGGGCTTGGCGTTGGACCACTCGTGCGCGCCCCAGTATTCGAGGTCGTTGCGCACCTGGTAGCCGTGGGCCCGCCCGTGCTGGCGGACCGCGCCGAGCACGAGAAGACGGATCGCTGACATGCGCCCAGCGTAGGACCCGGCAGGTCAGCCCCAGGTGCTGCCCCGCTCCTTCGCGACCAGCTCGAACGCGGTGGCGCCGTCGAGGGACTCGCGGATGATGTCGGCGTGGCCGGCGTGCCGGGCGGTCTCGCGGATCAGGTGCAGACAGACCCAGCGCACGGAGACCCGGCCCTCCGGCGGGAACCACGGGTCGGGCGGGAGCGGGAACGTGTCGTCGAGGCTGGGCGCCGAGCGGATGTACGCCTCGGTCTCGGCGGCGACCTTCTCCCAGTACGCGAGTTGCGACTCGACGGTCTCGCCGTCGACCAGTCGGAACGTCTCGTGCCAGTTGGTCTGGTCCCGCTGGATCGCCGGCGGCTCCTGTTTGGCCCGCGCGATCCAGCTCTGTTCCACCTCGGCGACGTGCTTGAGCAGCCCGGAGAGGGAGAGTTCGCTAGCGCTGGGCCTGCTCGCGGCCTGCTCCTCGGTCAGCCCGAGCAGCGCCCGGCGGACACCGCCCCGCTGCTCCTCGATGAACGCGAGCAGCGCCCCGCGCTCGTCACCCTGCGCCTCCGCCGCTACGTGCGTGACCATGGCCTTCGCCTCTCGCCGGTGCCGGCAGGAGGCCCGTCCCCCTGCCCGACACCGACGAAGCTACGGGCCATTGAGGTCAGGTTCTGTCCTCAATGGCCCGGCTCACGGCGACGTACTCAGAAAGGGGGGAATCAGAACGGGAACCCGCTCCGCCCGTGCTGCACCGAGATCCACTTCAGGCTGGTGAACGCGTCCAGCATCGACTCGCCGTTGAGGCGGCCCACGCCGGAGGCCTTCTCGCCGCCGAAGGGGACGATCGGCTCGTCGTGGACCGTGCCGTCGTTGACGTGGAACATGCCCGTGTCGATCTGCTTGGCGAAGTTGACGCCCCGCTCGATGTCACCGGTGTGGACGGCACCACTCAGGCCGTACGGCGTGTCGTTGACGATGCTGATCGCCTCCTCCTCGCCGTCGAACGGGATGAGGAAGGCGATCGGGCCGAAGACCTCCTGGCGGAGCAGGTCCGAGTCGGCGGGGAGGCCGGTGAGGACCGAGGGCGAGACCAGGTTGTCGGTGGTCGTGCCGTGCACCAGAGCCGTCCCGCCCTCCGCGAGCGCCTGCTCGACGACCCCCGAAAGGGCGTCCGCCTGCGAGGAGTTGATGACCGGGCCGATGACGGTCTGCGGGTCGCTCGGGTCACCGACCTTGAGGGACCTGACCTTGGCGACGAACTTCTCGGTGAACTCGTCGGCGATCGCGCGGTCGACCAGGACACGGTTCGCGGCCATGCAGACCTGGCCCTGGTGGACGTAGCGGCTGAAGACCGCCGCGTCGACCGCGTAGTCGATGTCGGCGTCGTCGAGGACCACGATCGCGCTGTTGCCGCCGAGTTCGAGCACCGAGCGCTTGAACTGCGAGGCGCAGACGGTCGCGACATGGCGGCCGACCTTGTCCGAGCCGGTGAAGGAGATGACCTTCGGGATCGGGTGCTCGATGAAGGCGTCGCCGATCTCCGCGATGTCCGTGATGACGACGTTCAGGAGGCCGCCCGGCAGACCCGCGTCCTCGAAGATCTTCGCGACCAGGGAACCGCCGACGATCGGGGTGTTCTGGTGCGGCTTGAGGACCACGCCGTTGCCCAACGCCAGTGCGGGGGCCACCGACTTGAGGGAGAGCAGGAAGGGGAAGTTGAAGGGGCTGATCACGCCGACGACGCCCACCGGGACGCTGTAGACGCGGTTCTCCTTGCCGTCGACCGGCGAGGGGATGATGCGGCCCTGGGGGCGCAGCGCGAGGTGGATCGCCTCGCGCAGGAACTCCTTGGCGAGGTGCAGTTCGAAGCCGGCCTTCAGGTGCGTGCCGCCGAGTTCGGCGATGATCACCTCGGCGATCTCCTGCTCGCGGTCCTCGATGAGCCGCAGGGCCTTCTCGAACACGGCACGGCGGGCGTAGGGGTTGGTCGCGGCCCACGCCTTCTGGGCGCGGGCGGCCGCCTGGTACGCGTCGTCGACCTCGTCGACCGTCGCTATCGTGATCGACGCCAGCTTCTCGCCGTCGTACGGGTTGAAGTCGATGATGTCCCAGGAGCCGGTGCCCGGGCGCCACTCACCGTCGATGTACTGCTGCGCCAGGTCGGTGAAGTAGGACGACATGTGATCCCTCAATCGCTCAATCGTCAGCAGGCACGATCAATGGCAGACACGATCAACAGCAGACCGGACCATCCATCACGATCACGATCATCACGGTCTGATCACACGTCATCGTACTTGTGTTTCAAGAGAGTTGAAGCAGTCCCCGGAGAAGATCCCGGCTCTCGCCCGGGCCCGGACTGTCCTGCTGGAGCTCCTTCAGCGCCTTCTCGTACTGGGCCACGTCCTCGGCCTTGTCGAGGTACAGCGCGCTGGTGAGCTGCTCCAGATAGACGACGTCCGAGAGGTCCGACTCCGGGAAGGACAGGAGCGTGAAGGCACCGGACTCGCCGGCGTGACCGCCGAAGCCGAACGGCATCACCTGGAGGCGGACGTTGGGGTGCTCGGAGACCTCGATCAGATGCTGGAGCTGACCGCGCATCACCTCGCGGTCGCCGTACGGGCGGCGCAGGGCGGCCTCGTCCAGGACGATGTGGAAGTCCGGCGCGTTCTCGTTCACCAGGTACTTCTGGCGCTCCAGGCGCAGCGCCACGCGCCGCTCCACGTCGGCCTCGCTCGCGCCCTTCATGCCGCGCCGGACGACCGCGCGGGCGTAGGCCTCGGTCTGGAGCAGTCCGTGGACGAACTGGACCTCGTAGACGCGGATGAGGGAGGCGGCGCCCTCCAGGCCCACATAGGTGGGGAACCAACTGGGCAGGACGTCCGAGTAACTGTGCCACCAGCCCGCGACGTTGGCCTCCTTCGCGAGGGAGAGGAGTGAGATGCGCTCCGCCTCGTCCGTGATGCCGTACAGCGTCAACAGGTCCTCTACATCCCGCGTCTTGAAGCTGACTCGCCCCAGCTCCATGCGACTGATCTTGGATTCGGAAGCACGGATCGAGTACCCCGCGGCCTCGCGGGTGATCCCGCGTGCTTCACGCAGTCGCCTGAGTTGCGAGCCGAGCAGCATCCGCCGCACCACCGATCCGGGCTCTTGCGCGCTCACGTTCGCCAGCCTCCCCAACCGTCTTCAGGGGCCGCAGTCTGCCACTAAAACACTTCGAGCAGTACTCGTTCGATTACAGAAATGGAAAGAAGAGGTTCCTGTTCACAGGAAGTTGTCAGGAAGCTGTCAGGAAGAAGCAAGGCCGGAGCGCGAGAACGGCGTGAAGTTGACGGAAAAAATGGCCAACAAGCGGTACGGGAGGGTCCAATTCGGTCAGCTGCACGTGCATCTGCCCTTGCATCTGCTGTACGCATCCGAAACCATGGTCTCGCGCCACCGCTGCATCGCAACGACCGCGAATTCCCGGGAGTGCCTCGCATGGGGACGAATGGATCGACCATGCTCGAGCCGTTACGGCAGGGCCTTCCGCCGCTGGACCCCTCAACCGTGTCCAGCGCCGCCTCTTGTGCTCTGCCCGCGCGCTACGAAGCGGTGCGCGAGGCACGGCAGTTCACCCGTCGCACGCTCGACCAGTGGGACGTCGGCGACCGCTTCGACGACGTCTGTCTGGTCGTCTCCGAACTGGTCACCAACGCGCTGCGGCACGCCCTGCCGGCCAACACCCCGCGTGTGCCGGAGCAGAACCCGCCCGTGCGGCTGCATCTGATGCGCTGGACCGAGCGGTTGGTGTGCGCGGTGCGCGACCCCAGTCACGACAGTCCCGTCGCCCGCGATTCGGACGACTTCTCGGCGGAGTCGGGCCGCGGCCTGTTCCTCGTCGACTCGTTCGCCGACGGCTGGGGCTGGCATCCGCTGGCGGGCACGCTCAGCGGCAAGGTGGTCTGGGCGCTGTTCCGGCTGCCGGGCGAGACGGCGCGGCAGGAGGCGTGAGGAACCGCGGCTCTTTTTCGGGCCGCGGTTCTACGCGCGTTGCCGTCGCGAGGGCACGTCGGTCCGCTATCCCACTATCAGGTGGTCGAACTCGCCGTCCTTGATGCCCAGGAGCATCGCCTCGATCTCGGCGCGGGTGTAGACGAGCGCCGGGCCGTCGGGGAAGCGGGAGTTGCGTACGGCGACGTCCCCGCCGGGCAGCCGCGCGAACTCCACGCAGGAGCCCTGCGAGTTGCTGTGCAGACTCTTCTGCCAGGCCACTCCGTCCAGCTGCGTGGCAGCCATGCCGTTGTACACGTCGAACCCCAAGTACACGCTGTCAACGCGGTGGTCCACAGGTCGCTCCCGGTTGTGCACTGGCTGGTGTGGCCATTGATGCAGTGGTCAACTGTTCCGGATCATAGCCCTGTTCATGTGCAGATGCATGGGCAGATGCACGTGCACGGGGGGTGGTCCTCCGGTTACAGCTTTGACGACTGCTTTACCGATGCCGTTCCAGCGTCTGCCCCGGTCCCCGCAAGGCATGTGCCGGTGCGGGGCATGTACTCACGTACTAGTGAAGACGCGTACCGGGGCGCCCGTGTTCCGTAAAGGGGCGGCTATCGCGCCGAGTAGGGCAACAATGCCATCTCTCTGGCGTTCTTGATCGCAGTCGCCAACTGCCTTTGCTGCTGGGCGGATACGCCGGTGACCCGGCGGCTGCGGATCTTCCCGCGGTCGGAGACGAACTTCCGCAGCAGGTCGGTGTCCTTGTAGTCGATGTACGTCACTCCGGCCGCGTCCAGGGGGTTACGGCGGGACTTGGCGGGCCGGCGCTCGGGTTTGCGGGGCACGGTCAGATCTCCAGGAAAGCGTCGAAGGCGGACGGAATTCGTTTCCACGTGGCACGGCCGGCGGCGTACTCGACATCGGTCAACAGGCAGGACTCCAGGAGCCGTTCGAGTCCGTCACGGTCGAGCCCGGGGGATGTGAAGACGAGGTGCTGGCAGCAGTCACCGTGCTCCGGATGCCAGTCGAGCGCGGCAGCGGCCCGGCGCACCGGCGGCACCAACTCCCAAGCGGCGTCCGGCAACGAGGCCAGCCACGGCCCCGCGCTCTCCACACACAGGGCACCGCCGGCCGCGTCCCAGTGAATCAACGAGTCGGGCCGATCGGCGAGCCAGAACCGCCCCCGGCTACGGGCGGCGGCGCAGGTCAGATCCTCCAACGCGGCATACAAGCGCTCCGGATGAAAGGGCCGACACCGATGCCAGACGAGAGTGCCGACCCCGCACGCGTCGGCCTCGACGGGGAGCAGGGCACAGGCGGGATGCTGGGCGGCGGCTGCGGCTTCCGTGTCGAAACCGGCGAGGGCTGTGTGGGCGAGGACGCTGCGTGGGGGTGGGTTGAGGTTGTTTGCGGCGTGCGGGTCAGTGGGGGCTGGTCGCGCAGTTCCCCGCGCCCCTGGGGGGTTGGGGGTGGGAGCGGGTACCGGGGGGCGCGAGGGCAAGGCGCTGTCGCTGCCGCCCCCGACGCTCCCGCTCCTCCTCAAGTCGCCTCCCCCGACCGGTACTTGGCGGGCCGTCGGATGCAGCTGCGCCAGCAGTTCCCGGTCTTCGTCGTCCGCCTCCTCCGAGTCGAGGACGGCGAGCGTCGGGGCGTACTCCAGTTGGCGGGCGAAGGTGTCCGCGATCGTGCGTTCGTCCGTGGCCGCTGCCGCGAGGCCGACCGCGGCGAGGTCGTCGCCGTTGGCGAGGTAGGGCAGGAGCAGAGCCGGGTCGACGGCGGTGATGACGCCGGTGACCGTGAGGCCGCCGGAGGTGATCACCTCTGCCATCGCCTTGGGCTCGACGGAGTCCCACAACTCGACGATCGCGAGGCGGACTTGACCGGTCTCGGCGAGGCGGCGCAGTTCCGGGACCAGGTCCTCGCGCAGGGCGCAGCACGCGCAGTCGTTGACGAGGGGGGTCTCGACGAGGGAGAGGATGCCGGTGGCGTCCCTGGTCGTGCGGACGACGGCGCCCGCCGCCGCCGTAGCGAGGTCGTGGTGGAGTACGACGCTGTCGGGTACGTCGTTGAGGAGTCGGGCGACGGTCGCTCTGCGGGCGTCCGCGTGCAGGCCGGCGACGATCGCGACGGAGAGGTCGGGCACGGTCAGTCCTGCTTCCCGTACCGGCGCTCGAAGCGCTCCACGCGGCCGGCCGTGTCCAGGACGCGGGCCGTGCCGGTGCAGAAGGGGTGGCTGACGTTCGAGATCTCGACGTCGACGACGGGGTACGTGTGGCCGTCCTCCCACTCGATCGTCTTCGCACTCGTCATCGGCATGGGGGTCCCCCCGCTCGAGCGAAGCCGAGAGTGGGGGAGGGTCAGGAACGCGTGGTGCGCGGCGCGGTCCCGGAAGACGACCGGGCCGTAGGACGGGTGGGTGTTCTCGCGCATCTCGGTCAGCGCTCCTCTCGGAAGTCGACGTGGCGGCCGGCCGCCGGGTCGTACTTGCGCAGGGTCAGGCGGTCGGGGTCGTTGCGGCGGTTCTTGCGGGTCACGTAGGTGTAGCCGGTGCCGGCGGTGGACCTGAGTTTGATGACCGGGCGGAGTTCGTTGCGAGCCATGCCTGATACCTTACTGAAAATGAATTCCATTAGCATCATCGGCTACGGCCCCGATCGAGGAGAGGTACGTCACTCATGTCCGCCCACTGCATGCTGACCGGCGCACGGCCCGGTTTCGGCAACCGCATCTCCCACTCCCACCGGCGTACGTCGCGCCGTTTCGACCCGAACATCCAGTCCAAGCGCTACTGGCTGCCCGGCGAAGGCCGTTACGTACGGCTGCGGTTGAGCACCAAGGGGATCAAGACCGTGGACGTGATCGGCGTCGAGGCGGCCGTGGCCCGGATCCGCGAGCGCGGGGTGCGGATCTGATGGCGAAGAAGAGCAAGATCGCGAAGAACGAGCGGCGGCGGGAGATCGTCGCGCGGTACGCGGTACGGCGGGCCGAGTTGAAGGAGATCGTCCGACGGCCCGGCTCCACCGAGGCCGAACGGGCCGCCGCCCAGCGGGAGTTGCGCGGTCAGCCGCGCGATGCCAGCGCCACCCGCGTTCGCAACCGCGACCAGGTCGACGGGCGGCCCCGCGGTTACTTCCGCGCCTTCGGGCTGTCCCGGGTGAACCTGCGCGGGCAGGCTCACAGCGGATACCTACCCGGCGTCCGCAAATCCTCCTGGTAACCCCTGGTAGCTTGCTGCGGTCGTTCCGGCCAAGGCCGACCGGACGGCCGTCCGGCTACAGCTTGGGAGTTACCAGTGACTACGGCGAATTCGACGGTGACGGCGGTGTCGGCGAAGTCGGCTGCGACGAGCGGGTCGAGCGGGTCGGCGGTACGGATCGTGGCTGCCGCTGCCGCCGGGCTGGTGGGCGCGCTCGTGCTCACCGGGTGCAGCGGCGGGGACTCCAACGACGACTCCTCGTCGACGCCGAACGCGTCCGCCACGGCGACGTCGACCGCGACGGCCGACTCCGGCGGGTCCGACAGCAGCCCGTCGGCCGCGTCGGACGGGCTCCAGGGCAGTTGGCTCGCCACGACGGACGGCAAGGCCGTGGCCCTGGTGGTCACCGGTAAGCAGGCCGGGCTCTTCACCACCGGCGGGACCGTGTGCAGCGGGACCGCCGGTGAGGAGGCGGGCATGCAGATGATCCACCTCAAGTGCACGGACGGCACCAAGACCCGGGCGACCGGAATGGTCAACTCCGTCAGCAAGGCGGGGCTCTCGGTCACCTGGTCGGGGAGCCTCGGCAAGGAGACCTACACGCGCTCGGAGGGCGGCCAGCTCCCGTCGGGGCTGCCTACGGCGAGTCTCGGGTCGTAGGCCGGTCGGTGGAGTGGTGTCCGGTGCGGGATGATCGGCTCATGCGCACCATTCCCCTCGCCGTCGCCGCACTCGCTTCGGCTCTGCTTCTGACCGCCTGCGACAGTGGTGGCGGTGGTGGTTCCTCCGACGGCAAGAACGGGTCGGCCTGTTCCTTCGACGGGGTCGCCGTCCAGGTCGGGCCCGCCAGTACCGCTCCGGCCGCCGGTGACACGGGCGAGGTTCCCGTGTCGCTCACCAACCAGAGCAAGCCGTGCGACCTGGACGGCTTCGCCGGGGCCTCGTTGGAGGGCGGCGGTACCAAGGTCGCCCTCACCACTCAGCAGGGCGCCAAGGCGCAGAAGCTGAAGCTCGCCAAGGGCGACGCCGCGTCCTTCACCATCACCTATGTCCGCGGCAAGGCGGGCGACAAGCTCAGCCTGGCCGCGACCAAGCTGGTCATCACCCTGCCCGGCGGCGACGACAGCGCGAGCTACAAGTGGTCGTACGGACCCGTCCAGGGCAAGACCTCCGCGAGCGACTCGGACGCCTCGATCAGTGCCTTCACCCAGGCCGGCGACTGACCCCTCCCTGAACAACTCCCTTCAGTCGAGCGGTGGTCGGGTCCTCACCTGGGCCCGGTCCGCCGCCTCCGCGCCCTCCGTCCAGCCCGCCTCGTCGGTGATCCCGCGCAGGCGGGTCGTGGTCGTCTCCGGGAACATCGTGTCGACGCGGTCGGTGACGGCGACCTCGCGGGTGGCGAGGACCGGGAGCAGGTCGTCCGTCAGCTGGGTCCCGGCGGCCTCGGCCATCCGGGTCCCGATGCGGTGGGCGTAGGCCGCGAGGAAGGACTGCCGGAAGGTCTTGGTCCGCCGACGGCCGCCCGCGCGCTGGGCCGCCTCCGCCTTCGTCATCGCGCTCGTGGCCTGCACGAGGAGTGAGGTGTAGAGCAGTTCGACCACCTCCAGGTCGGCCTCGAAGCCGACGACGGTCGAGAAACCGAAGGCCTCGTTCCACACGGCCCGGCAGTGGTTCGCCCCGGCGACCGCGTCCAGCAGCACCGCCTTCGCCTGCTCGTACGGCGCCTCGACCCCGATCCGGCACGCGCCGGGCGCGTCCTTCGCCGGCGCCTGCGCGTCGAGCAGCGCCTCGTCGATGCTGTGCCGCGCCATCAGCTCCTGCGCCTTGGCGCTCAGCGCCTCCGCCTCCTCCGGGAACCCGGTCGCCTCCGCCTTCGCGAGCAGCGCGCGGATGCGGGTGAGCATGCGGGAGGCGGGCCGATGGTTCTCCTGCCGTCGTTTCGGCTCGTGTCCGTCGTCCAGGGGTTCGAGACTCGGGAGCCGTAGCAGCAGGCGGTACAGCTCAAGGACTGTGGTGGCGTGCGTGAAACGGTCGGTGCGGGGCGGCGGGGCGGCGGCGGCCAGTTCGTCGAGCTGGGCCGCCCAACGGGGGCCGCGCGCCCGGTCGTCCGGCGCCTGCGTCCGGATCAACTCGGACACGAGCCGTACGTGCGCGTCGGCGTTGTCGACCTCCCGCCGAACCAGCCGTACGACGTCTGCGGGCTGCCACCCGCGCCGCCAGGCCGCCGCGACGAACTCCCGTCCCCGGCGGGCGAGTTCGGGGTCCGCGTCGGGGTCGGCGGCGAGGATCGAGGCGCCCGCGTCGAGGGCGTCGTGGGTGTCGGTGTAGAGGGCGGCCTCGAAGGCGCGCTCCACGGGGGTGGTCGGGCTGCTCACGTGGTGATCGTGTCATGGGGTCGAGGGGGGAGGGGGTGGGGCTCGTTGACGGGGTTGGTCGCCGGGTTTGTCGCCGGGTTTGTTCGTCCACACCCTGTGGACAACCAACTCACGGTGAAACTCGGGGTGTTGACCGGGGTGACATTGTCCGCCTCTGGGGCTACTTCGTCACACGCGGGACGCCCGCGCCTCGCGGATCAGCTCCAGAAGCGTGGCGTTCTGGGCCAGGTAGTGGGTGTCGGCGGGGTGTGCGGAGAACTCGGAGAAGGCCGCGAAGTAGGGGTCGGCGGCGGTGTCGCCCACGCCGCGTGCCGCCGCGACGGCCGCGACGGCCGCGGCGTGGGCGACGTGGGCGGCGGCGCCTGCCGCGGCGGCCGTGTGGGCGGCGGTGGCCGCGCGGTCGGCGGTGTGGGCGGCCTCGATGCCCGCCGCGACGTTGTGCACCGCCGCGTATACGGCCACCAGCGCCTCGGCCGCCTCGATGGCGTCCGCGGCGGCATGGGCCGCGTACGCCGCCGCTGCTGCTGCGGACGTCCACGAGCCTGCGTCACCGTCGGCGGCGGTGCGCGGGCTGGACGTCGGCAGTGCCGTGCTGCGGGCGCTGATCCTCGCGGTCGACACGTTCACGCTGGGCCATGTGACGGCCGAGCTGTCGGGCGGGATCCGCCGGCGCACCAGCGAGGCCGTCAGCAGCGCCCGCCGGGAGGCGAGCACGGAGTACGTCCGGACCCGGATCGACGCCGGAAAGCTGCCCCATCTCGCCGACGCCGGGTTCTCCGAGCTGCTCTACGACGACGATCCGGCGGCGAGTTTCGAGCGCGGTCTGGACTGGCTGCCGGCCGGGGCCGCCGCGTCGTTCGCGGGGTAGCCCCGTTGTCAACTCAAGGTTGACACTCATGAACTGTCAACCTACGGTTGACACATGACGACCAACCCGAACGTCACCTCATCCGTACGTCTCGACGACCTCATCGACGCCATCAAGAAGGTCCACCCCGCGCCCCTGGACCAGCTCCAGGACGCGGTGATCGCCGCCGACCACCTGGGCGACGTGGCGGACCACCTGATCGGCCACTTCGTGGACCAGGCCCGGCGCTCCGGTGCCTCCTGGACGGACATCGGCAAGAGCATGGGCGTCACCCGGCAGGCCGCGCAGAAGCGCTTCGTGGCCAAGGAGTCCGCCGACCTCGACCCCAGCCAGGGCTTCGGCCGCTACACCCCGCGCGCCCGCAACGTGGTCATGGCCTCCCACAACGAGGCCGTGGCCGCCCGCAACCCCGAGGGCAGGCCCGAGCACCTGGTCCTCGGTCTGCTGGCCGAACCGGACGCCCTGGCGGGCAAGGCGATCACCGCGCAGGGGGTCCTCCTGGACGCCGTACGCCAGGCGGCCACCGCGGCGCTCCCGCCGGCCGGCGAGGAGGTCCCGGACCTCATCCCCTACGGCCCCGACGCCAAGAAGGTCCTGGAACTCACCTTCCGCGAGGCCCTGCGCCTGGGCCACAACTACATCGGCACCGAGCACATCCTGCTCGCCCTGCTGGAGCACGAGAACGGCGAGGGCGTGCTGAACGGCCTGGGCATCGACAAGCCCACGTCCGAACAGCACATCGCCGAGATGCTGAACCGGCTGACGGGCTGAGCCGCAGGTCACGGGGATTGTCAGTGCCGCCTGCCACACTCGCGGACATGACCGACCGCTGGGCGCTCGCTCCGGCCGAGGGCGGCGGCGCGGAGGTCGCCGCCCTCGGTCCGGACGGGCTGCCCGCGGGGGCGGTGGAGCGGGAGCCGGATCTCGTCGAGGCGGTGCGCGCCCGCCCTGACGTGACGCGCTGGGTGTGGCGGTCCACCCCCGAGGTGTACCCGGTGCTGCTCGCCGCGGGGGTGCGGGTGGAGCGGTGCTACGACATCGAGGACGCCGAGACTCTGCTGCTCGGGCACGAGGGGCGGCACGGGGAACCGCGGTCGGCCGCCGCCGCGCTGGCCCGGTTGCGCGGCGGGGCCGTACCGCCGGATCCACCGCAGCGGGCCGCCGAACCGGGCGCGCAGTCCTCGCTGTTCGAGCCGCGGAGCGTCCGTCTCCCGCTGGCCGACCTGCTCGCGGTGTACGCCGAGCAGCAGCGGCGGCACGACGCGACCACCCACCCCGACCGGATGCGGCTGCTCACCGCGTCGGAGTCGGCGGGGATGCTGGTCGCCGCCGAGATGAACCGGGCGGGGCTGCCGTGGAGCGCCGATGTGCACCGGGAGCTGCTGCACGAGTTGCTGGGCGAGCGGTACACGGGCGGCGGGGAGCCGCGGCGGCTCGCCGAATTGGCGGACGAGGTGTCGGCCGCCTTCGGGAGACGGGTGCGGCCGGATCTGCCCGCGGACGTCATCAAGGCCTTCGCCACCGCCGGGATCAAGGTCAGGTCGACCCGGCGCTGGGAGATCCAGTCCCTCGACCATCCGGCCGTGAAGCCGCTGCTGGAGTACAAGAAGCTGTACCGGATCTGGGTCGCCCACGGGTGGTCCTGGTTGCAGGACTGGGTGCGGGAGGGGCGGTTCCGGCCGGAGTTCCTGGCGGGCGGCACCGTCACCGGGCGCTGGGTCACCAACGGCGGGGGTGGATTGCAGATCCCCAAGATCATCCGGCGGGCCGTGGTCGCCGACCCGGGCTGGCGGCTCGTCGTCGCCGACGCCGACCAGATGGAGCCGCGGGTGCTCGCCGCGATCTCTCGCGACCCCGGGCTGATGGAGGTGGCCGGCCGGGCCACCGACCTCTACCAGTCCGTGTCCGACCGCGCCTTCTCCGGCGACCGTGACCAGGCCAAGATCGCCGTGCTCGGCGCGGTCTACGGCCAGACCTCGGGCGACGGCCTCAAGAACCTCGCGGCGCTCAGACGCCGGTTCCCCAAGGCGGTCGCGTACGTCGACGATGCCGCGCGGGCGGGCGAGGAGGGACGGCTCGTGCGGACCTGGCTGGGGCGGACCTGTCCGCCGGTGGCCGGGGGCGAGGACGCGGCGGAGGAGGCGGGCATCCCCCAGGACGATCCCGTCACGGCCCCCGCCGACCAGGGCTGGGTGCCCGGGTACGCCTCGACCAACTCCCGTGCCCGGGGCCGCTTCGCGCGCAACTTCGTCGTCCAGGGCAGCGCCGCCGACTGGGCGCTGCTGATGCTCGCCGCGCTCCGCCGGTCCTGCGCGGAGCTCTCCGCCGAGCTGGTCTTCTTCCAGCACGACGAGGTGATCGTGCACTGCCCCGAGGCGGAGGCCGGGGCGGTGGCCGCCGCGATACAGGAGGCGGCCGACCTCGCCGGGCGGCTGACGTTCGGGGAGACACCGGTGCGGTTCCCCTTCACGGTGGCGGTGGTCGAGTGCTACGCCGACGCGAAATAAGCCCTACGACTCCGGTGGTCGACGCGCGTCACGCTGCGACAACAGCTCGCCGAGCTCCCTGACGACCGCCTTCTCGTCCGTGCCGTCGAGCGCGTCGAGGGCGGCCCGCCATTCCTCGTACGCCTCCTGCGCGCGCCCCTGTTCCCGCAGCAGCAGACCGTGCTGATGCCTCGCCAGGCCCCCCATGTAGCGGTCGGCGCGGGCGCCCGCGCGGCGGAGGAGTTCGGCGCACTCGGTGCCGGAGCGTTCGGTACGGCCGAGGAGCCGGAGGGCGCGGACCAGACCGAGGCGGGTCTGTGACTCGCCGTGCCAGTCGCCGCGGCCACCGAGGATGCGCAGGCTCTCCTCGAAGTGCGGTACGGCGGCGGCCGGTTCACCGAGGGTGAGGCGGGCGTAGCCGATGTTGCAGTGCGCGGAGTGCTGCACGATGACGGCGCCGATCTCGTCGCCGATGGCCAGGGAGCGGCGGTGCTGTTCGACGGCGGCCCGGGGGTCGGTGTGCTCGTAGAGGTTGCCGAGGTGGCTGTACGTCACGGCCTCGCCGTACGGGTCGTTCAACTGCCGTGAGTACGCGAGGCTTTGGCGCAGCGCGACCCCGGACTCGGTGTAGCGGCCCAGACCTTCGAGGAGCAGACCGCGGTTGTTGAGGCAGCGGCGGATCCAGGAGACCGCGTCGAGCCGCCACCAGATCGCCAGCGCCTCGTCGTTGAGGCCGAGGGCCTCGTTCTGCCGCCCGGTGAGGAAGTGCAGCCCGGCGAGATCCCCCAGCGCGTACGCCTCCGCCGCCGCGTCCCCGAGCCGCCGCGCCGCGCCCAGGGCGACCCGGCCGAGCGCCTCCGTCTCGGCGACGCGACCGCCCCGCAGGACGTACGGGAAGAGAAGCCGGACGAGGACCGAAATGTGGGCGGTCCGCTGGAGATCGGGGGTGTCGCGGTACCGGGTCACGAGCGTCACGACGTTCTCCAGCTCCAAGTCCCCCCAGGCGAAGGCGTCTTCGGAACGGGGGAAGGGAGCGGTGGCCGCCACTTCCGTGAGGTGACCGGGGAGTTGGGCCGCTGTGGGTCGGCGGCGGTCGTCCTGGTCGAGGCCTGGTTCGACGATGGCGGTGAGCGTGCGTTCCGCTACCGCGGCGTACCAGGCGAGGGCAGTGTTCACGGGGTCGGTTCGGGTGGGGGCGGTGTCGGTTCGAGTGGAGGCGGCGTTGACGGGGTCGCCCTTCCTTTCCGTGCCCTTGCTCCTGTCTCCTCCCCCGTCCCCTTCCCTCTCCGCCAGTTCGCGGGCGAAGTCGCGAACCAGGTCGTGCGGGGTGTAGCGGCCGTACGCCGTTTCCTCCAGGAGGGCTACGTCGACGAGGCGGTCGAGGGCTGACCCGGCGCGGTGTTCGGGGGTGCCGGCGAGGCGGGCGAGGAGGGGGCGCCGTAGGCCGGGAGGTCGAGGGCGCCGATGTGGCGGAGGGCGAGGGCAGCGTCGCGGTCGGTCCGGCGGTGTGAGGCGGCGAGGGCTTCGTGGGCCACCGCCAGGGAGCGGCGGACGCTGAGGTCGTCGTACTCCAGGTGGTGCAAGCGGCTTTCCGTGGCGGCGAGTTGACCGGCGAGGACGTCCGGGGTGAGGGCCCGGCGGGCGGCCAGCCGGGCGGCGACCACGCGCAGGGCGAGCGGGAGGCGGCCGGTGAGTTCGACGAGCGGGTGGGCCGCGTCGAGGCCCTCGCGGCCGGAGACCGCGCGCAGCAACGCGGCACTGTCCTCGCCGGACAGCGGCGCGAGCGGGAAGCGGCGGGCACCGTCGAGCGCGGTCAGCGGCGAGCGGCTGGTGACGATCACCGCGCACCCGGTGCCGGCGGGCAGCAACGGCCGTACCTGGGCGGCGTTCTCCGCGTCGTCCAGCAGCAGCAGCGTGCGGGTGGGGGCGAGCAGCGAGCGGAGCAACGCGCTTGCCGCGTCCGGGTGTTCGGGGATGTGCCGGGGTTCGGCGCCGAGGTCGCGGAGCAGGGCGTGGAGTGCCTGGCCGGAAGTGAGGGGGGTCATGCCCGGGGTGGCGCCGTGCAGGTTCACGTACAACTGCCCGTCGGGGAAACGGGTTCGCAGCGCGTGCGCCGCGTGCAGCGCGAGCGCGCTCTTGCCGACGCCCGCCGTGCCGCTGATGACGGCGAGGGGGTGGGAGCGCCCTGGTTCCGTGGACGGGTGCGCGAGGGTGTCGTGGAGTGCGTGGAGGGTGTCCGTGCGGCCGGTGAAGTGGGCCGGTGGGGGCGGGAGTTGGGCGGGGCGGGGGGATGGGGGTGCGTGGGACGGCGGTGAGTGGGACGGGGCGGGGGCACGCATGCCGGGGGCGGCTGTCGGGTCGGGCGGGTTCGCAGTCGGGTCATCCGAGCCGTCGGCTGCGGCGGCTGCGGCGACTCCGGTCACGACGGTGACTCCAGCAGTTCCACCGGCCCCAACGTCTCCGTAGCCCCCGGTGAGACCAGCAGTCCCCTCCCCTTGTCCGTCCCCCTGTACCAGCCCCTCCCCCCGAACCTCCACCCCCCGCAACACCTCCGCGTGCGCCTCCCGCACCCCAGCCCCCGGCTCGATGCCGAGTTCCTCGATGAGGCGGTTGCGGAGGTCGCGGTGGACGGCGAGGGCCTCGGCCTGGCGGCCGGTGCGGTGGAGGGCGAGCATCAGCTGGCGGTGGTAGCGCTCCCGGAGGGGATGGTCGGCGACGAGGGCGGCCAACTCCGGTACGAGACCGCCGAGTCGGACGCCACCCAGGGCCAACTCCGCGTCGTAGCGCCATTCGAGGGCGAGGAGGCGGGCCTCGGTCAGGCGTTGGGCGAAGGCGTAGCCGCCGAGTTCGGCGGGGAGGCCGCTGAGCGAGGTGCCGCGCCAGAGGGCGAGGGCCGCCGTGCAGGCGCGGAGCGTGTCGGGCCAGTTCCGGGCCGCGTGCGCGGTGCGGGCCTCGGCGACCCGGGTCTCGAAGACATGGACGTCCAACTCGCCCTCGTCGACGCGGAGAAGATAGCCCGGCGGGACCGCTCGCAACCGCTCGGGATCGTCGAGCAGACGGCGCAGGCGGGTTACGTGGTTGTGCAGGGAGGCGTGCGCGGACGCCGGCGGCGAGCCGCCCCACAGGGCGTCCTTGAGGGCGTCGACGGAGACCACCCGGCCGGGTTCCAGGAGCAGCGCGGCGAGCAGGACCCGCACCTTGGGGCTGCCGACGGACCGCACACCGTCGCCGTCACGGCCGTAGAGGACGGTCGTGCCGAGCAGTCCGAACCGCAGCTCGCACCGCATCACACCGACCCGTCGCCCTTCCGCGCGGCCACTCGTGGCCGTGCTCCGCGGCGGAGGTCTCCGCCGTCCCTGGCGGATTCCCGCCCTGCTCACAGCGGTTTCCCGCCACGTTCTCCCAGCGTCCGAGAGCCGGGATCCGTTACCGTACCGGCCGTCTCCCGCCGCCGCCCCACGACTTCAGGCCACACCGCCCAGGGGCACCGGGCGCACCATTGGCCACATGTTAGCGATCCGTTGGTGCGACCTGATGTGATCACTTCATCGGATCTGGCCCGACGGTGCGCGCGTACGACGCGCAACTCGGGGGAGTGTCGCCGTCGCGGCCGGGTCCGGGGACGCGAGAGGGCCCCGGTCGGCGGAGGTGACCGACCGGGGCTCTCGTCCCTTACGCAGTCCTGATCCGGACCCGCGTCTCAGATGACGGGCGGGCGGCCCAGCCGCGTCAGCCGCCACACCGTCCGCCAGCGCATCGGTCGCCGCTCCCCCGCCGGTTCGCGCAGGCCCTCCATGAATCCGCCGAACCAGGCCCGCAGCCCGGCGCGCGACCGCGTCCGTACGAGGGTGAGCAGCGTCCACACGCCCAGGTGCACCGGGATCAGCGCGAGCGGGAGCCGGCGGCGGACCAGCCAGACGCGGTTGCGGGCGGTGACCCGGTAGTAGATGGCGTGCCGGGCGGGCGAGGTCTTGGGGTGCTGGAGGAGCAGTTCGGGGGCGTACAGGATGTCCCAGCCGGCGTCGGCGGCCCGCCAGGCGAGGTCGGTCTCCTCGTGCGCGAAGAAGAACTCGGCCGGCCAGTCCCCCGTCTCGGCGAGCATCGCCATGCTGAGCGCGTGCCCGCCGCCGAGGAACCCGGTGACGTATCCGCCCTCCATCGGGTCGCCCGCGCCGACCCGCGGCACATGGCGGCGCTGGGTCTCGCCGTGCTCGTCGGCGATCCGGAACCCGACGATGCCGAGGCGGGGTCGGGCCGCGTACAGGTCGTGGACACGGCGCAACACGTCGGCGTCGACCAGGAGTCCGTCGTCGTCGAGTTCCACCACGACGTCCACGTCGCCGAACGCGCGGAGCCGGGCCAGGCCGACGTTGCGTCCGCCGGGGCAGCCGAGGTTCTCGTCGACGTCGATGGTGGTGACCTCGCCGGGGAGGGAGAGCCGGTCGGTGAACTCGGGGAGCCGGCAGCCGTTTCCGACGATCACGATGCGGGTGGGCGCGAGGTCCTGCTTGGCCACGGACTCCAGGAGCGCGTCGACCTCGGCGGGCCGGTTTCCCATGGTCACCACGGCGACGGCGATCCTCGGCTGCACCACGTCCCTCACTCCATCCGGCCATCCGGCGATGCCCGCGCCCTGACCGCGCGGCACTCGCCGTTCACCAAGATGTTTCCCTACATCGACCGGTTGCCCCAACTCACGTTCATTTTGCGGGAGCTTTGTTCCGGCTTTGCCGGTTTTCCCGCCGCCGTACGAACTTCAGCCCCGACCAGTCGTCGCCGAGCGCGGCGACCTTCACATCGACGACACCGAGCGGGAGGAAGAGCTCGCGCAGGCCGTTCTCGGTGATGTCGCTGACATGGCCTGCGGCCTTGCGGGGCCAGGCGATCCAGAGCATGGCGGCATCGGCGAGACCGAGGACCAGATCCGGGGCTTCCGCCTCCAGGTGCCGCCGTTCCCGGTAGAAGGCGACGGTGACGTCCGCGCCACGGGGGCCGCCTGGGGTGACCTCGCAGTCGTCGGGGAGTCCGGGGACGGTCCAGTGGTCGGGGGCGTGGTGCAGGTGCACCTCGTGGCCCGGTTTGACGCCGATCTTCCTGGCGAGCGGGGTGGCGGAGTAACCCCCGGCCCCCGTGGGGGAGTTGACCATGTCATTGCCCTCCGGCCCGTGGTTCCGTGCACTGTTATGAGGAAGTGACGCGCGGTACACCCGATGATCCAGGAGCCGCTGTTAGCCTCCGGTGCATCTTGCATGGGGGGACAGCCGGGGGGCTGTACATACGCAGACACGTCACGGAACCCGCCGACGCGCACGCGCACTCACTCGGCCACCGCCGTCCCGCCACGCCCTGCCCTCGTCCAGGAGGCCGCGTTGGCCCGCCGTAGCACCGCCCGCCGAACTACCGCCCGTGGCATCGTCGCCGTGTCGGCGGTTCTTGTCGTGACCGCCGCCACCGGACCACTGTCCGTGCCTGCCGTCGCGGCCGGGAGCACTGGCACAGCGGCCGAGAAGGTCTTCCAGTCGGACCGTTACGTCCCGCGCGCGGACCGGCTGTACTCCGCCGGAGCGAGCGGCTATCTGCATGCGCAGGAGGGCACTTCGGGGTACCTCTGGACGTCGTACGACTCCGGTACCACGACCGAACTGGGCGCCCTCGCCCGGCTGGAGACGCCCGCGTATCTCGGGGCGTCGTCCGATCTCGTGACCGATGTCGTCTCGGCCACCGCGAAGGTCGTCCTGCGGGACCCGGTCGCCGGTACCGCCACGGACGTGGCCCTCACCCACGGGACGTACGCGGCGACGTACGGCACCCACGTGCTGACCCAGGCGCGGACCGCCGACGGCAGCCGTGTGCTGTACCTGTACGGCGACGGCGCGCCCGCCGACGGTGCTCCCGTCGACGGGTGGCTGACCGGGATCACCGCGAACTTCAGTGTGCTGGGCGGTGACAGCGGGGCCGCGGTGATCAGCTACGCGCTGGGCGCCGTACGGCACTTGGCGCTGGTGGATCTGGCCGCCGCGAAGGTCACCGCCGATGTGACGGTGTCCGCCGCCCCGGCGGGCGTCGCGCTCAGCGCGGACCGGCTGGTCTGGTACGCGGACGGCGGCACCGCCGCACACGTCCTGGACCGTGCCGATCCGTCCGCCGCGGAGACGACCGTGACGCTGCCCGGCACCGAGGGCACCCCGTCCCTGGGGATCGCCGGACGCTGGCTGGTGGTGGCACGTTCCGTGCCGGGCCAGCCGCACAACCTGGTCGACAGGTCCGGCGAACCGGTCATGGCGGTCCCCCTCGCGGGCGGCGACGCGGTCACCCTGCTCCGGCACGCGAACACCTCGGTCACCCCGACACCGGACGGCGGCCTGTTGGTCGCGGGCGGCGCCGACGCGGCGCACTGGGCGGTGCGCAAGGTCACCGACACGGGGGCGGACGCGCCGACATCGACGGACGTGACCGCCGTACCGCCGGTGGCCGCGGAGATCGACCGGCTGTCGCTGCAGAACGGCCTCCTGGCCACCGACGAGCGCGACTCCAGCTTCCTGGCGGCCTACTACACCCGCCGGATCTCGACCACCGGCACGTCCTACTCGCCGGGCGCACCGACCTGGCAGACGTGGGACAACTACACGACCGGCCCGTACGCCACCGGCGACGGCCGCGCGGTCGCGTTCCTGGCCGACACCGCCACCAACTCGGGAGGGGCGTTCGTCCAGTCCGTCGACAACGGTGACGAGGAGGCCTTCAACATGCCCTCCACCTCCGGAACCGTCCTCGACCTCGCCGGCCGCTACGCCGTCGTCAACGGCACCTCCCCCACCAAGCAGTACGTCGGCGATCTCGGCGTCTACGGCAACCTCAAACCCGTCGTCACCCGCTCCGTCACCGCCGCCTCCGTCTGGGGCACCAAGCTCTGGACCCCGGGCACCGGCAACGGCGTGGTCACCGCGAAGGATCTGAAGACCGGCAAGGTGACCGACACCGTCAGCACCGGCGCGCCGTGCGTCGCCAAGGAACTCCAGGTCGTCGGCCGGTGGATCTACTGGTCCTGCGGCCCGACCGCCGAGGCCGGCGTCTGGGACCGTACGGCGAAGAAGAACGTCACCGTCCCGTCCGGCGAGGCCCTGCTCGGCGACGGCTATCTCGTCCGGCACGACACGACGGCCCAGACGCTCCAGCTCACCGCCTTCACCGACGGCACCGCGACCACCCGCACGATCGGCACGCTCGCCGCGGGAGCGGGCAACTCCAGCCTGCGCGGGGTGAGTTGGACCGTGGACAAGTTCGGCGGACCGGCGGCCTACATCGACGCCAACCACCGGATCCACCTGGTGCCCGCGGGAGTCACCCCGCAGCCGCTCGCGATCACCGAGTCCGAGGCGACCGACAACTCCTTCGGGAGCGACGCGATCAGCAACCCCTGGTGGCAGTACCGCGCGCTGCTCTCCCGGCCCGCCGCCTCCTGGACGGCCACCCTCACCAGCAAGGCCACGGGCAAGGTGGTGCGGACGTACACCGGCGGGGAGGTGTCCGGCACCCTGACCGCGCGCTGGGATCTCCGCGACACGGCGGGCGTGCTCGTCCCGAACGGGGCGTACACCTTCAAACTGACGGCCGCGCCCGCCGACGGCTCGGGAGCGGCGCTGACGATGTCGCAGTTGGTGCGTGTGTCCACCGGGGCCGCCGTCCGCCGCGACTTCACCAACTACAACTCCTGGGCGCCCGACGGGATCGGGGACGTCCTCACCCTCTCCCCCACCGGTGTCGTCAGCTACCGCCCCGGCAACGGGACCGGCGGCCTCGCCGGCACCATGTCGGCCAACGGCTGGCCCTCGACGGTGGCCCTGGTCCCGTTCGGCGACCTGAACAAGGACCGCCGGAACGACGTCCTGGTCCGCTTCGCCAGCGGTGAACTGCGCGTCTACCGCACCTACCGCGGGCAGGCCTTCCTCACCTCCACCCCGCACACCTCGCTGGGCACCGGCTGGAACCAGTACAACGTGCTGACCTCCCCCGGCGACCTCACCGGCGACGGCCTCCCCGACCTGATCGCCCGCAAGACGTCCACCGGCGAGGTCTTCCTCTACAAGGGGACGAGCGCGGGCAAGCTCTCGGCGCGGGTGCGCGTCGCGACCGGCTGGTCCGGCTACAAGAAGATCGTCGGCATCGGCGACTTCAACGGCGACGGCCGCGGCGACCTCCTCGCCCAGGACAGGTCGAACACCCTGTGGCGCTACGACGGCAACGGCACCGGCGGCTTCAGGCCCCGCGTGAAGCTCGCCACCGCCTGGGGCTCGTCCTACAACGTCGTCATCGGCGCCGGCGACCTCACCGGCGACGGCAGGCCCGACCTCGTCTCCCGCGACACGGCGGGCACGATGTGGCGCAACTCCGGCAACGGCAAAGGGTCGTTCGGACCGCGCGTGAAGGTCTCGACGGGCTGGCAGACGTACAAGGGCCTGTTCTGACCCCGAGCCCCCGCCCTGCTTCTCCTCTACGACTTCTCTTCTACGAGTTCTCTCCTACGAACACGGCGCCCGTCTCGATCGAGACGGGCGCCGTGTGTCCGTACGGGTGCCTTCGGATCAGCCGGTGATGTCGAAGGTGGCGGTCCTGGGCGCGAACGTCGTGTCGCCGTCCTTGGCGGTCGCGAGCGCCGAGACGTACCAGGTGCCCTTGGCCGCCTCGGCGGCCTCCTTCTTGGTGATCTTGAAGGTGTAGGTGCAGCGCGAGGTGCTCTCCGAGGTGCTCTTGCATATGGCGGAGTCGACGAAGCGAAGGTCGGCCTTGGTGGGCTCCAGCTTCGAACTCGCGGGCCAGGCAATGACCTTGAGGCCGCGGATGCCCGAGTCGTCACTGACATCCACGGTGTAGGTGAAGGAGCCGGTGCCGGTCGCGGAGGGCGCGGTGTAGCGGGCCGAGCCGTTCTCCAGCGTCGGCTTCTCGGGGGCCGCCGAGGCGGCCGAGGCGGCGAGCCCGCCGGCGACGACTCCGCCGACCGCGGCGACACCGGCGAGCGAGAAGAGGAGCGTGCGCTTGGTCATGGACATGGGAGATCCCCCTGGGTGGTGTGGATGGTGTGGGAGGCGGTGGTCGACCGCTTCCCTCGATGTGATCGAGCCTAGGAGCGGGACGGGCCCCGGTCCTCGGGCGGAAGGACGGTTGCCGCGTCGAACCAGAGATAGAGAAGCGCGGGACCGCAATCCCCCTTCAGCCTGAGCCGGGCCGTTCACCCGCGCCCCTAGCCTTTGAGGGTCATGAGACGAACCGACGACCGGCTGCTCCCGGTCCTGCTGATCTGTGCCCAGGCCCTGGTGTGGCCGGGGGCTCCGCTGCTGCGCGGCACCGTGCCGACCGCGGCCGACCTGCTGGTGGCCGCGCTGGTCGCCGGACCGGTGACGGCCGCGCTCGCGTTGCGCCGCAGCCGCCCGGTGATCACGCTGATCGTGGTCGCCGCCGCCTGCGCGGTGGGCGCGGGACCGCTGCCCACCGGCGCGATGGCGGTCCTCGGCACCGCGGGCGTCGCGCTCGCCCTGTTCACGGTGGCGACCGAGCGCGACACCTTCACCACGGTCCTGTCCGTGGTCGCGCTCGCCCTCTGGCAGTTGCTCCAGAACATCACCCTGAACGGCCTCAGCGACAACAACGGCCTCGACCTCGTCCTGACCGCCCTCCTCTATGTCACCGCGTGCGGAGCGGGCTTGTTCGTACGCTGGTCCGCCCGCGCCCGCCAGACGGCGGAACTCCGCCTGAACCGGGCCGAGTCCGAGCGCCACCGCCTCCCGGCGGCCGAACGGCGCCGGATGGAACGGGAGTTGCACGACGTCAGCGCCCACCACCTCACCGCCGTGGTCGTCACCGCCGGCGCCGCGCTCGGCCTGCGCGAACGCCGTCCCGAACTCGCCGCCGAGGCACTGGAGTTCGCCACCGAGACCGGCCGCGAGGTCACCCGAGCACTCGGCGCGGTCCGCGCACCGGCCCCCTCACGCGAGGAACTCCCCTCCCCCGAGGAACGGTTGCGGTCCCTGGTCGCCGGCTTCCGCCGCCTGAACCAACCGGTCGACCTCGAACTCGACCCCCTCCCGGACGGCGCCGTCGCGGACGCGGCCTACGGCATCGTCCGCGAGGCCCTGACCAACGTGGCCCGCCACGCACCGGGCGCCCACACGACGGTGATCTGCCGCTACGGCGACACCCGCACCGACATCGTCGTCACCAGCGCGGCACCCCCGTCCGGTACACCGGCCCATGGCGCGGGCCTCGGCGGCGGCCGCGGCCAGGGCTTCCTCCGCTCCCGGGCCCGCGAAACGGGCGGCACACTGACCACCGGCCCGACGGCGGAAGGCGGTTGGGAGGTCCGAGCGGTCCTGCCGGGCCGTACGGCGACCCCGGCGGAACCCGTCGTCCCGCGGAACTATCGCGTCGCCCAGGTCATCGCCGCGATCGGCCTGTGCGTCCAGCCACTGCTACCGGTCCTGATCATCCGAACGGAGACGACATCGAGCGGTTCGCATGTGTCGGCGGGGGTGCTGTTCGCTCTGCTGGCGGCTGCCCAGGCGGTGGCGCTGTTGTGGCTGGGCAGAGCGCGTGTCATCGCGCAGGGCGCACTGCTGGTTCTGGCTCTGCTGTGGCCAGTGGCGATGCAGGTCGGCAACTACACAGGCCCGGTACTGCTGCCACCGACACTGAGCATGATCGCGACGAGCGTGGCGCTAGCGGCTTTCAAGGGGCGCGAGGAACTGCGCGACCAGCCCCCACGGACCTGCGCATACCGACTGCCTCAGGCTCCCACCCCTGTCTTTTCCATCGCAGCCACAGCCGCACACACCACCGCCCTGACGACCGCCGTCCTGCACCGAGGCACAACCATCCCCACCTGGGCGGTAATCCTCCTCGCAACAGCAGGCGTATCCCTGGTGATCGCCACCGCACACTGGATCGGCTCCCTGCGCGCGCAGCGCAACAAGACAGCTCAGGACGCCCAAACCCAACGCCTCGCCACCTGGACCGAGGACGCCGTAAGAGACGCCTGGGCGGAGCGCCGTCGCATCGCAGCCGGTCTGGAGACAACCGTGCTGGCCCGAACCGCCGACATGATCACAGCGGCCCGGGCAGGCAGACTGGACGAAACAGCGACCCGCGCCCGCGAGGCCCTCGCCGCGATGCGCGCCCTCCTGGACGAAGTCCGCGTCCACGACGACGGGACGACCACCCCCGCCCTACGCCCCCAACCCACCGTCCAGGCTCTCGACCTGCTCGCCCACCAGGCGCGCGCGACCGGCCGCGACGTGGAGATACGCCTCACCGACCGCGTCCCGGACCGGCTCCCCACCGAGGTGGACCTGGCCGCCTACCACGTCGCCGAGACCCTCCTCGCGACCGGCGACGACGACCCCGCCGTGCTCGAACTCGACGTGGACGACAGTACGTTGACGATCACGGCCACCGGCGTGCCCCGCGCCGCCGACCCCGCCGTACGGGACCGTCTGACGGCACGGATCGCGCCGCTGGGCGGCACCCTGACGGCCGGCCGCCCGCCGGGCACGGTCCAACTCCGGCTGCCGCTCGCGGCGTCGGACGACGAGGAGAGAGAACGATGAGCCTCAGGGTGCTGGTCGTCGACGACCAGGGCATCGTCCGGGCGGGCTTCGCCGCCGTGATCGACGCCGAGGACGACATGACGGTCGTGGGCGAGGCCGCCGACGGCGCCACCGCGGTGGTCCTCGCCGCCGAACTCGCCCCCGACGTGGTCGTGATGGACGTACGGATGCCCGAGCTGGACGGTATCGCCGCCACCCGGATCATCACCGCCCGGGAGAACGCGCCCCGGGTGCTCGTGCTGACCACCTTCGACCTCGACGCGTACGTCTTCGACGCGCTGCGCGCGGGAGCCTCCGGTTTCCTCCTCAAGGACGTGCACGCCTCCGAACTCCTGGACGGCATCCGGGTGGTGGCGAGCGGCGAGAGCGTGCTCGCCCCGTCCGCGACCCGTCGGCTGATCGGCCACTACGCGTCGGGAGCGGGCACGGGATTCCGTTCCTCCGACCCCGACTCCGGTGCGGGGAAGGGCCCGCGCGAGCTGGAGAGTCTCACCGGCAGCCAGCGCAACGTCCTCGCGCTGCTCGCCTCCGGCCTCAACAACGCGGAGATCGCGGCGGAGTTGGACATCACCGTCGGCACCGTGAAGTCCCATGTCAACGCCCTGCTGCGCAAACTCGGCCTGCGCGACCGGGTCCAGGCCACGATCCTCGCCTACGACCTCGGCATCACCCGCCCGAACCCACCGGGCGCGGACCACCTCTGACGGACCCTCAGCAACCTCAACGCCCTTTCACCCACGCGCACTCAGGAGTACACCCATGCCCGGAACCGATGCCCACGCCGGCCGTTCGCCCCTCCACCGGCTCGGCCGGAACCTCCGCAACCCCTTCGCGCTCGGCTACCTCGGGATCTGCGTGGCCACCGTCGTCTGGACCGTCGTCGTGACCGTCATGGACGACTCGGGCGAGTCCATGGCGGGCGTCGTCCCTGTCCTGGCCACCGCCCCGGCCAGTCTCGTGCTCCTCGTACTCCCGGACGCCAGGGCCATGTTCGTAGTCGCCGTCGTCCTCGGCGCGCTGGTCAACGCCTCGATCATCGGCTGGTGCGCCCATGCGCTGAGCCGCGGCGGGCGTCCGGATCCGACCCGCTGAACGCTCGGGTCAGGGACCGCCATAGCCGATCGAGTGGTCGTCGGGGTCCTCGGTCGCGTAGAAGGAGGGCCCGAGGCGAGCCGCGACAGCGTCGCCCGCGATGTGCGTACTGGTGACCGTACCGTCGTCGTTCGAGGTCAGCTCCGCGTAGTAGCCGAGGGCCATCCAGTCCATCGGGCGGTGGAAGAAGAACTCGGCGGTGTCGTCCGGGTATTCGGCGCGGAGCAGGGGGAGCACCGTCTCCAGGTCGTACTCGGCGCTGCTGCCGCTGATCGCCACGATCACCTGGTCCGGCGCCGTCCGCCACACCCGCACATGCGCGTAGCCGCGCCGGCCCTGGGCGGACTGCCAGGGATGCTCGTCGCGGATCAGTTCGGGATGGACGTCCTCAACTCCCATACGGGGACCTCTCTTTCGGATCCTTCGGCTTCTTCGGCTTCTTCGACTTCTTCGGCCACTCGGTCGCGTACGACCACGGTAGGGACGGCACGCCGGGCCGAGTCCGCAGCTCGCAACGCCCCGTGCCGTACGGCCAGTTCAGCGGGTGTGGGCCGGGTGGAGACCCGTTCCCGTTGCGGGCCGGACCGGGGAGGTGTCGCCGAACTAGACTCCCCTCGCAGACAGGCAGGTCGGTCCGGGGGGAGACGCGGGTGGGCGGGCGCGAGACCGACGACGATCCCAGACTGGCGTTCGCGGCGGCCCTGACCCGGCTGCGCCGACGGCTGCCGGACGTGTCGGACGAGACCCTGGCGCAGCGGGCCGGCGCGGTGACCCTGCCGTCCGGGCGGCGGGTCGAGGTGAACGCGCGCAGGCTCGGCGAGTGGCTCAGCGGACAGTCCGTGCCGCGCCGGTTCGAAGCGGTGATGGCCTTGGTGCGGACCGTGGAGAAGGCGGCGGGCGGACTGCCGGGCAGCGGGCCGGGCGGGCAGCTCGGTGTGGCGCAGTGGCAGGGGTTGTGGCGGGCGGCCCGGGAGTACCGGAGTGTCCCGGCCGGTCCGGGACAGCGGGTGCCGGTGGAGGCCCGGGCGCGGATCGTGGTCGGCCGGCCCCCGGGGGACGCCGCCGCGCTGCGCACCCGCGAGGAGCTGGCCGGGAGCATCGACGGGGCTCTGCTGGATCCTTCCGTACGGCAGGTGTTGCTCACGGGGGCGGGCGGGGTCGGGAAGTCGCAGTTGGCCTCGGCGGCGTTCCACCGCGCGGAGCGGCGGGCCGAGGTGCTGCTCTGGGTGTCCGCGGGCGACCGGGTGTCGGTGCTGGGCGGTTACGCCCGTGCGTGGCGGGCGCTGTCGGGGGCGAGCGGGACGGGCGCCGCGCATGCCTCCGGCGGGGACGACGAGACCCAGGCCGAGCTGTTCCTCGCCTGGCTGCGGTCGACCGCCGTTCCCTGGCTGGTGGTTCTCGACGACATCGACGACCCCGCCGAGCTGGCCGGGCTACGGCCCACCGGTGACGCCGGCCGGACCGTCCTGGTCACCCGCCGAAGAGACGCGGCACTGCTGCGGCCCGGGGTGCGGGTGATACCCGTGGGGGTGTTCACGCCGGACGAGTCCACGGCGTACCTGACCGCCCGACTCCGGCTCGACCCGGATGATCTCGGTGATCCGGGCTCGGCCGCACACCGCCACGACGATCTCGCGACCCTCGCCGCGCTGTTGGGCCACTTCCCGCTCGCGCTCTCCCAGGCCGCCGCCTTCCTCATCGACACCGGCATGGACCTGCCCACGTATCTGACCCTGCTGGCCGACCGGCGGGAGAGCGTCGCCGGTCTCCTCCCGTCCTCCTCCCCCGCTGACGAACACGGCGCCACGGTGACGGACACCCTCCAACTCGCCCTGGGCCGGGCGGAGTCACTCGCGCCGCCCGGCACGGCCCGCGCGATGCTCGAACTGATCTCGGTGTTCGCGCCGGACGGCATCCCCGACGCGGTCCTGCTCGGCTCGGCGGCACGCGCATGGCTCGGCAGCGGCGCCGCCCCGGACGCCGTACCGGAACGGGCCACCCTCCTGGCCCTCCGGGCACTGCACCGTCTGAGCCTGGTGACCCACCACGTCCCCGCCCCCGCCGACGGCGCCCTGCCCGTCGTAGAGGTGCACGCCCTGGTCCAGCGGGCGATCCGCGACGGCATACCGCCCGACCACCACGAACGTCTCGCCACGGCCGCGGCCGACGCCCTGGAGGAGACCTGGTCCACACCGGACTGCGCCCCGGAGACGGAGAGCGCCCTGTACCGCAGCGCGGAGACCCTCCTGACCCATGCGGACGGCCACCTGTGGCAGAGCGACTCGTCGCATCACCGCGTCGAGCCACAACACCCCCTTGGACTACGGCCGTTGCCCGATGGGCACCTCCCGCCCACTCCCGGTCTGCACCCCCTGCTCCGCCGCTTCGGGCCGTATCTGACCGCCCTGGG
This sequence comes from Streptomyces sp. NPDC101776, assembly GCF_044766845.1. NCBI lineage: Bacteria > Bacillati > Actinomycetota > Actinomycetes > Kitasatosporales > Streptomycetaceae > Streptomyces > Streptomyces sp. NPDC101776. Next base: position 101,160 of record NZ_JBIWMV010000019.1, on the reverse strand, counting down.
GAGGCCTGGCGCGGCGCGGGACATGGCCGGGGCGCTGGTCGATGTGGCCCGGCAGCGGCTGGGCGACGCCCACCGAGACGTATTGACGCTGCGGGCCCAGGTGGCACAGGCCGGGGGTGAGCTCGGGGATGCGGCGGCGGCCCTTCGGGCGCTCGGGGAGATACGGCGGGCGGCGGAGGAGAGGCTCGGCCGGGTCGATCCGGACACCTTGGCCATCCGGCTGCACGAGGCGCGGTTTCGGATGGAGTCGGGGCTCATCGACGCCGCGCTCGCCGACTTCGTCGTCCTGGCCGCCGAGGCGCGGGCGGCGCTCGGCGCGGGCGACCCGGTCGTGGCGCTCGCCGACGATCACGTCGCGCTGTGCCGGGGGCTGTCCGGGGACGCCCGCGGCGCGCGCGAGGGATATGCCGTGCTCGTCGGGGAGTTGGAGCGGGACCTCGGGTCCCGGCACCCGACCACGTTGAAGGCGCTCACCGACCTCAGCCGGTGGATCGGCGAGACCGGTGACGTGGAGCTGGCCGTGACCACGTACCGGCAGGCCGTGGAGGGGCTGGTCGCGGTGCTCGGGCGGCTGCATCCCGACACCCTCGTCGCCCGGCACAACCTCGCCTACTGGCACGGAACGCCGGCCAACTCGACGAGGCGATCGAGCAGTTCGTCACCGCGGCCGACGACGCCGAACGCGCGCTCGGCGCCGAGCACCCCACCACCCTGACCTACCGGGTCAACCTGGCGTTCTGGCGCGGCGTCGCCGGGGACACCGCCGCCGCGCTCTCCCAACTGGAGGAATTCCAACGGACCTTGGAACGGGTGCTGGGCGCGGACCACCCCCGCACCCTGCGCGCCCGCCAGCAGCGGGCCGAACTCCTGCACCGCCACGGCGATCCCACCACCGCCGCCGCCCAACTCACCGTCCTGCTGGCCGACATGGTCCGCGTCCAGGGCACCAACCATCCCCGCACCCAGGAGGCCGAGCACCTGCTGGAGCGCTGGTCCCGGGCGGGAGCTCCGCCGGACCTCAGCGCGACGGAGCCGGCGTCACCGGACGCGGACCGCGCCCCCGGCGACCGTTCCTGACCATCACACCACCCACCACGGCCACCACCGTCCCGCCGATCGCCACCTGGATGTTGAGCCGCTCGCGGTCCTGGACATCCGCCAGGTCCGCCCGCGCCCGCGCCTCGTCCTCCCCCGAGAGCCCAAGGTCGTAGACCCGGTGTTCGGCGAGCCGCCGGTCGTCCTTGTCCGCGTACGTCAGCAGACTCAGCAGGGCGAACGCGACGCCCACCACGATCATGAGTACGCCCACCACAGACCTGGTCCCGCGCATGATGCCTCCCCGATGCCGCCGACGTTCCCGAGGCTCCCGAACGTAGAGCCGCAGCCCGGTCACCGCCCCGCCCGCACCCGCATCGCCCCAGCTCAGCAGCGACATCACGCGTCCCCGCTCCGGCCCGGTACGGGAGCCGTAGGGTCGGCCCATGACGCGAACGCCGAACGGCCCTCGTCCTTACGGCCGAGGCGGGCGCCCTCAACCGGCCGTTGTGCCGAGGCGGCGGGCGCCCGCGCGGCGGCAGGCTCTGAGGACAGCAGCCGGTGGGTACCGGCCGCACCGCGAATCGAGGAGCTCCGTATGAAGCGCATCGTCATCGCCCTGGCCGCGGCCGCCGTCCTGGCCGCCGGCGTCGTGGTCGCCTGGAGCGTGTTCGACAACTCGTCGGTCGCCACCGCGAGCGGAGCCGATCACACGGTGCCGCGCTCGGAGGTCGAGAAGCAGGCCAAGGAGAACTACGCCATTCCCTTCTTCCAGGACGGCCCGCAGTCCGTGAGCTGCCCCGGCGGGCTGCGCGCGAAGATGGACTACACCGTGGAGTGCACCGCCGTCTTCAAGGGCCGGACCAAGAAGATGCTGATCTCCGTCACCGGGGTGCACGGCGACCGGGTGAGCTTCGACTACGGCCTGACGAAGTAGGCGATACGACGAGGCGGGCCAGGGCGACGGCGGCGGTCAGCGGTCGCCCACCACGCCGCACCGCCACGCCCACGCGGCGATCTCCACCCGGTTCCGCAGCTTCAACTTGCCCTGGACGCTGGCCATATGCGTCTTGACGGTGGAGAGCGACACGAACAGCTCGGCGCTGATCTCCTGGTTGGTCCGGCCTTCGGCGACCAGCCGGACCACGTCAAGTTCTCGTCCGGTCAGTGGACTTGAGGACTCGGCAGCCCGCCGGGCGGCGTCCGCCGCGGGCCGCTGCTCGCCGATCCGCTCCAGCAGCCGTACCGTCACGGCGGGCGACACCAGCGCGTCACCGCGCGAGGCCGCGCGTACGGCCTCCACCAGCAGCCCGGGGCCCGCGTCCTTCAGCAGGAACCCGCAGGCGCCGCCGTGCAACGCGCCGTAGACGTAGTCGTCCTGGTCGAAAGTCGTCACGACCACCACCCGCAGCGGGTCCACGGCCTTCGGCCCCGCGAGCAGCCGGGTCACCTCCAGGCCGTCGAGTCTCGGCATCCGGATGTCGACGAGACACACGTCCGGCCGCAGCTTCCTGGCCAGCTCCACGCACTCCGCGCCGTCCGCCGCCTCGCCCACCACCTCGATATCGGGCTGGAGTTGGAGGATCAGCCGGAATCCGGTGCGCACCATGTCCTGGTCGTCGGCGATCAGGACCCGGATGCGTTTCCCCGAACCACTCACGCCGGCACCGGCATTGGCCTCGGTCATGCGGGCGATCCTGTCACAGCCCCGCGCGACGAGGACTCCGCCGTCGCCCCGCGCAACGGGAACTCCGCCGTAAGCCGCCATCCCCCGTCCTCCGCCCGGCTCGCGTGCAGGGTGCCCCCGACGGCCTCGGTGCGTTCGGTCAGCCCGACGAGTCCCAACCCGCCCCGCCCGCCGAGGGGTTCGGCGTGCGGCGCGGTCCGCCGCGAGGGCGGCGCGTTGTGCACCTCGACGCGCAGCCGCCGGGCATCGCCGTCCCCCTCGCCCGACAGGCCGACCCGCACGGACACGGACGGCGATCCCGGCGCGTGCCGGCGTACGTTCGTCAGTCCCTCCCGCACCACGTTCCGCACCGACGTCTCCACCTCGGGATCGGGCCGCGCCTGCCGCACCTCGGCCGCGACCTTGAGGGTGGCGGGGGCGTCGCGTTCGGCGAACGCAGCGACCAGTTCGCCCAGTTCGGCGAAGAGATCCCCGGGCCGTACCGCCCGTGCGTCGTCCTCGCGCAGCACCCGCACCAACTTCCGCATGGACTGGAGGGTTTCGGACCCGGCCCGCTCGATGTGCCCGAGCAGCACGTCCACCTGCTCCGGCGCGCTCTCCCGGATCGCCCGCGCGGCCTGTGCCTGGACGACGATGCCGGTGACGTGGTGGGCGACGAAGTCGTGGAGTTCCCGGGCGAGTTCGAGCCGCTCGCTCTGCCGGACCCCGGCGACGGCGCGCCTTCTGCGGTCGTCGAGGCTGCGCAGATAGCAGCCGAGCCCGACGGCACCGCCCGTGGGGAAGGTCAGCAGGAAGGCGAAGACGACACCGCTCCCGTCCAACCGCATCGGCGCCGCGAGCACGGCGATACCGAGCGCCGCGCCGAGCGCGGCGGCCAGTCCCGGCGACGGCACGTCCTGCGCCGTACGCACCAGCAGAAGCAGCAGACAGAGCGTCTCCAGCAGGCCCCAGCCGGCGAAGGTCGGCGTCACGGACCCGAGCAGCCCCAGCGTGACCGCCCAGGAGACGGCCGCGGCCACCCCCGCGCCCCAGGTCGACGCGGGCGGCCTGCCGGGCGACAGCAGTACGGCACCGGCGACGACACCGGGCAGCACCCGCCACCACACGCCGTTCCCCTCGAGCCCGGCGGCGCCGACGACAGCGGCCACGTCGAGCACCCACAGCAGCGCCATGACCACCGCCAGCGCGGTGAGGGCGGTACGGCGGGACAGTCGGGAGAGGGGCGTCTGATCGTCCGGGTTCCGACGGTTGTTCCGATCGTGTACGTCTCGCACAACTCGCAGCGTAGGGGCGGGCGTTGCCATGCGACCCCGGAACTCGTGAGTCGGACGGCCCGTCAGGCGCCGAGGCTCAGGCCGCCGTCGACGTGGATCTCCGCTCCCGTGACGTAACGGGAGCGGTCGTCGGCGAGCCAGAGGACGGCGTCGGCGATCTCCTCCGGTTCCGCCGGGCGCTTGAGGAGGGTCCGGTCCAGGGGTTGTCGGCGCATCTCCTCGGGCATGTCCTCCATCATCTCGGTGCGGACCAGGCCCGGCGTCACGAGGTTCGCGGTGATGCCGTAGGCGGCGTACTCCCTGGCGATGCTGCGGGCGAGGCCGACCAGACCGGCCTTGGACGCGGAGTAGTTGGCGGCACCGCGCCGGCCGCCCGTGCCGAGCACCGAGGAGATGAAGACCATCCGGCCGTTCCGGAGCCTGACCATGCCGCGGCTCGCGCGCCTGGCGACGCGGTAGGCCCCGGTGAGGTTCGTGTCCAGGACCCGGCCGAACCGGTCCTCCGCCAGGGCGGCCGGCGGCGCGGAGTCGGTGATCCCGGCGTTGGAGACGAGGATCTCCACCGGCCCGTGGGCCGACTCCGCGGCGGCGAACGCGGCGTCGACCTGCTCCGTGCTCGTGACGTCACACGGCGGGTCGAGGGCGCCCGGCGGTCCGTCGCCGCCCCCGCCCCCGCCCCGGTGCGCTACGGCGACGCGGTCGCCCTCCTTGAGGAAGGCCTCCGTGATGGCGCGGCCGATACCGCGGTTGCCACCGGTGATCAGGACGGAACGGTTCATGTGAGGCGCCTTTCGCGGGTCGCTGCTTCGCGGGTCGCTGCTTGGCGGGTCACCAGTGGAAGGCGATCTTGCCGACGACCTCGCCGTCCAGAAGCCGTTCGAAGCCCTTGCGGGCGTCGGCGAAGGGGAGTTCGTCGGCGATGTCGGGACGCAGACCGTGCCGGGTCATGAGGGCCAGGAGGCGGCGGAGTTCGTCGAGGGTGCCGGAGGTGGAGCCGACGATCCTGAGAGCGCTTCGTTCCAGAAGATCCGGTTCAGGTGGGCGATCGGGTCGGCGCCCGAGATGGCGCCGGTGACGACGATCGTGCCGCCGGGGCGGGCCGAGCGCAGGGAGTGGGACCAGGTGGCGCGTCCGACGCTCTCCATCACCGCGTCCACGGGCCCGGGCAGCGGCCTGCCGCTGGCGAACACGGCGTGCGGGGCGGGTTCGAGGATCTCCAGGGCGGCACCGGCGTCCGTGGGCTCCAGGGCGCGCACCCACGTCAACTCGGCCAGGAACTGCCCGGCGTCCGACTCCAGCGGCGAGACCTTCAGCAGGTATCCCGTGGCCTTGGCCAACAGACCTTCCGCGCCCGGCACTTCAGGCTCCCACTGCCGCAACGCCCGCCGCAGCCGCGTCATATGGGCGTGGACGGCGCGCAGCGGCTGGCGCGGGATGTCATCACCGTAGAGCGCGTCCGCGAGCCGGTCGGTGGAGACGACCACGGACTCCGCGGCGGGCAACTCCGTGATGAGCGTGGCCTGCAAGCCCCGCACATGGACGACGTCGCCGTCCGCCAGTTCCACTCCCAGCGCACCCAGCACGAGGAGTTTCACCATGCACCGGACACGAGGTGTTCGAGTAACTCGCCCACTGTCTGCTTATGCACCGACAACTCCACTCAATACTGGAGGAGGCTGCTGCCTGACAATCTAGCGGTGCAGGTTGTTCGGTACAACGAGAAGCCCATCAGAAGTCATGGACGTTAAAAAGCCATCCCAAAATCATTTCAATTTGCTGTGCAAAAGCGATGGCGGCCTCCATGGCCCGCTCCATCACCCTCCACAGGGCGATCCGCAGCAGCCTGAACTGTACAAACAGGCAACACATCACCCCCGCAGGAAAGCTCCGCACAGGCAATTCAAGACAAAGAAATGATCCCCGCACAAGTCGCGCCGAGGACCCAAAAAATAGGTCACCCAGGACCGAATGAACAGGTCTCGAGAAAACGGCCCCGACCCCGCCCACCGGAATCGACGACAAAGGCGGCGGCGCCGTCACTTCTGCCGCAGATGCCGATTTGTCCGCCGCTGCCGGCCGGGTGAGCGGGAGGTCGCCGGAGGTCGGACCCGCCGCTAAGTCAACGGACGCTCGCACCTCTCGAAGGACGCCATGCGCCGCGTGGGGGACATGTTCCGGCCCGCCCCGGAACAACCTGACCCGCCCCCGCCGCCGTATCCGGCAAAAGCAAAAGCCCCAGGTCACGGCGAGTGAGTCCTGAGGCTTCGGCAGAGCCGCCTTCGGGATTCGAACCCGAGACCTACGCATTACGAGACCATGAGCGACCGTGTTGTGCGGTGCCTGGTCGTGCTGCCCAGTGACGTTCTGCCTGATCAGAGGATGCGCCGCGGGTTGGCCTGTACCACCTCGTGATGCACCGTCCAAAGGCGTCCGGCCACCGGGCGGCCACCACGAGCGCTATGGCCACGAGCATCGCCGCCTCCACCTGCCCTCCACACCTGTTGTGGCAGACCTACAAGTCACGGAGGATGCGCGCTCCGGCGGGTGGCCCACGAACCCGGCAGCGAATGGCATCGGCGGCAGTTCACCGGACGTCGACGTAGTCGGTGACCTGGGCGCTTCTGAGGTAGTGGTCTCCGGTCTGGCGGCTGAGGGCGATGGCCCAGGTGCCGTCCTGTTTGGCGGTCTCCATGCCGATGAGGTGGCCGTGCCTGTCGGTGCCCAGTTCGGTGACGTAGCGGTATGTGGTGGAGCCACGGGGCTTGAAGTAGAGGGTGGGGGAACCGCCGTAGAACGGCTTCCAGGTGGTGCCGTTCTTGTACTGAAGGGTGCCGGCGAAACTGAACGCCTGGTTCTTGCGGACCGGGTTCGCTGAGGCATGGAAACCGGTGATGCGGGTGGCGTAGCGGTAGAGGTGGACAGGTTTGGTGGTGTTGGTTGCCAGGTCGGGATTGCCGTCGAAGCGGGCGCGCCAGTAGGCGTTGGTGTTCGTCGTGGTGAGGGTGCGGGCGAAGTCCTCCTCGAACAGGGGCTTGTTGTAGCGGATCTTGATGGGGATCGTGGCCGCGTTCTTCCAGCCGCTCTTGCCGTCCTTGGAGTACTGCAGGGTGACGGTGGGCTTGGCGGGCCAGTGGGCGCGTGCGTCTTCGTAGTAGACGTAGCCGGAGACCTTGAGGGACGAGGTGTCGGTGAGGTCCGCGCTCATGTCGAGGTGGGTGGCGTAGGCGACATGGAGGCTGAAGGGTTCGGTGGCAAGTTGCTGGAAGGGCATGTAGTCGGTGCCCGCTATGAGCTCGGCTGCCGGGGCGGCGTTGTAGGAGGAGACGTGCAGCGTGTAGGCGCCGTGGCTGTCGGTGGTGGTCTCGCCGACCTCGAAGGAGGGACGGTTGCTTGCGTCAAGCCCGGCGAGGGAGATCGTGGTGTTCGGCAGTGGCTGCCAGCCGGCGGTGGTCTGGATCTCGGCGCGGCCGGTGACGGTGCCGGTGGCGCCCTGCTTCAGGTTCAGGGCGTGCGTGCTCGCGCTGAAGCGGACGGGTGCCTGGGTGGTGTGCAGGGACTTCTTGGGGCTCAACAGGTCGATCGCGCCCGGGTAGTTGACGGAGGCCCCGGGAGCGGCCGTCAGGTCGATGGACGTCTGGACGGGGACGAAGGCGACGGTGAAGCGGCCGTCAGCCGTGGTGGTCGCGTTCACCCGCCCCCGCCCGGTCTCGATGTCGACGGGTACGCCGGCGGCGGGAGTTGGGGTGTCCGGGTGGCGGGGGTCCGTGGCGACGGCGGTGCCGCTGACGGTGACCTGCTGGTGGAGATAGTCCGGCACGGCGGGGGTGGCGGTCAGCTCGGGGATCCTGACCAGGGTCTGATACCGCAGCGTGTGCGGTGAGAGGGCGCCGGTGACGGTGGCGCCGGAGGCGTCCTCAAGGTCGACGGTGACCCGGTAGTCGCCGAGGTCGGCCAGATGGACCGGCGCCCGCCAGACCCCTGACGTCGCGTCCTGTCCGGTGTACTGGGTGAAGTCCTCGGTCGATCCGGCTTCCGGTCCGCCCGCCGGTGCGTCCAGCGGATAGAAGTGGGCCGTGATGTGCGTGAGAGGCCGGTCCGAGTGCGCGGTCACGAAGACCAGCCCCGGTTCGTACCAGCCGTCCGCGTCGGACAGGACGGGGCCGCCGGTGGTGTTGTCCGCGTGGGCCGGGGCGAGGCCCGCGAAGAGGGTGGCGGACAGGGCGGTCGCCGTGGCTGCCGCCAGGAAGGTACTGCGTCTCAAGATGGTTCCCCCAGAGAATCGGACGACTTCGAGCATGAGTATGAGGATCGAGAATTTTAGTGACGTGCTCTGACGGGGCGGTGCTTGGGGGCGCCGTCAGGGGCAGCTGCGCAAACTCACGGCCCCATCAGCGCGAGGCGCTCGCCCAGGAACTGCTTGGGCGAGCGCCTGAACGCCCTTAGTGGATCAGCCGAGTTGGCTGACAACAGCGTTGTCGCCCTTCGCGGCGGCGTCGGCGGGCGGCAGGGCCGTGTCGTAGATGTGGATGTCACTGACCTTGCCGACGGCGTACTCGCCGTAGGTGCCTTGGTAGAGGCGGCGACCGATCTGGACGGGACCGGCGGCGTTCCAGGAAGTGCCGCTGTAGGCCTTGGTGCCGGACTGGCGGCCGTTGACGTAGAGGGTGAGTTGGTTGGTGGAGGCGTCGTAGACGCCGACCAGGTGGGTCCATTGGCCGATGGTCGGGGTGCCTCCGTAGACGGCCGTGAAGGACGTACTGGTGGTGTCGTCGTTGTGGCGGCTGAAGGCCCAGGCCTGTTTGGCGGAGGAGTAGTACAGCTGGAGTCCGTTGGCGTTGCCCGCGCTGTCGGACTGCGAGACGAAGGTCGAATTGGCCGTGAGAGACGCGGGGTTGACCCACGCCGAGATGGTGAAACTCTTGGACGTGTCGACGGCCGGTCCGCTCGTGGCGGCGTATCCGGTGGTGCCCGTGAGGTTGAGGACCTTGCCGCGGGTGGTGTCGGTGGTCCAGGAAGAGGCGCCGCTCAGGGTGGCGCCGAGGGTACCGACGCTGTCCTTCGCGGTAGTGCCGGTGCCGTCGTCGAGAGTCCATCCATGGGTGGCGGTGTTGGTGACCGTGCCCAGGGAGACGGGGTCACCGAAGATGTACTGGGGCGGGGAGACGAGGACCTTGCTCCGGATGTACGGGTATTCCGTGAGCCCGCCGTGGATGTCCACGGCGTACAGGTCGGGGTTGCCGTCGGGTCCGCCGGTCGGGCTGTTCAGGTCACCCGGTGAGGCGACGACGGGGTAGGTGCTCGGTGACAGGGTCAGCGGCAGGTTGGCGTGTGTGGAGGCGTGCAGGAGTGCGGGCAGCCCGTTGGCGTCGACAGTGAGCGGGTAGCTGTAGAGCGCCCCGGTGGAGTTGTCCCGTGCCCACAGGGTGGGCGTGCCCTGGAACTTGCCGGGCGCGATCAGCGTGAGGCCTGACCAGTCGCCGTCACCGAGAAGGATCGGGTCGGCGAGGTGCTTGCCGTTGTCGGTCTGGTAGATCCACAGCTTGCCGTTCTCCACCGTGATGACGGCGGGGTGGCCCTGCTGATTTCCGTAGACGTCGCCGGGTGCGATGAGTTGGGTGATATTCCAGGGCGTGGTCGGGTCGTATCCGGCGCCCGCGCAGCGGCTGTCGGGAACGGTCGGCTGGCAGGGGTCCTTGGTCACGGGGTCGCCGGCACGCTTGCCGATGTAGCCGGGGAAACTGGACCACGGGTCGAGCTGGGCGGCACTGTCGTTCACCGGATCGAGGTCGTTCGGGACGACGTACAACTGGGACGTCTTGCGGTTGTAGGCAAAGAGGTCGTCGACGTCCGCGCCGTGCAGATTGCCCCGGTGGGCGACGAGGTAGTTGTTCCAGCTGGTTCCGTCGGGCGAGTCGGCCGGGGTGGAGACGAGTACCGGGCCGCTGATCGCGGGAGCAGTGCTGACCTGCCCGGTCTGGGCGGGGGTGGAGGTCTGGGCGGGATCGGTGTCGCCGGGGATCAGTTCGAGGTCGCCGCTCCTGGTGGTGGCGAGCAGGTCGGGAATGCCGTCACCGCTGATGTCACCCGGTGTGATTTCTGTGTCGGGGTTCCACGGCACAGTGAAGGTGTAGCCGGCTGGGGCCTGGGAGATGTTGCCGGCCCCGTCGACGGCCGCAACGTACAAGGTATGCACGCCCCATGTGGGCAATGCATTGATGGGGATCTTGCCGGTTGCGGTGCCCTGGCTGTCGGTGCTGATGAGCGGCGCTGGTGTGCCGGTGGTGGCGGTGGGTTGGCTGTCCATCTGCCACAGGAAGTGGTCGACGCCACTCGACAGGCATGCGTTGGGCGTGCAGCTGCTGTCGGAGGGAGCGCCGTCCGCCGCGGTGACGGTGAAGCTGGTAGGGCTGCCGGTGTAGATGCCGTGGGCTGTGGAGCCTGTACCGACGGCCGGGACGTCGGAGTTGTCCGCGATATTCGGAGTGTCCGGCGGGGTGAAGTCGGTCTTGAACCAGCAGTGGTCGCTGATGTCGGAGATCAGGCTCAGGGTGGAGTTGTTGTCCTGGGCGTAGACGTCCCAGCCGTATTCGTGGCCGTCCTTGAGCGTGAACCCGATCGGCATGGTGGCGTCCGAGCCGGATGAAAGGTAACCGCTGTCGGGGGTTGAGTCGCTGTAGGCGTTGCCGCTGGAGTCGAGGACGGTGCGGTCCCAGACGTGATAGTGCGCCTTCACGAGTTCGCCGGAGACGTTCGCTGTGACCTTGGAGTGCAGTTGGACGTTGCTTCCGGCGTCGGAGGAGGTGACTGCGCCGATCCAGCCATCGCCGCTCGTGACGCAGGAGCCGTCGGCTCCGTCGGCGGGTGGGGTGGTGGTGAGGCCGGTCGGGATGCCCGGGGGGATGTCGAACTTGACGGTCATAGTGAGTTTGCTGGACATCCGCAGGTAGTCGTCATTGCTGGACGAGATGCTCTCGTTGCCGTAGAGGGCGACGGTCCAGTAGTCGCCGCTGGAGCTGTGATAAGTCGCTATCCGCTGGGCCTGGTCGTGCACCTGGAACGACGCGGTGTGGTCGCTGCAACTGCTGCCGGAGTTGGACGCGCTGGGAATCGTGGTCTTGACGGGGTCGTAGCTGTCGTCGACGGGGAGGGGCTTGTTGTTCCAGTCGGTGCCGGAGTCGATCGATCCGGTGGTGTGCAAGGTGATCGGCTGGTTCTGTGAGCAGTCCCAGCTGGCCCCGTACGTGGAGCTCACCGTGATGAGCGCGTCGTAGACCTGCATGGAGGGATCGAGGCCGCTGGTGGGGATGGCGTAGTACGAGCGTTCCAGACCCGTGCCGCAGATGCCGCCCCAGCGCTGATAGCCCACGCCTTCGCCAACAGGCTGTGGCTTGTCGTACTGCGGGCTGTCCGAGCAGGTGGAGCTGGAGTAGACCTCGTCGTAGTGACCGGAGGTCTTGCTCACGGGGTTGCTGAACGGGTCGATGTACACCGGGTAGGTCGTGCCCGGGTCGTCGAGCACAGCCGTGTCCGGTGCCAGCGTGAGACCGCTGGAGGTGGTGCGCATCGGCACTGCGTCCACGTTGGCCCCCTCTCCAGGGCCGTCGACGGAAGACGTCGCGGGGGCGTCACCAGTCGCGAGGGAGACTGCCGCGGATGCGGTCTCCGTCAGCCCGTTCGGCGGAGTGCTGGAGTCCCACATCAGCGGGCGGGGGCTGACGTAGGCAACGGAGCCATCGGTGGCAGTGGCGTCCATGCCGCCCGAATCCGTGGCGGAGAGAGTCAGCCCCTGAGTGGAGGCGGCCTCGGTGAGCTGTTTGATGTGCGGGTCGGCGGCGGCTGCGGCGTCGTGGACGATCAGCACGTCGCTGAAGCCACCCTGGTCGGTGACCGACACGGACAGATCCACTCCGGGCAGCACCGACTTGTACACGGCCGTGTCGTCGCTGACGGTGGGCGTGGGCAGGGTGAAGGGCATGGTCAGAGCCATGCTGTGCCCGTCCTGGTTGGTGAGGGTGACCAGGGGCCCGCTGCCGCCACTGGAAAGGGTGACACCGTTCGGCGTGGCTTTGGGTGACAGCGTTCCGTCCGGATTCGCGCCGAGGGTGGCGTCGACCGGTGTCCAGACACCGCCCTTGAGGACCCGTACCGGCATGACGTTGGTGGTGGAGGTGAACATGCCGTCGGGGTTGGCGGTGACGGCGGAGGTTTCCGTCGTCACCGACTCGACGGGCACGTCCTGGCCACTGGCGACGGCCTCGGTCTGGGCGGCCAGCATCGGATCGCTCGGAGCCGGATCGTCGGCACGTGCCGAAACGGCGGGAACGGTGAGCAACAGGCCTGTCAGTGCGGGCATCAGCGCCAGTCGGCGTATCAGCTCTCTTCGCTTACCCGGCTTTCGGGCGTATCCGGACAACACGAAACAGCTCCCCCTCTATTTGCCAACACTTTGCATTCGTGATCTTCGTCACGTTTAAGGGTGTTGAGGATGCGACGGGCAATGCACGCGGTGTCTGGTTTGTCGCTAGGTGATGACGTTCGCCCCTTCATGGAAAGGGCACACCAGGCACTCAGTTGGCATACGTGATCGCCACATCGTCGGCACAGGGTATTGAGTTGCCCCCTTCCCATCAATAGCCTCCCGTCGATCACGCTTCCCGCGTGATCGGGGTGGGACGGTCTGTCAAGGCCGCTGGTCATGGGGGAATTGAGTGAGCGGCAAGCGGCGTTGGTTTGCGAGCGTCCAGCACCGGATCTGGGGCAGAGCACTGACTCTTGCCACGGCGACCGTCGCGCTGATGGCGCTCCTGGTGCCCATAGCGGTGGCCGAGGGCGCCGTCGTAGGGCCCTACCGCTTCAAGGGCACAGTGTGGAACCCGAAGACCCTGCCCAAGACTCCGGCGGTCGGCAGCCATGCCTTGCACCAGCCAACTACCCCTCATCCCAAGGGCTACAAGGCAGTCAGCCGGTATCGTGCCGTCAAGCCCGTGTGGCCGTCGGCCGGCACGAAGACGGTGTCCCTGACACACACCACTCAGTCCGCCGACACCGCGTCCACCACCGCGGCGACGCCGAGTTCGTCGTCCAGCCACGCCGGCGCTTCCAACACGGCCACCAAGTCGGTATCCACTTCTTCTCCTTCGCCGAGCACTCGTGTCGTCCCAGTGACGAAGCCCGTCAAGGCAGGCGCCCTGCCGGTATGGGTGGCGCCCGCGTCGGTATCCGGCCAGAAGCCCGGCTCCGGCAAGGCAGTTGGCCCGGCTTCGGTACAGGTGAAGGTCGCATCGCACACTCAGGCGCTGCGGGCGGGTGCCGACGGCATGCTGCTCGCTTTCACCCGCGCCGGCGCGAAGTCCAGCAGTGGCCGGGTACGGGTGGTCATCGACTATGCGTCGCTGGCCAAGGCGTACGGCGGTGGCTTCGGTTCGCGACTGAGGCTGTACCAGGTCCCGGCCTGCGCGATGACCACGCCTCAGCTGCAGCAGTGCGGGACGCGGACCCCCATCACCTTCACCAACCGGGCGAGCGCGGACCAGTTGACCGCCACGCTCACGCTTGGCTCATCCACCGCGTCGACATCACGTGCAGCAAGCGGCACAGCCGGGGCGACGGCGATGTCCGCGGCCACCACGGCGGTGGAGGTCACCTCGGGCAGTTCCGGCTCGCAGGGCAGCTACGCCGCGACTTCACTGAACCCGTCAGGAACGTGGCAGGCCTCCGGGACCGGCGCCTTCACCTACTCCTATCCGATCGACGTTCCGTCCACGATCGGCGGCAACGCCCCGTCGGTGGCCTTCTCCTACGACTCGCAGTCCGAGGACGGGGAGACCTCGGCCCGTAACTCCCAGGCGTCCTCGATCGGCGACGGCTGGGGCTACCAGCCGGGCTTCGTCGAGCGGACGTATCGTTCCTGTGGCGGCCTCCTGAACAGCGACGGGAACAAGATCCTCAAAGGGTCGGGGGACGAGTGCTGGGCCGGTGACAACGCCACGATCTCCTTCGGCTCGCACTCCGGACAGTTGGTGCCCGACGGTGCCGATTCCACTGTGCCGGGCGAGATCAAGCAGTGGCGGCTGACGGGCGACGACGGAACGCTCGTCCAGGAACTCTCCGGCGCCCCCAACGGCCTGCAGAACGGCGTCTACTACCGGGTTCTGACCACGGACGGCACGGCCGCCTACTTCGGCGCCGACCATTCCCCGACCGGCCCCGGCCCCTCCGGCGCGATGCAGTCCGGTACACCCGGCGACACCTCGACCGACTCCGCCTGGGGCGTGCCCGTCCTGCATCCGGAGTCGGGCGATCCGTGCTACGACTCGGCCAAGGGCAAGGCGTCCCAGTGCGACAAGCACGAGGGCTGGCGCTGGAACCTGGACTTCGTCGTCTCGCCGAGCGGGTTCGTGCAGCGCTACGACTACACGACCGAGAGCAACTACTACGACCTCGGCGGCGGCCAGGCCGCGACCGGTGACTCGGGCACCCTGACCTCGTACGTCCGCGGCGGAAAGCTCGACAGCATCTCCTATGGCTACAAGCTCGCCGACGAGCAGACGGGGGGCACCCCCGCCGGGCAGGTCGTGTTCACGTCCAAGCAGCGCTGCCAGACCACGGCTTCCTTCACCGACTGCTCGGCCGGAAACCTCAACGACAACACCGCCCCGCACTGGCCCGACGTGCCGTGGGACCTGCACTGTGACTCCACCGACAGCACCACCCTGCCGTCCGGGTCGACCTCGGTACCGACCAACGTCTGCATCACCGGGGGACCGACGTTCTGGGCCACCACCCGCCTGGACAGCGTCACCACGAAAATCCATGTCAAGGACTCGTCGACGGACGCTCTCGTCGCTGTCGACACCTATCAGCTGGGGCAGGTGTACTCGGATTCCGGCGGCACGGTCGACCCGGTCACCGGTACCACCGTCGACCCGAAGGACGCGGGCTCTCTGCAGGCCGTGATGTGGCTGCAGTCGATCCAGCACACCGGCAAGGACACCTACGGTAACGGCAACAGTGACATCAAGCTGAACCAGGCCTCCTTCACCGGTACGGAGATCGACAACCGGGTCAACGACACCTCCCCCTCCGCGCCACCGTTGTACCGGCCGAGGATCTCCTCGGTCCAGACCGAGACCGGCGAGTCCATAGCCGTCGACTACAACGCCAACCCGTGCGCGAACAAGACGCTGTCGATCTCGGCCGCGGACGCGAACACCAACTCCTGCTATCCGGTCTACTGGACGGTGCCAGGGGCGTCGAAGCCGATCGCGGACTGGTTCAACAAGACCACCGTGCACACGGTCACCGCGTCCGACCTGACGATCGCGTCCCAGTACAAGCCGGACTCCCAGAACATCCCGGCGGGTTCGGAGACACAGGTCTCCACCTACAGCTACGCCGGGGCCGCCTGGCACCGGGACGACTCGGCGCAGACGGACGACCAGTACCGCACCTGGGACCAGTTCCATGGCTTCCGCACCGTGACGGTGCAGACCGGGCAGGCGCCCGAGCCGGTTACCCAGCAGACCACCACCTACCTGCAAGGCATGGACGGCGACTACAAGGCCGACGGCACCCGCCGCTCGGTCAGCGTGGACGCCAAGGTCGGCGGCTCCACGGTCCAGAGCGTCACCGACGTCGGCCAACTCGCCGGCACGGCCCTCCAGAGCGACACCTACACAGCGGCCGGCGGCACCATCGATGCCGTCGCGGTCAACGGCCCCTTCACCTACACCACCACCGCACACACCGGCCAGACCCCGTGGACGGACTGGACCCAGGAGGACAACCCCGGCGACACGAAGCCGACCCTGTCCACGCTGCCCGATCTGACCGCCTACCGCATCAAGACCAGCCAGTCGCACGCCTACGCGCTGCTCGCGAACGGGACATGGCGCCACACCCGGACCGACACCGCCTACGACAGCCAGGGCCGGGTCTCCACCGTCGACTCCCATGGCGACGTCAGCGTGGCCGCACAGGAAAAGTGCGCAACCACCACCTACGCGACGCCCTCGTCCAGCAACACGATGACCCTGACCTACCCGGACCAGGTCACCTCCGTCAGCGGACCGTGCGGCACCGCCGCGTCTGCGAGCACGCTGCTGGCGGACAAAAAAATCTACTACGACGGCGACGGCACCCTCACCAGCCTGGGCGCCTTCGGACAACTCGACCAGACCGCGAGCACCGCCATCGGCCAGGTCAGCGCCGTACGCACCGCCACCGACTACACCGGCGCCACCGAGAATTGGCAGACCAGCTCGGCCATGAAGTACGACGGCGCCGGCCGCATCACCGACGCCCTCGACGCCACCGGACAGAACACCCACACCGCGTTCACCCCCGCCTGGTCCCTCCTGGGCGGAAACACCAACCCGACCACCATCACGAGCACCAACTCCCAGAGCTGGAAGGTCACTTCAACCCTCGACGCGCTGCACGGGCTGCCCACCGAGAACGTCGACGCCAACAACCGCAAGACCGACATCACTTACGACGCACTCGGGCGACGCACGGCCGTCTGGCTGCCGGGCCGCGACAAGGCCAGCCAGTCCGCGGACGAGACCTTCGCCTACTCCATCAACCCCGGCGCGGTCTCCGCACCCGGCGGCACCGTCACCACACCTGGCAACCCCTCCGCGGTGACCACGAAGACGCTGCGCGAGGACGGCACCTACGCCTCGTCGATCACCATCTACGACGGGATGCTGCAACCGCGCCAGACCCAGGCCACGGCCCTCGGCGACACCAACTCCGGCCGGATCATCTCCGACACCTTCTACGACTCGCACGGCTGGCAGACCGCGTCGTTCGCGCCGTACTCGGAGCCGGACAACAGCCCGTCCACCACGCTGTACGCGGCGAACGAGAACCAGGTCCCGTCGGAGACGACGACCGCCTACGACGGCCAGGGCCGCCCGGCCACCAGTACGCTGTGGCACCAGGCGGTCCAGCAGTGGCACACCACCACCAGCTATCCCGGCGCCGACGAGACCGACAGCACCGCCCCGGCCGGTGGCCGTTCCACCGCGACCTACACCAACGCGCTGGGACAGGCCACCAAGAGCGTGGTCAAGAACACCGGCAGCACGGTCAAACTCACCCAGGGCCAGGCCATCCCGTCGGGAACGTCACTGACCTCGGACAGCGTGCGGCTGGCCATGCAGGCCGACGGCAACCTGGTGCTGTCCTCCCTCGCGACCGGTAAAACCCTGTGGTCCACCAGCACTTCGGGCAACCCGGGAGCCTTCGCCACCCTGCGGAGCGACGGCAACTTCGTCGTCTACAACGCCGGCGCCACCACAGCCCTGTGGTCGACCGGCACCACCACCGGCACGACGTTGCAGATCCAGAACGACGCCAACACGGTGCTCTACGACAGCACCGGCGCCACCACCTGGAAGACCGACACCCTGAACCAGGCCGCGGAAGCCGACGCCACCACCGCGTACACCTACACGACCGCCGGCCAGGTCGACTCCATCAAGGACACCGCCGGCAACACCTGGTCCTACCACTACAACCTGCTGGGCCAGAAGACCTCCCAGACCGACCCGAACACCGGCACCACCAGCTACGACAAGTACGACACCGTCGGCAACCTGCTGCAGACCACCGACGCGCGCGGCCAGGTCCTCTCCTACGCCTACGACTGGGACAACCGCCCCACCGCCGAGTACAACAGCGCGTGGTCGGCCACACCCGACACCTCCAAAGAGCTTTCCTCCTGGGCGTACGACACCCTGGCCAAGGGCTACCCGACCTCGTCCACCCGCTACGTCGGCGGGACGACCGGATCGGCGTACACCCAGGCGGTCACCGGCTACAACACGGCCTACCAGCCGACCGGCACCACCCTGACCGTCCCGGCCGCCGACGGTTTCGCCGCAGCCGGACAGTCCGCCGCACCCACCAGCGGCACCGTCACCTACACCGCGTCCGCCTTCTACACCCCGACCGTCGGACTACTGTCCACCCTCCGCTACCAGGCGGACGGCAACCTGCCCGCCGAGGACATCGACTACGGCTACACCCAGCAGGGCAACCTCGACGGCATCGGCGGGTTCATCACCGCGGCCAACACCCCCGACTACCTGGACACCGCCGTCCACGACCCCTTCGGCCGCATCCTGCAGACCAACTACGGGACCACCGGCAAGGAACTGGCGACCTTCGCCCAGTACGACGCCACCACCGGCCGGGTCACCCAGACGTCCAGCATGCTGCAGACGTCCACCACCGCCCTGGACGTGGCCAACTACCGCTACAACCAGGCCGGCGAGATCACCGCGATCGACGACCTGCAGAACAACACCACCCACGACACCCAGTGCTACACCTACGACTCCTTCCAGCGCCTGACCGCAGCCTGGACGGACACCGCAGGCATCACCAACCCCACCAGCGCCCCGGTCGGGAGCGTCGGCGGCTGCACCACGGGCTCCGTACAGACCACCACCACGGCCCCCGTCACAACCAGTACGGTCGGCGGCCCGGCACCGTACTGGCAGACGTACACCTACGACCTGCTCGGCGACCGCACCGGCATGGTCAACCACGACACCACCGGCACCGCGGCCAACAACACCACGCAGACCACCGCCTACACCGGCACCGACGGCACCACCACCGCGACCCTGCCCGACCAGTCAGGCACCACGACCAGCAGCAACCCGACCACCGGCACCGCCACGTGGACACCCACCTACACCGACCCGGCGTACAGCAACAAGAACGCCGGCGACACCATCACCCGCAAGGTATCCACCACCGGACCCGTCAACACCGGCTTCACCCTCTCCGGCGGCGGCAAACTCTGCATCGACGACGCAAGCGCCTCCACCACACCCGGCGCCGTGGTCCGCACCTACACCTGCAACGCCTCCGCCGCCCAGAACTGGACCATCGGCACCGACGGCACCGTCAAGGTGCTGGGCACCATGTGCCTGGACACCACGAGCAACGCCACCACCGCCGGCACCCTCCTGGTACTCGACACCTGCAACAGCGACGCCACCCAGAAGTGGAAGGCCACCAGCACCGGCACCCTGGTCAGCAACGCCAACAGCGCGATGTGCGTGACCGACCCCGGCGCCAGCGCCACCATCCGCACCCAGCTCACCCTCGCCACCTGCGGCAGCACCGGCCAGACCTGGACCACCGCCGGCACCGGAGCCCTCCCGTCCGGCCAGACCCAGACCCTCACCTACGACGCCGAGGGCCGCACCTCCACCGTCGCCACCGGCTCGGGCATACACACCAACACCAGCAAGTACCTCTACGACGCCGGCGGCAACCTGCTGGAACAGACCAGCGCCGTCGACGGCACCGACAAGACCCGCATCCTGTACCTCTTCGGCGGCACCGAACAGATCACCCTGAACGTCTCCGCCAAGACGTGGACCGGCCTGCGCAACATCACCGGCCCGGACGGCACCACCATCACCCGCTCCAGCAGCGGCACCGTCACCTACCAGGTCGCCAACGCCCAGGGCACAGCCACCACCGCCATCGACGCCGGCACCCTGGCGGTCACCCGACGCTCCTACGACCCCTACGGCAACTCCCGCGGCACCAAGCCCACTTCGTGGGTCGCCGCAGACGAAAACCACGGCTACCTCGGCCAGCCCACCGACACCACCACCGGCCTCGACCTCCTCGGCGCCCGCAACTACGACCCAGTCCAGGGCCGATTCCTCACCCCCGACCCGCTCTTCGAGGCGGGTGACCCCAACCAGATGGGCGGCTACACCTACTCCGCAGACAACCCTGCCAGCGGCTCCGACCCCAGTGGCCTGTGCCTGGACGACGGCACTGGCCACTGCGAACGCAGCGGCGGCACGGGCAGCACCGGCAATACCAGTTCCTCGAGCAGTACGAGTACTTCCAGCGGCAACACCGGCACGTCGCCCTCACCGTCTACCACTCCGACGCCTTCGCTCGGCCCAGCGCCCTCCTCTACGCAGACCCCCACACCGACTCTCGGTGAAGTCCCCTGTTCGCCGGCTGACTTCGGCACGAACCGGTGCGGAAAATGGGGAGGCCTCAAGGCTCTGGAAGTCGAGGCGGCCGCCATCGTGGCAGTGCCTGTGCTCTACGGGTGCCTGGCGAGCGGCGTCGTGGACTGTGTTTCTGGTCTGGTGCTGGGAGCTGCGGACGCCGAGGCGGGCGGGAGCCTGCTCCTCGGCAGCCGCATCATCGTGGGACTCGGCGGAGCTGCGGCCGAGGCAACCGAAGAGTACGCCGACGAGTTGGCGGCCGAGAGCGGAGCAGCCAAGCAAGCCAACGAAGATGCCTCAGCCGCCAAGGCTGCCGGAGCCAAGAAGGCCGACCCACAGGCCGAAGCCGGACACGCCAACGCCGCTGCGGCCAAACCGGACAAGCCGTCATCCGGTACTTCCAACGGCGGAACAAAGTCTCCGAGTCGCTGCAGCTTCTCCCCCGACACCCCCATCCTGCTGAGCGGCGGCAAGACCAAACCGATCGGCAAGATCAAGACCGGCGACAAGGTCGAAGCCGCCAACCCCAAGACCGGCAAGCACCAAGGCGCCCGCACCGTCCAACACGTGTGGATCAACCACGACCACGACCTGCTCGACCTCACCATCCTCACCGAGGACGGCCACACGGCCACCCTCCACACCACCGCCAACCACCCCTTCTGGAACGACACCACCCACACTTGGGTCGCCGCCGGCAAACTCCACAACGGGGACGCCCTCAACACCGCTACCAACGACCACGTCTACGTTGTCACCACGCAGCCCACACCCGGTACGGCAAACCGGTGGAACCTAACTGTCCAGCAACTCCACACGTATTACGTCGTTGCAGATGGCACGCCGATATTGGTGCACAATACCGACGGGGGTGGCGGTGAAAGATGCACGATCCCACTCTATCGATCTCCTGGACTGGGAAATCAAGCGAGTGAAGCCAACGGTTTGAACCCTGCTAATCACAGCGGAAATCATGCGACTGTTTACCTCTCCAATATGCCGGAGGGTGCGGCGCAGTATGCCGGGACTGGGCATGATCCCGGATTCCATGTATTCCATATGGATTCTGCATTCCTGGATTCGAATGCAGGAGGAACTGCGGAAAAGACGTTCGGAGAGCTCGAATTCCCCCTCGAGAACAAGAATGGCCTCCAGGGTGTAACTGAGTTCAGGATTCCAGCGGCGCGGGCTGACGAGTTCAATTCATTCATTGACCATTCTCGAACCCAATGGGTGCCTGCCTATCAGGGGTGGTGGGATGAGGGTGATCTCGGTTAGCTCCACAGAAGGGATCGGAGCGGCTATCATTCACCACACTGCCTATTCCTTGCGGAGCGTCTGAAGTGACTGGTCGTGACACCGCCGAGCGGCTTGACCTGTACCTGGCGCACCTGCGCGCCGTGACGGGTGAAGACCCGATCATTGAAGAGGTCGAGCCGCGTGACCCGAGCGATGGCCGCGTTCTATCCCTCGGATACAGGGACGTGCCGGGCCCCGGTCTCCTGACTGGGGTCACGTACGGGCTCTCGCTTTCAGGCCCCGGGGGCGGGTTGACAAGTCGTCATGAAATGGTGATTACACTCCGAAGCCAGGATTTGTCTTGGGCCAGCGTTCCCGCTAGGGCGGTTGGTGCACTGCGCGGACTTTCGCCATTTGATCCCGGTCGCGCAATTGGCTATGCACAGCGTTTTGTCGAAGAGTCGGGAATGTCTAGCCTCCTCTTGGGGAATCCGGCGAGCAGCCTGGGGCTATTCCCGTTCAGCATGCACCCGGCCGAGTCAGGGGAAAAAAGCGAGGATACGGTAGACTTCGTGGGCGTATATCCAATCTACTCATCCGAGCGAGAGTTCGTGAAGAAGAATGGATTTAAAGCATTCTGGGAACTCGAATGGAGTCGATTTGACCCATTGCGCAAACCGGCCGCTTGAGCAGAAAAAGTCTATTTATCGGATTCCTCGAAGCCGCGGAGAAGGCCCATCAGATGTAATCCTGGTGGACTTCTGGGATTGTTGACTGCAACGTCAGCGGAGGGGTGCCATACAAGGCGGAGTCGGCGGTTGGCGGAATTTCCCAGCGAAGTAGACGAGCAGGGTGTCCTCGGCATCAGCGGCGGCACCACGCACGACCTCGTAATCGGTGGACGGGTGCTCGGGGTCAGCCGGCATGGTGACCTGCGTAGGTGGGATGGTTCCAAGGTCCGGATCGGTGAAAATGTCCTCAACAGCGGTGAGGTTGTTGCGGACCGCAGGCAGATCCTGCAGCCGCTCGTACGCCGCCGTGCCGATCAGAACGACGCGCCAGTCCCGACAGTTCGAGAAATCTGCCTCTTTCCTCGGTCTGCTGCCAACTCGCAGACACATCATGCGAGTTACTGAGAACCTCTGCCCATGGGAACGCCGGACACAGATGCGGCAACCGAGGTCGTGCTGCGGCTCAGCGCGGCAGAAGCCTCATCACTGATGGCATGGCTGGACCGCGAGCCGGGACGTCGTGGCCGGGTGACACGAGGCCAGGAGCTTTTGGCCCCAGGTCTCATGGGCCCCGTGCTCGCATGAACGTGGTCACGCTCGGCAGCGGCGACTCGGCAGCGCTGCTGGCTCGCAGTCTCCCCCTGTGGATCAAACAGCCGCACACTGAGGTCACTATCGAGCTCGGCGTCGGAGACCGTACCGCGCGTATCGAGGCCAACCATCTGGAACCGGAGCATGCCCGACGGCTCATGGAGGAGGCGCTGACTCACCTGTCGACGCCCGAGCTTGAGGGCAGTGCATCCGATCCCCAGGACTGAAGCGCTCCCAGTCTGATGGAAGCTCTGGACCGTCCCGAGTTGGGTGGAGTCGAATTACTTGGTTTCAGGGGCTACTGGTGGGACCCGGAGTTCGTCCTCCACCGCAGTGCTGAGCATTCCCAGCACGGAGTGCCTGTTGATCGTGGGATTGTCCGGATGGCACAGCCCTGTAACCGTGAGCATGCCTGTAACCGCAAGGCGGATCGGGACTCGTTTGCACGATCACTGCACGCATGGCCACCGCACGGCCACCACGCCGAACCCGACAGATCCGAGCCGACCGGCAGCAAGGAGCAAAGACCCAGCTCACAGCCCTGCCAACGGAAACGGCCACTGGCAGTCAATCCCGGACCTACGCATTGCGATACGTAGCCCACAGGTGTCCAACTCGCCCGGATTGCAAGGTCACCCGAGACAAGAAACCCCAGGTCAGAGGCCCGACCTGGGGTTCACCATAGAGCCGCCTTCGGGATTCGAACCCGAGACCTACGCATTACGAGTGCGTTGCTCTGGCCAGCTGAGCTAAGGCGGCGCGCTGTCGACACCATGGTGCGATCAGCAACGTCGGAAAGTCTACACAGTTTCCGGGGGTGCTCCGTACACCCCCCGGCCGCACCCCCGAACCGGGCCGCGCGGAGCTACGAGCAGCGCTTCCCCTCCCCCGGCGCCGTCCCGCGGAGCAGATACGCGTCGATCGCGGAGTCGATGCACGTGCTGCCGCGCCCGTACGCGGTGTGGCCGTCGCCGACGTACGTCAGCAGGCGGGCCGAGGAGAGCTGGCGGGCCAGGGACTGGGCCCAGCGGTACGGCGTCGCAGGGTCGCGGGTCGTGCCGACGACCACGATCGGGGCGGCGCCCTTCGCCTCGATGCGGTGGGGTTCGCCCGTGGCCTTGACCGGCCAGTACGCGCAGCTCAGGGAGGCCCAGCCGAGGCCCTCGCCGAAGACCGGGGACGCCTTCTCGAAGGCGGGGAGCGCCTGCTCGACCTGGTCGGCGGTCGAGAACGCGGCCGGGAGGTCGAGGCAGTTCACGGCGGCGTTGGCGAACATCAGGTTCGAGTAGCGGCCGTCCGCGTCACGCTCGTAGTAGCTGTCGGAGAGGACGAGCAGCCCCGCGCCGTCGTTCTCCTTCATCGCCGACGTGAGCGCCTCGCGCAACTGCGGCCAGGCCGCCTCGTCGTACATCGCCGCGATCACGCCGGTGGTGGCGAGCGCCTCGCCGAGCTTGCGGCCGTCCGCGTCGCCGGTGGGGACCGGGTGCGCGTCGAGCTTGTGGAAGAAGGCCTTCAGGTTCGTGCCGACCTCGGCGGGCGTCGTGCCCTTGCCGCCGAGCGGGCAGTCCGTCTGCCGTACGCAGTCCTTCGCGAAGGACTGGAACGCCGTCTCGAAGCCCGCCGTCTGGTCGAGGTTCATCCGGCGCGCGGGGAGGGACGGGTCCATCGCACCGTCCAGGACGACGCGCCCGACCCGGTCGGGGAAGAGTCCCGCGTACGTCGCCCCGAGGAACGTGCCGTACGACGCCCCGACGTACGTCAGTTTCCGGTCGCCCAGCACCGCCCGCAGGATGTCCATGTCCCGGGCCGCCTCGACGGTGGAGACATGGCGCAGCAGGTCGGGCGAGTGCGCGCCGCAGCCCTCCGCGAACTTCTTGTACTCGCCCACGAGTCGAGTCGTCTCGTGCTGGTCGTCCGGGGTGGTGTCGGTCTGCGTGAACGCGTCCATGGCCCGCCCGCCGAGGCACTCGACGGGTTCGCTGCGGGCGACGCCCCGGGGGTCCATCGCGACCATGTCGTAGCGGGCGCGGACCTCGGCGGGGTAGCCGATCCCGGCGTACTGCTGGAGATAGCCGACCGCCGAACCGCCCGGCCCGCCCGGGTTCACCATCAGCGAACCGAGCGCTTTGCCCTTGCCGGTGGCCTTCTTGCGGGCGACCGCGAGCCGGATGTCCCCCGCGCCGGGCTTGTCGTAGTCCAGCGGCGCCTTCATCGTGGCGCACTCGAACCCGGGGACACCGCAGGTGTGCCAGCTGAGCTTCTGCCCGTAGTACGACGTCAGGGCGGCCGGTGTCGACCTCGGCAGCGGGGCCAGCGCCACGTCCGCCGCCGGACTCGTCGCCGTCGTCGAACTCCCCGGGGAGCACGCGGACACGAGCAGCGCGGCGAGCGCGAGCAGCGTGCCACCGGCCCGACGACCGCGGGGGCCACGAGGGCTACGAGGGCTACGACGGCCGCTGTGGCTCCGGCGACCTCGACCGGCCTCGGTTTCGACCTCGGCCTCGCCGGGCTGACGCGGCTGACTCGGCTGACTGCTTCGGCTGGGCCGGCGAAGAGGGCGCCTGATCTGCATCGAACGAGCGTAACGCTGCGCGATCACTTGAATGCCCTGCGTGCACGATCCGCCCCGGACGAGTTACGCCGTCAATCTCACGCCCGCCGAATCAGCCCACCGGGGCCACCCACCACAGCGCACCGCACCGCACCGCACCGCAGCGCATCCCGGCCCACTCACCCCGCTCTGAGCGCCAAGGTCATCGCCTCCACCGCCAGCAACGGCGCCACATTCCGGTCGAGCGCCACCCTGCACGCACCGATCGCCTCGATACGGCGCAGCGTGGACTCCGGGGAACCGGCGCGCGCGAGCCGCTCCAGCGCGTCCTCGGCGTCCGCGTTGGCGATCGCCACCCGGGAACCGAGCTGGAGGGCGAGGACATCGCGGTAGAACGCGGTGAGGTCGGTCAGCGCGAGGTCGAGGCTGTCGCGCTGCGTACGCGTTCTCCGGCGCTTCTGCTTGTCCTCCAGGTCCTTCATCACCCCGGCCGTGCCCCGGGGCATCCGGCTGCCCTGGCCGCCGCCCATCGCCGCCTTCATCTCCTCGGTCTCCTTGTCGTCCACCTCCTCGGCCAGGTGCTTCGCGTCGTCGGCAGCGGCGTCCACCAGCTCCTGGGCGGCCTTGAGACAGCCGCCGACGTCCTCGACGCGCAACGGCAGCTTCAGTACGGCGGCCCGGCGCTCCCGCGCGGCCGGGTCGGTCGCCAGTCGGCGGGCCCGGTCGACATGGCCCTGCGTGGCACGCGCGGCGGCCGCCGCCACGGCCGGCTCGACGCCCTCCCGCCGTACGAGCAGGTCGGCGACGGCGTCGACCGAGGGGGTGCTCAGGTTCAGGTGACGGCAGCGGGAGCGGATCGTGGGGAGGACGTCCTCGATCGAGGGCGCGCAGAGGAGCCAGACCGTGCGGGGGGCGGGTTCCTCGACGGCCTTGAGGACCGCGTTGGCCGACTTCTCGTTCAGCCGCTCGGCGTCCTCGACGAGGATGATCTGCCAACGGCCGGTCGCCGGCGAGGTGAAGGACTTGCGGACCGTGTCCCGCATGTCGTCGGCGAGGATCTGCGTGCCCACCGCGGCGACGGTGCTGACGTCCGCGTGGGTGCCGATCAGCGCCGTATGACAGCCGTCGCAGAAGCCGCAGCCGGGGCTGCCGCCGAGCGCGCGGTCGGGGCTCACGCACTGCAGCGCGGCGGCGAAGGCCCGCGCCGCCTGGTTGCGTCCCGCTCCGGGCGGCCCCGTGAACAGCCAGGCGTGCGTCATCTTCGACGCCTCCGGCGGTGCCGTACCGGTAGTCGCCGCGGTGACGAAGGCGTCGGCGTCCCGAGCAGCGGCGTCGAGCTGCTCGCTCACCTTCTCCTGGCCCACCAGGTCGTCCCACACCGTCATGGGTCACCGGCCCTTTCGTCACACATCGGGTTACGCGATCCATTGTGCGGGCCACCACTGACAACGGGGGTCGGGGCGGGGCGCGGAGGCCGACCCGGGGGCACGGAGAGCGAATCACCGGCCCCCGCTGTCGTCAGCCCGTCAGCCCGTCAGCTCCTACGGCCCCGACCGCGTCCCCGCCCGGGCCCGCGCCCGGTGTCGTCGTCGCGGTCGAAGTCGCCGTCCTCGCGCGGGCCGAGCAGTTCGTCGGCGAGCGAGGGCAGGTCGTCCAGCGGAGTCTCCTCGGCCCAGTCGGGGCGCGGCCGGCGCCGGGGTGTGCCCTGCTCGTCGACCTGGGGGAGTTCGCGGGTGCGGTCCTCGCCCCCGTCGGACCGGCCGGCCGGACGCTCGTCCCGGAAGAAGCCCGCGGGCACCCGGTCCGACGGCCCCTGCCCCCGCACCGGCGGCAGCACAGCGGTCTCGTCCGCGGCACCGACCGGCGGCAGCACGGCCGTCTCGTCGGCAGCACCGGACGGCACGGGCGGCAGTACGGCCGTCTCGTCCGCGGCCCCCGCAGGAGCGGGCGGTTGCGGCAGCTCGGCCGTCGTCTCGGAGTCGCGCGCCTCGGAGTCCTCGGAGTCCTCGGAGTCCTCTGAATCCACGGACACCGACCGCAGCACGGCCGTCTCGTCCCTGGCACTAGACCTCACCGGCCGCAGCACAGCCGTGTCCTCCACCGACCGCGCACCCGCACCCGCACCCGCACCCGCACCCGCACCCGCAGGCTTCACCAGCGGCGTCTCCACAGTCAACGCCTCGGGCCTGGCCTTCGGAGCGGCCGGAACCACAGGAGCCGTCGGCTGTCGGGCGGCCAGTTCCGCCGCGGCCGCAGCCTCCGCAGCAAGGCGGCGGGCCTCCTCGGCCGCGAGCAGGGCCGCCTCGGCCTTGCGCTGCTTCTCCAGGCGGCGCTCCTCCGCCTCGGCGCGCAGCCGGGCCTCGTCCTCGGCCTGCTTGCGCAAGCGGTCGGCCTCGGCCCTCCGGCGGGTCTCCTCGGCGGCGCGGGCCTCTTCCTCGGCGAGAAGGCGGGCCTTCTCCTCCTCGGCACGCCTGCGTGCGTCCTCGGCGCGCTGGCGGGCTTCTTCGGCCTGGCGCTCGGCCTCGCGGCGCTGGGCCTCCTCCAGCTCGCGCCGCTTGCGCTCCTCCTCCTCGGCGCGCAGCTTGGCGAGCTGCTCCTGGCGCTCGCGCTCCAGGCGCTCCTCCTCGGCCTTGCGCGCGGCCTCTTCCTCGGCCTTGCGGCGGGCCTCCTCCTCGGCGGCCTTGCGCGCCTCCTCCTGGGCCTTGATCTCGGCCTCGGAGAGCGGCAGGACCGTGTCGAGGCGGTGCCTGATCACCGTGGTGACGGCCTCGGGCTCCTGGCCCGCGTCCACCACCAGGTAGCGGCTCGGGTCGGCGGCGGCCAGGGCCAGGAATCCGGACCGTACGCGCGCGTGGAACTCGGCGGGCTCCGACTCCAGTCGGTCCGGCGCCTCCGTGAACCGCTCGCGGGCGGTCTCCGGGTCGACGTCCAGCAGGACGGTCATGTGCGGGACGAGTCCGTCGGTCGCCCACCGGTTGATCCGGGCGATCTCGGTCGGGGACAGGTCGCGGCCCGCGCCCTGGTAGGCGACGGACGAGTCGATGTAGCGGTCGGAGACGACGATCGCGCCGCGCTCCAGGGCGGGACGTACGACGGTGTCGACGTGCTCCGCGCGGTCGGCCGCGTACAGCAGGGCCTCCGCGCGGTGGGACAGTCCCGCCGACGACACGTCGAGCAGGATCGACCGCAGCCGCTTGCCGACCGGTGTCGCGCCGGGCTCGCGGGTCAGCACGACCTCGTGTCCCTTGCCCCTTATCCACTCGGCGAGGGCCTCGGCCTGGGTGGACTTCCCGGCGCCGTCGCCGCCCTCCAGGGCGATGAAGAAGCCGGTGGCCGCGGGCACCGTGTCGGGGTCGTCGCCGCCGAGCAGCGCGTCCCGCAGGTCGTGCCGCAGCGGCACTCCGGAGCGGTCGTCGACCTTGGCCAGCACCAGCGCGGCGACCGGCAGCAGCAGCGCGCCGACCAGCATCAGCGTGAACGCGGCACCGCCGTGCGCGAACACGAACTTGCCGTTCTCCAGGCGGTGCGGGCCGATCAGCGCCGCCACCAGGGGGGCGATCAGCGCGCCGAGCGCCACGGAGACCCGTACGACCGCGTGCAGGTGCTCGGTCGTGCGTGCCCTGCGGTAGTCCTCGGCCTCCTGGTCGAGCAGGGTGTGCCCGGTGTTGGCGGCCACGCCCGCGCCGATGCCGGCCAGGGCGACGATCAGCAGCACGGTGGTGACGTCCGGGACCAGGCCCGCGGCGAGCAGCGCGATGCCGGTGAAGGCGATCGCCAGCGTCAGCAGCCGGCGCCGGGACAGCGTGGGCAGCAGGGCGGGTGCCGTACGGATGCCGACGACGACCCCGCCGGTCAGTCCGAGGACGAGCAGGCCGAAGGTCACCGGACCGCCGCGCAGATCGGTGGCCTGGAGCACGGACACGGCGACGGCGGCGGAGATCGCCCCGGCGACGGCCGCGCAGGCGACCACGAGCAACGCGATCGCGCCCGTACGGCCCTTGTCGACGCCGGTACCCGTCCTGGGGCGGCGCAGCCCTTCGAGCGGCGACCGCGCGCGCGGGGTGCGCGTTCCGGGCACTTCCAGGGCGGTCAGCACGGAGAGGGACGCGGCGAACAGTCCGGCCGCGACGTACGAACCGAGCGCGGCCTGGTGCTGGTCGAACCAGGCGACGCCCGTGCCCAGCAGGTTGTTGAGCAGGGCCGCCACGACGAGGGCGGCGGCCGCTACAGGGATCGCCACGAAGCTCGTGCGCAGCGACAGCCGGCGCAGGGCGTCCAGGTGGTCGGGCAGCGGCCGGACCGTGGCGCCCTCGAGCGGCGGGGCGGGCAGCAGGGCGGGACCGGCGCTCTCGCGGCACACCGTCCAGAAGCGCTCGGCGACCCCGGTCACGAAGGCGGTCACCAGGAGCACGGCCAGTGCGTTGTCCGGAGTCCAGTCGATCCACAGCGGGGCGACGATCAGCAGCGCGGCCCGCAGACTGTCCGCGCCGACCATGGTCCAGCGCCGGTCGAGGGGCCCCTCCTTGGAGATCAGCGAACTGAGCGGGCCGAGCAGCACCGCCCCGAAGAGCAGCGTCGCCAGGACGCGCACCCCGAAGACGGTCGCCACCGCCAACGCCACGCCCCGATAGCCACCGCCGAAGGAGCCCTGGGCGATCGCCGCCTGGAAGGCGAGCACGACCAGGACCAGCAGGGCGAGGGTGTCGCCGACCCCCGTCACGAACTGCGCGCTCCACAACCGCTTGAGCTGCGGCTGGCGCAGCAGGGCGCGGACGGCACGCTCGCGGGAGTCCGCGACAAGGGCGTCGTCGGGGGCCGACTGGTGGGCCGTTGGCTGCTCGGCTGGCGTCATGCTTTCAGCCTATCGGCAGCCACCGACAACAAGCCGCGCCCGCCCGGACCTGCGCACGCCCCGACACCAAAGTGATGCCGGGGCGTTCGTTTCGCGACCTTGTGGTGGAGGAAGCGTGCGCTCCCCAACCCTCGGACCGGTCCTCGGGCAGCGGACCGCCCGGACCTAGTCCTCGGACGTCACCTTGGAGGTGGCCGTCTTCTTGGCCGTCGCCGTCTTGGCGGCCGTGGTGGTCTTCTTGGCGACGGCCTTCTTGGCCGTCGTCGTCTTCTTGGCGGGCGCCTTCTTGGCCGCCGTCTTCTTCGCCGGGGCCTTCTTCGCCGTCTTCTTGGCGGGCGACTTGGCCCGCTTCTCGGCGAGCAGCTCGTAGCCGCGCTCCGGGGTGATCTCCTCGACGCTGTCGTCGGAGCGCAGGGTCGCGTTGGTCTCGCCGTCGGTGACGTACGCCCCGAAGCGGCCGTCCTTGACGACGACGGGCTTCTCGCTGACCGGGTCGGTGCCCAGTTCCTTCAGCGGCGGCTTGGCGGCGGCCCGGCCGCGCTGCTTGGGCTGGGAGTAGATCTCCAGCGCCTCATCGAGGGTGATCGTGAAGAGCTGGTCCTCGGCCGTCAGCGAGCGGGAGTCCGTGCCCTTCTTCAGGTACGGCCCGTAGCGCCCGTTCTGCGCGGTGATCTCCACGCCCTCGGCGTCCTTGCCGACGACGCGCGGGAGCGACATCAGCTTGAGGGCTTCGGCCAGCGTCACCGTGTCGGGGGTCATCGACTTGAACAGCGAGGCCGTACGCGGCTTCACGGCGTTCTTGCCGGTCTTCGGGGTGCCCTCCGGGAGCACCTCGGTGACGTACGGCCCGTAGCGGCCGTCGCGGGCGATGATCTGGTGGCCCGACTCGGGGTCGGCGCCCAGCTCGAAGTCGCCGCTCGGCTTGGCGAGCAGTTCCTCGGCGTGCTCGACGCTCAGCTCGTCCGGCGCCAGGTCCTCGGGCACGTCGGCGCGCTGGTGGTTCTCGGAGTCCTTCTCGCCGCGCTCGACGTAGGGGCCGTAGCGGCCCACGCGCAGCATGATGTCGTTGCCGACCGGGAAGGACGACACCTCGCGGGCGTCGATCGCGCCCAGGTCGGTGACGAGCTCCTTGAGGCCGCCCAGGTGGTCGCCGTCGCCGTTGCCGGCCTCGGCGGCGCCCGTCGCCTCGCCCTCGCCGAAGTAGAAGCGCCGCAGCCACGGCACGGCCTGCGCCTCACCGCTGGCGATGCGGTCGAGGTCGTCCTCCATCTTGGCGGTGAAGCTGTAGTCGACGAGCCGCCCGAAGTGCTTCTCCAGGAGGTTGACCACGGCGAAGGACAAGAAGGACGGCACCAGGGCCGTGCCCTTCTTGAAGACGTAGCCGCGGTCGAGGATCGTGCCGATGATCGACGCGTACGTCGACGGGCGGCCGATCTCGCGCTCTTCGAGCTCCTTGACGAGGCTGGCCTCGGTGTAGCGGGCCGGGGGCTTGGTGGCGTGCCCGTCGACCGTGATCTCCTCGGCGCTGAGCGCGTCGCCCTCGGCCACCTGCGGCAGCCGGCGCTCACGGTCGTCCAGCTCGGCGTTCGGGTCGTCGGCACCCTCTACGTAGGCCTTCAGGAAGCCGTGGAAGGTGATCGTCTTGCCGGAGGCGCTGAACTCGACGTCCCGGCCGTCGGACGAGGTGCCCGCGATCTTCACGGTGACGGAGTTGCCGACCGCGTCCTTCATCTGGGAGGCGACGGTCCGCTTCCAGATCAGCTCGTAGAGCCGGAACTGGTCGCCGGTCAGGCCGGTCTCGGCGGGCGTGCGGAAACGATCACCCGAGGGGCGGATCGCCTCGTGCGCCTCCTGCGCGTTCTTGACCTTCCCGGCGTACACGCGCGGCTGGGCCGGCAGGTAGTCGGCGCCGTACAGCTGCGTCACCTGGGCGCGGGCGGCGGTGATCGCCGTCTCGCTCAGGGTCGTGGAGTCCGTACGCATGTAGGTGATGTAGCCGTTCTCGTACAGCTTCTGCGCGACCTGCATCGTGGCCTTGGCGCCGAAGCCGAGCTTGCGGCTGGCCTCCTGCTGGAGCGTCGTCGTACGGAACGGGGCGTACGGCGAGCGTCGATACGGCTTCGACTCGACGGACCGGACGGCGAACCGTGTGTCCTCCAGGGCGGCGGCCAGCGCGCGGGCGTCGGCCTCGTCCAGGTGGAGGGTGTTCGCGCCCTTGATCTGGCCCAGGGAGTCGAAATCGCGCCCCTGGGCGACGCGCTTGCCGTCGACGGCCTGGAGACGGGCGACAAGGGTGGACGGGTCACTCGCGTCGCCGGTACGTCCGGTCCCGAAGGTGCCCGTCAGGTCCCAGTACTCGGCGGAACGGAACGCGATGCGCTCGCGCTCCCGCTCCACCACGAGCCGGGTGGCGACGGACTGGACACGGCCGGCCGACAGGCGCGGCATGACCTTCTTCCACAGGACCGGCGAGACCTCGTAGCCGTAGAGGCGGTCGAGGATGCGGCGGGTCTCCTGGGCGTCGACCAGCGGCTGGTTGAGGTCGCGCGGGTTGGCCACGGCGGCGCGGATCGCGTCCTTGGTGATCTCGTGGAACACCATGCGCTTGACCGGGACCTTGGGCTTCAGCACCTCCAGGAGGTGCCACGCGATGGCCTCGCCCTCGCGGTCCTCATCGGTGGCGAGGAAGAGTTCGTCGGAGTCCTTGAGCAGGTCCTTGAGCTTCTTGACCTGGGCCCGCTTGTCGGCGTTGACCACATAGATCGGCTCGAAGTCGTGGTCGACATCCACACCGAGGCGACGGACCTCGCCGGTGTACTTCTCGGGCACCTCGGCGGCGCCGTTGGGAAGGTCGCGGATGTGCCCGACGCTCGCCTCGACGACATATCCGGGGCCGAGGTAGCCCTTGATCGTCTTCGCCTTGGCAGGGGACTCGACGATGACGAGTCGGCGGCCGCCGTGTGCGGTCTCGCTGGTCGGGGACAACTTCGCTCTTCTCTCCGGTCGACGCTGGGGGCCTCCCCTGGGTTGTTCGGTCCCGGGGTCGGGTCATGGTGACGCTGCGGAGTGTGACGGTACATCCCGCCCCCGTGTCAAACGGGAAAAGCCCGCAACGGCCACTCGAACGGTAACCCGACTACCGCCATTCCTGCCGCCCGGAGTCCCCACCGGCCTTTTCGGAGCCATCCGGAGGGTGATCCCCCGGTTACCTGCGTCCCAGGTCGGGTGCGGCGCTCAGACGTGCAGGAAGCACCAGGTTCCGAGCAGCAGGGCGGCGACCCCGACGAGGCTCGCGAGGGTCGCCGATGCGACCGGGTTCACACCTTCCGCGACAGGTTCGCGGTGTCGCACCCTGACCGCGGTCCACAGCAGCAGCGCTCCTCCGAACAGGGCGAACACCAACCCCGCGAAGATCGCCGGCCCGCTCTCCATGTGTGTCCTCTCCCGACCCGATGTCCCGGTCCGGGAGGCTGGCACCCGCGGGCGACGGGCAGGCCAACCCCCGGTGAATTCGCGGCGGCCGGTCCTCAGGCGACCGCGCCGGAGGACGATATCGCCCCGGTCGTCCGGGAGCGATCGACCTGTCCCACCGTGCACACGACCGAGTTGAAACCGGCCTTCCAGTTGCTCTCGTCGGACAGATACCCGAAGACGGAACGGTCGGATCCGGGTGCCCAAGTCGACTCGAACTTGTTGCCGCAGAGCTTGTTCCCCTGAAGCAGGGCCTCCGAGAAGGCCATCGTCTCCGGGGCCTTCACAAAACCGATCACCTGGTCGGTGTGCTCGTCGGCACACTCCGTCAGGGTCGCGGTGAAGTACGTCTTGTGGTCGACGTACAGCCAGCAGTCGCCGATGCTCATCTCGGTGGTCCACACGTTCGACTCGGTGCTCCGGAAGCGCCCTATCTCGCCGCCTATCGGCACATGCCGGCCGAGGACGAGACACGCCGTGCCGCCGCCCGCCGTACCGAAGCCCGCCTCCGTCGGCGTCAGCGCGTACACGTCAGCGTCGGCCAGGGAGTCGGCCGCAGCCTTCGCCTTGCCCACACACCGCTCGGCCCCGTGGTCACGCGCGTCGGCGAAGTCGCTCGCCGTGTCGACCGCCATCACCTGACCGTCCGGGTCGTCGTGCGCACAGCTCACGACCCCAAGGTTGGGCCGCGAGGCGAACGCCGTCCCGGTCCACACCGCGTGCACGCAATCCCCGGTCTGCAACGCCTTCTTGAGCCCGACGTCCTGGCCGTACGGGTACTCGGAGCCCGTCGGCGAGGACGACACGGACGGGCTCGCCTTCTTCGTCGCCGCGCTGTCCTTGTCACCGGTCAGCGAGGTCGCCGCCCACACCCCACCGGCGATGACCAGCGCGACGGCCACCACCAGGGCGACAACCGCCCCGACCGGCTTCCGCCGCCGGCCCCCACCGGGTGGCCCGCCGCCGACGAACCCCGGGCCCCCGGGATACGTCGGCCCCTGACCGCCCGCGTACGGCGGCGGAGGCGCGCTGCTCTGATGGGCGCCCTGGTAGGACATCGTGGGGCTGTTCGCGTACGGATTCCACTGGCCGTACGCCCCACCGTCCCCGCCCGAACCGGCCTGCCCCTGGGGGGCGTACGGCGACGGGGCGCCGTACGGGGTGTTCGGTGTGTGCGGTGTGTTGGGGGTCTGCGGGGCGCCCGGGGTTTCCGGTGTCCCCGGGGCGGGCCGGCCTGCGGGCGTGGAGCCCCCGAGGAGGGCCGCGGGCCGGTCGCCGTACGGCGCCGGGCCCTGGTCGGCGTCCCCGGGACCGGCCGGGGTCTGCGGGGCGTACGGGCCGCCCACGTAGGGCCCGCCCACGCCGTATCCGGGCCGTCCGCCAGGGAATTGCCCCCGGGGCCCGCTCTCGGCAGGACCCGGCTCGCCCGGCGGACCACTTCCGACGTAGCCCCGCTGACCACCCCCGACCTGGCCGGGCGCACCGCCTGCGACAGCCCCCGGCGACTGATCAGCGCTGAACTGACCGCCCTGTGCCGAGCCGAAGCCGCCCGGCGGCGGGCCGAACCCGTCCGCCACCCGGCCGTAGCCCTCCGGTGTCGACGGGCCTCCCGGCACCGCACCGGCCGACCGCGCCACCCGCTCCAGCCCCTGTGCCGCGGTCTCCGGTGCCGACCGCAGGATCGGGTCCTTGACCAGCAACCCCTGGAGTACGGGCGCCAGTTCACCCGCGCGGACGGCGGGCGTCGGCTCCTCGCCGAGCAGGGCGGTCAGGGTCGCGTAGTCGCCATGCCGGTCGAAGGGGCCACGGCCCTCGACGGCGGCGTACAGCGTGGCGCCGAGGGAGAACAGATCGGCGGCCGGGGTCGGCGGCTCACCGCGGGCGCGCTCCGGGGCGAGATAGCCGGGGGTGCCGAGGATGCCGGCGGTGGCGGTGAGGCGGGGTTCGCGCGACTCCGGCTGGAGGGCGATGCCGTAGTCGGTGAGCAGCACGCGCGCGTACGGATCGCCCGAAGCGTTGGGCGCCAGAAGGATGTTGGCCGGTTTCACATCCCGGTGCAGGATGCCGATGCGGTGTCCTGCGGTGAGCGCGTCGAGGACCGCGAGGCCGATACGGGCCACCCGGGCGGGCGGCAGCGGGCCCGAACGCCGCAGCACCGCCTGGAGGTCGACGCCGTCCGGGACGTACTCCATGACGATCCAGGGCAGGCCCTCGTGGATCACCACGTCGTGCACGGTCGCCACATGTGGATGCCCGCGCAGCCGGGCCGCGTGCCGTGCCTCGCTGCGGGCCCGCGCGATGCGCTGCGCGGGCTCGCCGACGTCGGCCGGCACGTCCGGCAGCGAGATCTCCTTGACGGCGACCTCGCAGGCCAACTCCTCGTCGTACGCGAGCCATACGCGACCCATGCCGCCCGCGCCGAGCATGCGCAGCAGCCGGTAGCGGCCGTTGACCACCCTGCCCTCGCCCTGTTCCGGCGTATCCCCAGCCATCACGCCTCCCCCGAGACGGCGCGCCTCCCCCGAGAACGCGCGGAACCTGTCTCCGAAGGTAGCCTCGCACCCGCCACTGACAAGAGCCCTTTTCCGCACCAATCCCACCAATCCAGCGGGGCCCTGCCCCATGCGGCCCAGCGGTACGGAGGGGCCTCAGGCGTGACAGGGGTGGGCGGGCTTGTGGCGGGGATCTACGGGGTGGCGTAGACGGCGGGCTCGGCCGATCCACGAGAGGCGGACCCGTCGTGCGCGGTCGGCCGTAGGAGAAGTCGACCGTGGGAGAAGTCGGCTGCGGGAGCGGTCCGGGGCGGGCGCGGTCGGCTGCGGGAGCGGTCGGCCACGGGAGCGGTCCGGCGCGGGAGCGGTCGGCCACGGGAGCGGCCCGGACTCAGAAGCCGTCCGGCGTACAGGCGGTCGGGGAATCAGGGCGACGCCCCGGCCCGAGTCGACGAGTTCGTGCGGGGACACCGGGGCGCGGTCGGCGAGCGGGTGGCGGGGTGAGCGGTACGGCCAGGTTCACGACGTCCGTCGGTAGGCCGTCCGACAGCTGAGTAAGCGTCAGCCACCCGGAGGTATGACCGCCGCCCACCACACCCACCCGCCCGGAGGTACGGCCCCGCTCGCCACACCACCCCCCGGAAATGCGATCGCCACGCACCACCTCACCGCCGGAAATGACGATCGCCGCCCACCACAACACCCGCCCGGAGACGCGATCACCACCCACCACAGCACCACCAGGAGGGACGATCGCCGCCCACCAGCACTCCCCCACCGGCGCGATCACCACCGCAGCATCACCTACGCCAGCGCCGGCCACCCCGGAGTCACTCACCCCCGGCGCCGGCCACCCCGGAGTCACTCACCCCAGCGCCGGTCACCCCCGAAGCCACTCACCAGACCCCGATCGCCCCCCGAAGCCACTCACCCCACCGGCTCCAAAAACCCCTGCTCCACCAGCAACCGAATCTGCGCCGGCGTCCGGTCACGCAGCAAAACCGGGTCCTCGCCGACGAGTTGGGCAATGGCGTCGAGGATGCGGCCCGCGCTCAGCGTGCCGTCGCAGACGCCGACGAAGCCCGCGCCGACCGTGTCGACCTTGGTCGCCCGGCGCATGCCGCGGTGCTGGCGCAGCACGACGTGCTCGGGGTCCTCGGCGCCGGGCAGTCCGACCTGTTCCTGGATGACCTCGTCGGCCAGTTTGAAGTGGGCGGCGAGCAGGGCCGCGTCGTCGTGGGCGCGCAGATAGTCGACGCGGTCGAAGTGCGTGCGCACGGTGTCGCCGAGCGGCTGCTCGATCGAGTGCGGCCACTCCTCGACGGTGATCGAGGGCGCGTCGGAACCCGTCCTGCGCAGCGTGATCCAGCCGAAGCCCACCGCCCTGACCTTGCGCGCCTCGAACTCGTCGAGCCACGCGTCGTAGAGCGCCTCGTACGCGGCCGTGTCGCCCTGGTGGTCGCCCGCGTCCCTGAGCCACAACTCGGCGTACTGCGTGATGTCCTGGACCTCGCGCTGCACGACCCAGGCGTCGCACCCGCGCGGCACCCACGACCTGAGCCGGTCCTGCCAGTCCTCCCCCTCGACGTGCTGCCAGTTGGCGAGGAACTGCGCGAATCCGCCCTCGCGCAGCCGGTCCCCCGCTTCCTGAACGAGTGACCGGCACAGATCGTCCCCGCCCATCCCGCCGTCCCGGTAGGTCAGCCGGGCACCCGGGGAGATCACGAACGGCGGGTTCGACACGATGAGTTCGTACGTCTCGTCGTCCCGGACCGGCTCGAACAGCGAGCCCTCCCGGAGGTCCGCGGCCGGTGCGCCGGACAGCGCGAGGGTGAGCGCGGTGATGTGCAGGGCGCGCGGGTTGAGGTCGGTGGCGGTCACGCGCGTGGCGTGCCGGGCCGCGTGCAGCGCCTGGATGCCGGAGCCGGTGCCGAGGTCGAGCGCTGCGGAGACCGGCGTCCGTACGGTGATGCCCGCGAGGGTGGTGGACGCGCCGCCCACCCCGAGGACGACGCCTTCCTCCCGGCTGCCGATCCCGCCGGCCCCGCCGACGGCACACCCCAGGTCGGACACGATGAACCAGTCCTCGCCCCCGGGCCCGCCGTACGGCCGTACGTCCACGGTCGCGGCGACCTCGTCGGCGCCCACGGACACCAGCCAGCCGCTCTCCAGGCACGCGGCGACGGGCAGCACGTCCGCCACGCGTGCGTGCGGCACGGGCTGCTGGAGCAGGAACAGCCGGACGAGCGTCTCCAGTGGGGTGTCGCCTCTCGTCGCCCGGAGGGCCGGCACGGTCTCGCTGCGGGCCAGCGCCGCGTACGCGGGGGCACCGAGCAGGTCGAGCAGTCCGTCGGCGGTGAAGGCGGCGCCGAGCAGGGCGTCCCGGAGCCGGGCAGCGACCTCCGGGCGGTCGGATGCGGGCAGCGTGGGCAGACTGGAGTTACTCACACCCCCATTGTGGCCGCTCCCACCGACAACATGCGTGCCACGGATCGACCCGGCCCGCGCACAAGCGAAGGCCCCGGCACGCACGCGTACCGGGGCATCTTTCGGCAACTGAAAGATCGCTGCCTACAGAAGAGGCCGGAAGGAGCTCAGGCCGCCGACGACGAGGCCACCGGGGACGCCGTCTTGCAGGCCTCCTGCTTGGTCATCGCCTTGCCGACGTCGCCCTCTTCGAGGGTCTTCAGGGCGTCGTTCCCGCTCGTGCTGAGCTTGTCCAGCGAGCTCGCGATGCCCTTGAGGCCGTCCGCGAACTTCGCCTGGTCCTTGGTGTCGAGCACGTCCACCTGCTTCTTCAGGGCGGCGTACGACGTGGCGATGCCGTTGAGCTCCGTGACCGCGTCCTGCTGCTTCTTCGCGCCGCTCTCGACGTCCGGTGCCCCGGCGGAGTTCACGGCCGCCCCGATCGCCTTGTAGGCGTCGGACATGTCCTGGAAGGCCTGCGAGTCGGTCTTCTGGACGTCCTGCGGGGTGCTGTTGTCCGAGGTCTCCTTCTGGATCGCCGCGTTGGCGGCCTGGATCTTCTTCGCCTGCGGCTGCACCGCGAGGCACACCTGCTTGGCCCAGGCGTCCAGTTTGGCGTCGCTGTCGTCGCCGCTGCCGCCGCATCCCGACAGCGCCAGTACCAGTACCGCACCGCCGGACAGTGCGGCCGCGAGCTTCTTGTTCACCGGGTTGGTCCCTTCCATGGCTCTCGGCCCCGGAACATACACGCCGGACGGACCGCACCCCGGGGCCCAAGGTCCGATAGAAGACTATTTGGGGCTATCTGCACCAAGCGAGAGAAGGCTCACGGCGAGGGCCTGAACACGCGCAGAACGGGCGGGCGGCGCCCACAACTCGCGCCACCCGCCCGCCCGTTGGACCCGCCTCCGGATCCGCCTCCGGACGACCGCCTACGAAACCACCGCGGCGTCCGCCGACTTGGCCGCCTGTTCGGCGTCGTCCTCCTCCCCCACGGCGATCCCGCGCCGCTTGGAGATGTACACCGAGACGGCGATCACGAGGAACGCGAGCACCGCGATCGTGATCCGCGCCCCGGTGTTCTTGTCGTCGCCGTAGCTGAACTTGATGACCGCGGGCGCGATGAGCAGCGCGACGAGGTTCATCACCTTCAGCAGGGGGTTGATGGCCGGTCCGGCGGTGTCCTTGAACGGGTCGCCGACCGTGTCGCCGATCACCGTCGCGGCATGGGCCTCGCTGCCCTTGCCGCCGTGGTGGCCGTCCTCGACGAGTTTCTTCGCGTTGTCCCAGGCGCCGCCCGAGTTCGCGAGGAAGACCGCCATCAGCGTGCCGGTGCCGATCGCGCCCGCGAGGAACGAGCCGAGCGCGCCGACGCCGAGCGTGAACCCGACCGCGATCGGGGTGAGCACGGCGAGCAGCCCCGGCGTGGCCAGTTCGCGCAGCGCGTCCTTGGTGCAGATGTCGACGACGCGGCCGTACTCCGGTGTCTCTGTGTAGTCCATGATCCCGGGGTGCTCGCGGAACTGCCGCCGCACCTCGTAGACCACGGCCCCCGCGGACCGCGAGACGGCGTTGATCGCCAGGCCCGAGAAGAGGAAGACGACCGCGGCGCCGACGATGAGCCCCACCAGGTTGTTGGGCTGGGAGATGTCCATCATCAGGTTGAGCGGCGCACCCGGTCCCGAGACCTTCTCGCCGACGTCGTTGGCGGCGGTGAGGATGGCGTCCCGGTACGACCCGAAGAGCGCCGACGCGGCCAGGACGGCGGTGGCGATGGCGATGCCCTTCGTGATGGCCTTGGTGGTGTTGCCGACCGCGTCCAGGTTGGTGAGCACCTGCGCGCCCGCGCCCTCGACGTCGCCGGACATCTCGGCGATGCCCTGCGCGTTGTCGGAGACCGGCCCGAAGGTGTCCATGGCGACGATCACGCCGACCGTGGTGAGCAGTCCGGTGCCGGCCAGCGCCACCGCGAACAGCGCCAGCATGATCGACGCGCCGCCGAGCAGGAACGCCCCGTAGACGGCGAGGCCGATCAACAGGGCGGTGTAGACGGCCGATTCGAGGCCGAGGGAGATGCCCGCGAGGATGACGGTGGCCGGACCGGTGAGCGAGGTCTTGCCGATGTCCATCACGGGACGGCGGTTCGTCTCCGTGAAGTAGCCGGTCAGCTGCTGGATCAGGGCGGCGAGCACGATGCCGATGGCCACGGCGACGAGCGCGAGGATCCGCGGATCGCCGTCCTTGGCCTTGATCGCCGCGTCGGTGACGCCGTCGAGGTCGGCGTACGACGACGGCAGGTAGACGAAGACCGCGACCGCCACCAGCACGAGCGAGATCACCGCGGAGATGAAGAAACCCCGGTTGATCGCGGACATGCCGCTGCGGTCGGTCCGGCGCGGCGCCACCGCGAAGATGCCGATCATGGCGGTGATCACACCGATCGCCGGCACGAGCAGCGGGAAGGCGAGACCGGAGTCGCCGAACGCCGCCTTGCCGAGGATCAGGGCGGCGACCAGCGTCACGGCGTACGACTCGAAGAGGTCGGCCGCCATGCCCGCGCAGTCGCCGACGTTGTCGCCCACGTTGTCGGCGATGGTCGCGGCATTGCGCGGATCGTCCTCCGGGATGCCCTTCTCGACCTTGCCGACCAGGTCGGCGCCGACGTCTGCGGCCTTGGTGAAGATGCCGCCGCCGACCCTCATGAACATGGCGATGAGGGCGGCGCCGAGGCCGAATCCCTCCAGCACCTTCGGCGCGTCGGCCGCGTACACCAGCACCACGCAGGAGGCGCCGAGCAGACCGAGCCCCACCGTGAACATGCCGACGACGCCGCCCGTGCGGAAAGCGATCTTCATTGCTTTGTGCGAGACGGCGGTGAGATCCTTTTCGGGCTCACCCTCCGCCGGGGTCGCTTCCCGGGCCGCCGCGGCGACACGGACATTACTGCGTACGGCGAGCCACATGCCGATATAGCCGGTGGTCGCCGAGAACACCGCGCCGACCAGGAAGAAGATCGATCGTCCGGCGCGCTGATTCCAGTCGTCCGCGGGCAGCAGCAGAAGCAGGAAGAAAACGATCACGGCGAATACGCCGACCGTGCGCAACTGCCGTCCCAGATAGGCGTTGGCGCCCTCCTGGACCGCTGCCGCGATCTTCTTCATGCTGTCGGTGCCCTCGCCGGCCGCCAGTACCTCGCGGACCAGGATGCCCGCGACCACGAGCGCTGCCAGCGCCACGAGGCCGATCACCATCACGAGGATGCGGTTGTCGTCGGTCAGGACTGCGGCTGCGAAGGTTGTGGGGTGGTCAAACTGCTGAGGGGTAGAAAGCCCCGCCATTCGTCCTCCTTGACGCCTGTGCTGAGCTCAAGATGTGGACGGATTGTAGGTACCGGAACCTGATCAAAACAGTGCGCGGCAAACGGAATTGGCCTTCGCATAGTAATGCCTTAAAAGCATTGACGCTTGATCAAATTATCGGGGCGCCGATCTGCGGGTCGATCCGGCATTGATCCGGTAATGATCGTGAATTGATTCACGAATTCCACCGCGCGGAGAACGCACGCTCGCGGTACTCTCCCGGAAATGCCGAAGGGCCCTGCTCAGCAGGGCCCTTCGGCTGTGATGTGCGGCGGTTCTCAGGAAAGCGTCGTGGCCGGCGGGGTGGTCGGCCAGGTCATGCGGATCGATCCGCCGTGCTCCCCCGCGGTGACCTCGACGTCGTCGACGAGCCCGCTGATGACAGCGAGACCCATCTCGTCCTCCTCGGTCTCCGCGTCCGGATCGTCACCCAGGGACCCGGGCGCCTTGTCGCCGGGAGCCGAGCGTGGTGCCTCGTCGCCGACCTCGATGGAGAACTGCTTCTCCTCCTCGATCAGCAGCACCTTCACCGGGGCGGTGATCCCGCTGCTCTGGTGCAGCCCGACCGCGCGGGTGCAGGCCTCGCCGACGGCGAGTCTGACCTCGTCGAGTACGGCCTCGTCCACTCCGGCCCTGCGCGCCACCGCTGCCGCCACCAGACGGGCGGTCCTGACGTGCTCGGGCAGCGCGCTGAAGCGGAGTTCAACGGTGGCCATGCATCCCCCTCGGGACTACGGGCGTGCTGTCGGAGGGCCGGGCCGCCGAAAGCCCGGTCCACCGGTCGTCTATACGGCCGATCGAGGAGCGGTCGGGTGACCGCTCCCTGAACGGTCGGTCAGTCGGTGGCCGCCACCGCTTCCTCGACCGAGGTGTGAATCGGGAACACCTTGGTGAGGCCGGTGATACGGAAGATCTTCAGAATGCGCTCCTGGTTGCAGACCAGGCGCAGCGAGCCCTCGTGGGCACGCACCCGCTTCAGGCCGCCGACCAGCACACCGAGCCCGGTGGAGTCGAGAAAGTCGACGCCCTCCATGTCGACGACGAGGTGAAAACTCCCGTCGTTCACCAGCTCGACCAGCTGTTCGCGCAACTTGGGCGCGGTATATACGTCGATTTCTCCACCGACCTCGACGACCGTACGATCGCCGACGGTACGGGTCGACAGGGACAGGTCCACGGATCCTCCAGCACCTTGCTATCGAGCGGTCATCCCATGGGACACCTCGGCAGAGCCCCCAGGACGGTTCGCCAGCCGCGATGGCATTCAATCACTTACCGCAGGGCGTGCACGACGCCTTGGCTCCATTGTCCGTCACGCCAGTGACACACTCGGTGCCGATGGCCAAGAATCAGCGAACCGATCGACCCTCGGCGGACCCCGTGTCCGGCCTCTCGCCGAGCACGGTTCTGGACCGGCTGGCGTCGGGACCGAGCCGGGCTTCGCGCATCACTCATACGGAGCACTTGCCCCCACGTGCGGGCCGCCATGCCGTCTGGCCTGACCGGATTCGCGCCGAGGTGATCGCCACCGTCCAGGAAGCCGGTATCGAACACCCCTGGGCCCACCAGGCACAGGCGGCCGAGCACGCCCTCGACGGCGAGTCAGTGATCGTTGCCACAGGCACCGCCTCGGGCAAGTCGCTCGCG
Source organism: Streptomyces sp. NPDC101776 (assembly GCF_044766845.1). NCBI lineage: Bacteria > Bacillati > Actinomycetota > Actinomycetes > Kitasatosporales > Streptomycetaceae > Streptomyces > Streptomyces sp. NPDC101776. Next base: position 57,767 of record NZ_JBIWMV010000019.1, on the reverse strand, counting down.
TATCTGGTACCGGTCCTCTCGGCGCTCCTCGACGGCTCCGAGGCACCGAACGGCCGCGGCACCACCGCCCTCTACCTGGCGCCCACAAAAGCCCTGGCAGCCGACCAGCTCCGCTCTGTGAAGGAACTTTCACAACCGCTGGGCAATGCCGTTCGCCCGGCCGTGTACGACGGCGACACTCCGTTCGAGGAGCGCGAGTGGGTACGTCAGTACGCCAACTACGTCCTGACCAACCCCGACATGCTCCACCGGGGCATATTGCCCTCGCACCCGCGCTGGTCCTCTTTCCTGAAGTCCCTGAAGTACGTGGTCATCGACGAGTGCCACACCTACCGCGGCGTCTTCGGCTCCCACGTCGCCCAAGTGCTGCGCCGACTGCGCCGCCTCTGCGCCCGCTACGGCTCCTCCCCGGTCTTCCTGCTCGCCTCCGCGACCGCCGCCGAGCCCTCGGTCGCCGCCCGCCGCCTCACCGGCCTCCCCGTGGTCGAGGTCGCCGACGACGCCTCACCGCGCGGTGAACTGGTGTTCGCCCTCTGGGAACCCCCGCTCACCGAACTGCACGGCGAGAAGGGCGCCCCGGTCCGCCGTACGGCCACCGCCGAGACCGCCGACCTGCTGACCGACCTCGCCGTCCAGGGCGTCCGCACGGTGGCCTTCGTACGGTCCCGGCGCGGCGCCGAGCTGATCGCGCTGATCGCCCAGGAACGCCTCGCCGAGGTCGACCGCTCGCTGGCCCGGCGGGTCGCCGCCTACCGCGGCGGCTACCTCCCCGAGGAGCGCCGCGCCCTCGAACGCGCCCTCCACTCCGGCGAGTTGCTCGGCCTCGCCGCCACGACCGCCCTCGAACTCGGCATCGACGTCTCGGGGTTGGACGCCGTACTGATCGCCGGCTACCCCGGCACCCGCGCCTCCCTGTGGCAACAGGCGGGCCGCGCCGGACGCTCCGGCCGGGGCGCCCTGGCCGTCCTCGTCGCCCGCGACGACCCCCTGGACACGTTCCTCGTCCACCACCCGGAGGCCCTGTTCGACCAGCCGGTGGAATCCACGGTCCTGGACCCGGACAACCCCTACGTCCTGGCCCCGCACCTCTGCGCGGCAGCGGCCGAACTCCCGCTCACCGACGACGACTTGGACCTCTTCGGGCCGGCCACCGCGGACCTGCTGCCGCAGCTGGAGGCCGCGAAACTGCTCCGCCGCCGGGCGAAGGCCTGGCACTGGACGCGCCGCGAACGGGCCGCCGACCTCGCCGACATCCGCGGCGGGGGCGGAAACCCGGTCCAGATCGTCGAGAACGGCACCGGCCGCCTGCTGGGCACGGTCGACGAGGCCGCCTCCCACACGACCGTCCACGAGGGCGCGGTCCACCTCCACCAGGGCCGCACGTACCTGGTGCGCTCCCTGGACCTCGAGGACTCGGTGGCCCTGGTCGAGGAGGCCAATCCCCCGTACTCGACGGTCGCCCGAGACACGACCGCGATCTCCGTCCTGGAGACGGACATCGAACTCCCCTGGGGCCAGGGCCGGTTGTGCTACGGCTCCGTCGAAGTCACCAACCAGGTCGTCTCCTTCCTCCGCAGACGCGTCATCACCGGCGAGGTCCTCGGCGAGTCGAAACTCGACCTCCCTCCCCGTACGCTCCGCACCCGCGCCGTGTGGTGGACGGTCACCGAGGACCAACTCGACGCCGCCCGCATCAACCCCGAGATCCTCGGCGGCGCCCTGCACGCCGCCGAACACGCCTCGATCGGCATGCTCCCCCTCTTCGCCACCTGCGACCGCTGGGACATCGGCGGCGTCTCGATCCCCCTCCACCCCGACACCCTGCTCCCCACGGTCTTCGTCTACGACGGCTACCCGGGCGGCGCGGGCTTCGCCGAGCGTGCCTTCCACACGGCCCGCGCCTGGCTCACCGCCACCCTCCAGGCCATCGCCTCCTGCGAGTGCGACGCCGGCTGCCCGTCCTGCATCCAGTCCCCCAAGTGCGGCAACGGCAACGATCCGTTGCACAAGCGGGGGGCTGTGCGGTTGCTGACGGAACTCTTGCGAGAGGCACCGGAGGATGCGCGAGCGGCACCGGGAGAGAAGGTGAACGGGACCTAACGGGCGGCTGCCTGCGGCTCATGGGGCCGGTGCCGCAGGGCCCGACGGAGGAGCCGGCACCGGTGCCGCGGAGGGCGCGGCAGGCACGCCCGGTGGTACGGGCCCCGCAGGACCCGCCCGTGCCCTGACCTCCGCCGCGAACGGCCCCCCGCCCGCCGACGCCGTCACGTCCGACGTCTCCCCCACGATCGCGCACCGCACAAGCCGCGTCCTCTGCGCCCGCGCCACCCGCTCCGCCCGGGCGCAGGCCCCCGTACCGCCCTCCGCCCAGTGGTCGGCCGCCGCGAGCGCCGCGAGATCCGCACCGCCGGCCGCACGGTGCCGGGCCACGACGGCCTGCCCCAAGGCCAGCACGACCCCGAACACGACACACAGCACGGCGATCGCGGCGAGACTCCACACGGTGGCGGACCCCCGGTCGTCCGAGTGCCCCACGCCCGGGACACGCCGTCTCCCAGCGACCCGGCCACGACACCTCACGGCCCCGCCCTCCCCTCGCCCACCGTCTCCTCCGCCACCGCCACGGCCTCCTCCCGTACCTCGAAGGGCAGTCCGCTCAGCACCGGTGGCCTGGCGACCACGACCACATGGACCTGGTCGCCCTCTCTGCCCACCGTGACTTTCGCGCCACGCGGTGCCGTGTCCCGGGTCACCCGGACGACCGCGTCGGCCGGGTCCTGCCGAGCCGCGGCCCGGGCGCCGGAACGGGCCGCGTCCACACACTGGATCTGCGCGGCCACCACCAGCAGCCCCCACACCAGCGCCATCGCGAACATCACCAGCACGGGCAGCACCACGGCCGCCTCCGCCGTCACGAACCCCGCGTCCCCGGTCCGGCGTTCACACCTGCGCATCGAGGGCCCGCTTCACGATGCTCTGCAACTCCTCGCTGACCGCACCGCTGGTCACCACCTTGTAGAGCACCACCGCGAACGCCACCGCCGCGACCAGCCCCATCGCGTACTCGGCGGTGGCCATCCCCGCGTCCCCGCGAGCCATGCCCCTCATCCGCACCGCGCGCACCACTCGTACAGCTGCCGTCTTGACCGCCTGCATTGCCTTGTACATCTCAACCCCCGTGAGTTTCTTGTCAGTTCACCGGCTCGATGAGCCGTTCTTGATCATCGGTCCTACGTCCGTCACCGCGCGCCCTCCCGTCAGCCGCCACCCCCTCCCACTCCCCCCGCGCTGCCCGCGAGCCCGATCACCACGGGCAGCACGCCGACCGCGATGAACGCGGGCAGAAAGCACAGCCCCACAGGTGCGGTGACCAGGACAGCGGCCCGCCGGGCCCGTGCCGTCGTGGTGCGGGTCCAGTCGGCGCGGGCCTCCGCCGCGAGCCGGGCGACCGGTCCGGCGGCGGGGAGCCCCGACTCGTCGGCCCGTTCGAGCAGCCGGGCCAACGGGCCGGCGCCCGGAAGCGCCGCCAACCTCCGCCAGGCGTCGGCCGGTTCACCACCGAGCCGCACCTCCGCCGCCGCACGCGCCAGCCGCTCCCCCACGGGCCCCTCCAGGGCTTCTCCGACCGCCTGGGAGGCGATCACCGGCGAGGCTCCCGCGGCGATGCAGGCGGCCAGCAGATCGGCGGCGAGGGGGAGTTGGCGGGCGGCGGTGGCGGCATCGCGCTCGGCGACGGTGGCGTCGGCCACCTGCCGACGCCGCCACTGCCACAGCCCGACCGCTACGCCGGCCCCCACCACGACCCCGGCGACCCCACCGACCACCACCCACCCGGCGCCCACGACCCCCACTGCGGGCACCCACCGCCGCGCAACGCCCCGAACCTCGAACCGCCGCCCGGCAGACGTCACTTCCCGGCTCCCCCGGACTTCCCGAACCTCTCGAAGCAGCAACCCGGCCAGCCGTCGCCGAGCCCTCCGTTCCCGCCGCATCTCGTCCAGCCACCGCACCGAACACCCCACGACCAGCACCGCCCCCAAGACGACCCCCAGCCTGTGGACAACTTCCGCACTCACGCCGCCTCCTCTCTCTGACCCCGGCCAACTCCCACTCCCACACCCACACCCACTCCGCTCCGAGCCATCGCCAAGCACCCGCCCCTCTCAATCCCGCCGACCCCGAATCCCAACGGCCTGCCAATCACGCCCTGGCGGCGCTCTCGCCTCCGGCACCTCCAAGTCCGAATCCCGACCGCCGTCCCACCGCGGCCTCGTTCCACCCCGGCTCAGCGGAGCCACTGAGATTTCCGGCACGACCAACCCGGCGGCCCAGCCGCTGGCCCATCGCGCCCTCGCGTCGCCCCGCCCCACCAAGCCCGCAGCGCCGCCCGCACCACTCCGCCGACTCCGCCTCCGGCGACCACCACTCCCCCGCTCACGCCGTCTCCACCCCTCGCACGATCCGCAGCGCCCACCACAACCCCAAGCCCTCCAGCAACCCCCCGACCACCAGGCACCCCAGCCCCGCCCCGCTGTGCAGCAGCACCCGCAACGGATCGGCGCCCATCGCCGCGCCCAGCAACAACCCGAGCACCGGCAACCCGGCGAGCATCACCGCGGTGGCCCGCGCCCCCGCCAACTGAGCTCGAAGATCGGCCCGTTGATCCCGGTCGGCACGCAACGCCCCTTCGAGCCTGTCCAGTCCCGCCGCGAGCCCGGCGCCCTGGTCCACGGCGACCCGCCAGCACGCGGCGAGCCCCAACAGGCCGTCCGCGCCCGGCTGTCGTGCCGCCGAGATGAGCGCACCCGGCACATCCCCGCCGAACCGCGCCGCCGCCAACACCCCGGCCTGCGCCTCACCGAGCGCGCCGGAGTCACCCGCCGCCCGCAGCAAGGCCTCCCCCGGCTGCCGCCCGGCACGCACCTCCCCGGAGAGCGCCGAGCACAGCGCGATCACCGCGTCCCCGCGCAACTCCCGTGCCCGCCGCGCCTCCCCGGCCAGCCGCACCCGGCGCAGCAACGGCACCCCGACCGCCCCCGCGACGACCGGAATGACCGAGGTCCCCAAGACCGCCAGCACCAGCCCGGCACCCAGCGACCACCACTCGGCCCTCAACCGGCCCCGGATCCGCCGCAGTTCACCCACGGCCCGCTCCCACGAGGGCGGCCCCGCACCCACCGCCCCGCCACCCGCGAACAGCAACTCCGCCCGTCGCGCCCCGGATTGCCACCCGCCCATCGACCAGACCAGGGCCCCGACACACAGCGCGACCACCCCGACCGACACGTCACCCATCGCCACTCCCGTTCGCCGTCACTGCCACTCGTCCCGTACTCGCGGCCACCACCACTCCGGCCCACCTCCGCACGCCCGGCACGGCCCCTACGGCCACTCCCGCCGACCAACGCCCGCCCCACACGAACCCGCGGCCACTCCCGCTGGCGAACATCCGCCGCATCACCACTCCCGCCCCTACGTCAGCCATCCCGGGCGACGGCCCTATCGACTCCGGCCACACCCCCACGCCCGCCCTCCGTCCCGCCGCACACACCCAGCCGCTCCCACCCCCCACACACCCATCACCACTCCTGCTCGGCGCACCGCGGGTCCGCACACACCCCCATCACCCCTCCCCCGCACCGGAGTTCACCCTCATCCACCCCTAACCCCCGTCACCCCCACCCCGAATCAACCCCCGCAACCGCTCCCACCCCCGCTCATACGCGAACGCCTCCGCACCCCACCGCAACGCCGGCACCGTCCGCACCAACCCCGACGGGTCCCGCTCCAGGACATGGACCTCGGCGATCCGTCGCCGCCCGGCCCGGTCCCGTACGAGATGCAGGACCACTGACAGCGCCGCCGCCAACTGGCTGTGCAGCGCGGCCCGGTCGAGGCCGGCGGCCGTGCCCAGGGCCTCCAGGCGGGCGGGGACATCGGCCGCCGCGTTCGCGTGGACGGTGCCGCAGCCACCTTCGTGGCCCGTGTTGAGCGCGGCGAGCAGGTGGACGACCTCCGGGCCGCGCACCTCTCCGACGACCAGCCGGTCCGGCCGCATCCTCAGTGCCTGGCGGACCAGGTCCTGGAGCGTGACGAGCCCGGCGCCCTCCTGGTTCGCGGGCCTGCTCTCCAGCCGTACGACGTGCGGATGGTCCGGTTTCAACTCGGCCGAGTCCTCGGCGAGCACGATCCGCTCGCCCGGTCCGACCAGCCCGAGCAACGCGCTCAGCAGCGTCGTCTTGCCGCTGCCGGTGCCCCCGCTGATCAGGAACGAGAGCCGTGCCTCGATCAGCGCCCGCAGGATGCGGTCCCCGCCCGGCGGCACCGTGCCCGCCGTGACCAGCTCGCCGAGCGTGAACGCGCGCGGTCGTACCACACGCAGCGACAGGCACGTACAGCCGACGGCGACCGGGGGCAGTACGGCGTGCAGGCGGGTCCCGTCGGGCAGCCGGGCGTCCGCCCAGGGCCGTGCGTCGTCCAGCCGGCGTCCGGCCACCGCGGCCAGGCGCTGCGCGAGGCGTCGTACGGCTGCCGCGTCCGGGAAGGAGACGGCGGTCAGCTCCAGGCCGCCGCCCCGGTCGACCCACACCCGGTCCGGGGCCGACACGAGGACGTCGGTCACCGAGGGGTCGGTGAGCAGGGACTCCAACGGCCCGCTGCCCACCAGCTCGGACCGCAACTGCTCGGCCGCGCCCAGCACTTCGGCATCGCCCAGCACCCGCCCCTGCTCCCGCAACGCCTGCGCCACCCGCGCGGGCGTCGGCTCACCCCCACTCTCGGCCAGCCACCGCCGCACCCCGTCGAGCAACCCGACAGGCATCCCCGCCCCACTGCTCGCCTCTCCCTCACGCGAAGCCCAGCGCCCCGAAACACCCGCCAGATCCCGCACCCGTTCGGGCCCGACAGCCCCGCTCGCCCCGGCCCCACCCGAAGCCCACTGCCCTGAAGCGCGCACCGAGTCCCGCACCCGCTCAAGCTCGACGGCAGCCCCGTTCACCCCAGGCCCACCCGAGACCCACCGCCCCGAAACCCCAGCCGAATCCCACTCCCGCTCAACCCCGAGGGCAGGCCCGATCTCGCCAGTCCCATCCGAGGCCCACTGCCCTGAAGCGCCCGCCGAATCCCGCACCCGCTCAAGCCCGACAGCAGCCCCGTTCACCCCAGGCCCACCCGAGACCCACCGCCCCGAAACCCCCGCCGAATCCCGCCCTCGCTCAACCCCAACGGCAGCCCCGATCTCGCCAGCCCCACCCGAAGCCCCCACCCGCTCCAGCCCGACCACCCCACCAGCCGGCACACCTCGCGAACCTCCGCCCTCAGAAGCCACGCCCCTCCGTGCAGCCACCACACCTCGCTCCCCGGAGGACACGCCCCTCAGCACCCCCTCCGAACCATCCATCCCCCCGAGTCCAGGCAACCCGCTCCCCAGACCCCCCGCCGAACCACTCCGGGAGGAGAGCCCACCGCCCCGCCCGGAACCCCCCGCGCCCCTCGCCAGCCGCCTCATACGCCACCCACCTCGACCAACGCCCGCTCCAGGAACTCCCGGCAGAACCGCGCCAACGGCCCCCTCCCGACCGCCCCCGGCGGCGCCTTGCCCTCGTGCGGCCGCAACAGGCCCGATTCGAGCGGCACTTCACCCGCCAGTGGGAGGCCGAGCAGGCGGGAGACCTCACGGTCGTCCAGGCCGGAGGCGTAGGGCCCGCGTACGGCCACGCGAAGGTCGCGCAGGACCATGCCGACGGCGGACGCGACCCGTCCGGCCGCGGCCACGGCGCGCAGTTCGGCGGGGACCACGAGGAGGCCCACGTCGAGTTGCGCGAGGGCCTCGGCGACCCCGTCGTCGATACGGCGGGGCAGGTCGACCACGACCGTGCCGCCGCGCCGTCGGGCCGCGGCGAGCACCGCCCGCACGGCCTGCGGCGGGATGGCGACGCAGTCGCCGCGGTCCCAGCTGAGCACCCGGAGCGAGTGGAGCTCGGGGAGGGACTCCTCCAGGGCGCCGCCGCCGACCCGGCCGCGCGAGGCGGCGAACGCGGGCCAGCGCAGGCCTTCAGCGCTCTCGCCGCCGAGGAGTACGTCGAGTCCGCCGCCCAGTGGATCCGCGTCCACCAGGAGCGTGCGCAGCCCCTCACGCGCGGAGGTGACGGCTAGGGCGCACGCGAGCGTGGACGCTCCGGCCCCGCCACGGCCGCCGATGACGCCCACGGTGAGCGCGGGGCGGCCGACGCCCTCGGCCACGTCGGCGATGCGGTCGACCAGCCACTGTTCGCCGTCGGGCAGCATCAGGACGTGGTCGGCGCCGATCTCGACGGCCCGCCGCCAGACCCCCGAGTCGTCCTGGTCCCGGCCGACCAGCACCACCCCGCGTCGGCGCGCGGCCCCGCGCACCCGTCGTGCCGCGTCGTCGCCGACCAGCACGAGCGGCGCCGTCTCCCAGCCGCCCTGGCGCTCCGGCACCCCGTGATGGACCTCGGGTGTCGCGCCGGCCGCCGCGCACAGGCGCAGCAGGTCGTCGAGGAGTGCGGCGTCCTCGGTGACGATCAGCGGTCCGCCCTGTCGCCCTCCGCCGGCGGGCGGCGGATCGTGTGTGACAGTTCCGGCCATGTTTTCCATCCCCCATCGCTGTGTCTCTCGCGTCGCCCCTGCGGTCCCGCGATTCCCGAACGTGCGGAAAACCGGTGTCCGGCCTCCATATGCAAGGCCGACAGAAACCGGCCAAACGCGTCCGACAAACGGAACCGGCCATGAACTCGCCGCGAGCGAGGACGCGTTGGAATCACAGTGCGGGCATCGCGGAAATCAAGTGGATCTTGGTCGAAAACTGTGGACAACTCAGGGCCTGTGAATATCGCCTTCACCCATACCAGTGAGCCCTGTACCAGCCTCTGTGCGAGTTCCACAGCGCAGTCCGCCAGCTACACACGGTGACGTGTCCTGGGCATGAAAAAGAGGCGGCGCCAGCCGCCTCGCGATGGCCTCACGACCACGTACAGGGAGAGAAAATGCGTCCGGACATGCGACGACCCCCACCGGGGGGGAGAGTGGGGGTCGCCTTCACGGCCGACTCGGGGGGGGAGGAGCCGGGCCGCGTTAGCACGGTCGCGAACGATCCGTGACTTCCATGGTGTACCCGAGAGGCCTCTCAGGCAAACCCACGCGCCTCACCTTACGCCGAATGGGCTGCACCTATGCTCTGGGTTGTGGAAAACCACTCCTTGCCCCGCACAGCAGCCTTCTTTGACCTGGACAAGACGGTCATTGCGAAGTCGAGCACGCTCACCTTCGGCAAGTCCTTCTACCAAGGCGGGCTGATCAACCGCAGGGCCGCCCTGCGGACCGCCTATGCGCAGTTCGTCTTCCTCGCCGGCGGCGCCGACCACGACCAGATGGAGCGGATGCGCAAGTACCTGTCCGCACTCTGCCGCGGCTGGAACGTCCAGCAGGTGAAGGAGATCGTCGCCGAGACACTGCACGACCTGATCGACCCGATCATCTACGACGAGGCCGCCTCCCTCATCGAGGAGCACCACACCGCTGGCCGCGACGTGGTGATCGTGTCCACGTCCGGCGCCGAGGTGGTCGAGCCGATCGGTGAACTCCTGGGCGCGGACCGGGTGGTGGCCACCCGCATGGTCGTCGGCGACGACGGCTGCTTCACCGGAGAGGTGGAGTACTACGCCTACGGCCCGACGAAGGCCGAGGCGATCAAGGAGCTGGCCCAGTCCGAGGGGTACGACCTCGATCGCTGCTACGCCTACAGCGACTCCGCGACCGATGTGCCGATGCTCGAGTCCGTGGGCCACCCCTACGCCGTGAACCCGGACCGCGCGCTGCGTCGCGAGGCACTCGCGCGCGGGTGGCCGATTCTGGACTTCAACCGCCCGGTCCGGCTCAAGCAGCGGCTGCCCGCGCTCTCCGTACCGCCCCGCCCGGCGCTGGTCGTGGCCGCGGCCGTGGGTGCCGCGGCGGCCACGGCGGGGCTCGTCTGGTACGCGAGCCGACGCAAGGCGGCGACCGTTTAGACCGGTTGGTGACCCTTTGAGAGCAAAAGTAAAGAAGCACGGCCAGGGGTTCCGCTTCCTCCAGGGCTGGAGTACAAAGGATTAACGGCCCGCGAGACCAAGGACATCCGAAAGGATCACCTTAATAACGCATTTGGCCCCACGGACCGCGCATGAACACCGAGCACCCACGCGACGTCGACCCGTCGATTACGGGCCAGCCGCACCAGGTGACGGGCAGTGTTCCCGACCTGATGGGCAATATTTCGAGGACGCTTGGTAACCCGGTGGAACATGCCAGCGGCGGTACGAATCCTCGTACCGCCGCATCCCTTTGACGGCCCTCCAGTAGAGGGCCATTTCGCTGTCAGGCGGCCCCGCGCTGAAGCGCCTCGCACACCGCCGCCGACTCGCGCGCCCCCAGCTCGACCGCCCTGCCGCAGTGCGCGATCCAGGCGGCCATGCCCTCCGGGGTGCCGGAGACATACCCGTCCAGCGCCGCCAGATAGGCCGCGCGCCCCAGTTCGGCGTGGCCGACCTCGGCCGGGCACACGGACTTCGGGTCGAGGCCGCTGCCGATGAGGACGATCCGCTCGGCGGTGCGCGCGACCAGGCCGTTGCGGGAGGCGAAGGGGCGCAGGGCGAGCAGTTCGCCGTGCACGACGGCGGCCGTCACCAGCGCCGGCGCCGAACCGCCCGCGATGATCAGGTCCGCGAGTCCGTCCAGGCGCGCGGACACCTCGGCCGCGCCGGGCAGCGGCAGTTCGACGAGCGGCTCGTCGACCGGCTCCCCCTGTTGCCTCGGCCGTCCGACCTCGTCGCCGTTGCTCGCGGCCGCCACCAGGTGCAGCCGGGCGAGCACCCTGAGGGGCGACTGCCGCCAGATGGACAGCAGTTGGCCCGCCTCGGCGGACAGCCTCAGGGCCGCGCCCATCGTGCGGGCCTCCGCGTCGCCGCTGAAGTCGGTACGCCGGCGCACCTCTTCGAGTGCCCAGTCGGCCCCGGACAGCGCGGCCGAGCCGCGCGCGCCGCGCAGTGCAGCCTCGCCGGTGATCTCGTTGCTGCGGCGCCGCATGACCCTGTGCCCGTAGACGCGGTCCACGGCCTTGCGCATGGACTCGACGGACTCGGCCACGGTGGGCAGCATGCCCAGGGCCGCGAGCGGATCGGCGGTCGCACCTGTCGTACTCATGAGTACGACAGTAGCCATCCCAGGGGTGCGCTCCACGATTGAGTGGTCTTCTTCACGCACACCCGCCACGTACAGCTATGACCCGACTACGCTTCGTGAACATGAAAATTGCTTTCGTCGGGAAGGGCGGTAGCGGGAAGACCACCCTGTCCTCCCTGTTCATCCGCCACCTCGCGGCCACCGCCCAACCGGTCGTCGCCGTCGACGCCGACATCAACCAGCACCTGGGCCCCGCCCTCGGCCTGGACGAGGCGGAGGCCGCCGCACTGCCCGCACTCGGCGAGCATCTCCCCCTGATCAAGGACTACTTGCGCGGCAGCAACCCGCGCATCACCTCCACCGACACGATGATCAAGACCACCCCGCCCGGCGAGGGCTCCCGGCTGCTGCGGGTCCGCGAGAACAATCCGGTCTACGACGCCTGCGCGCGACCGGTGGAACTCGACGGCGGCGCCGTCCGTTTGATGGTCACGGGCCCCTTCACGGACGCCGACCTGGGGGTCTCCTGCTACCACTCCAAGACCGGAGCGGTGGAGCTGTGCCTGAACCACCTGGTGGACGGGCGCGACGAGTTCGTCGTGGTGGACATGACGGCGGGCTCGGACTCCTTCGCCTCCGGCATGTTCACCCGCTTCGACATCACGTTCCTGGTGGCTGAGCCGACCCGGAAGGGGGTCTCCGTCTATCGCCAGTACAAGGAGTACGCCCGCGACTTCGGGGTCGTCCTGAAGGTCGTCGGCAACAAGGTGCAGGGTCAGGACGACCTCGACTTCCTCCGCGCCGAAGTCGGGGACGACCTGCTCGTGACGGTGGGGCACTCGGACTGGGTGCGTGCCATGGAGAAGGGCCGGCCGCCCCGGTTCGAGCTCCTGGAGGACGCCAACCGCCGCGCCCTGCGCCTGCTGGAGATCGCCGCCGACGCGACGTACGAACTGCGTGACTGGGAGCGCTACACGCGTCAGACGGTGCACTTCCACCTGAAGAACGCGCAGAGTTGGGGCAACGAACGCACCGGGGCCGACCTGGCGGCGCAGGTCGACCCCGGTTTCGTCCTCGACGAGAGCGTCGGCGTCACCGTGTGAGGCGCGCCCCTCGTCGACCGCCTACTGCTTGGCCGCCGGCGCCCCGGGCACGCCCTTCGGGGCCGGGGCGGGGCGGCCGGTCAGGAAGGACGTCCAGCCCGGCTTGGGTGCCTCGCCGACGTTCAGGGTGCGCAGCTTCGCCAGGGTCCCCGGGTCCTGGGCGTCCAGCCAGTCGGACAGCTGCCGGAAGGAGACGCAGCGCACCTCGGACTTGTTGCAGACCTTCTCGATGACCTCGTCGAGGGCACGCATGTAGGTGCCGCCGTTCCAGGACTCGAAGTGGTTGCCGATGACCAGGGGCGCGCGGTTGCCGTCGTAGGCCCGGTCGAAGCCCTTGAGCAGGCCGTCACGCATCTCGTCGCCCCACTGGGCGAACTTGTCGGGGTCGCCCTGGGTCTGCGTGCCGGACTGGTTGACCATGAAGTTGTAGTCCATGGTCAGTTGCTCGTAGGTGTGCCCGGGGAAGGGGACGAGCTGCATGGACAGGTCCCACAGCCCCTCCTTCTTCTTGGGCCAGATCTGGTCGTTGACCCCGCTGGTGTCGTAGCGGAAGCCCAACTGGCTCGCCGCCTTCATGAAGTTGGCCTGGCCCTCCAGGCAGGGTGTGCGGGCGCCGACCAGTTCCTTGTCGTAGTCGAAGGGCAGTGAAGACGCCTTCTTCATCCCGGAGTTGGTCTTCCAGGTCTTCACGAACTGCTTCGCCTGGGCGATCTCGCTCTTCCACTCGGCGACCGACCACTCGCCGACCCCGCCGTTCTTGCCGCAGAAGTGACCGTTGAAGTGGGTGCCGATCTCGTTGCCCTCCAGCCACGCCAGGCGCAGCTGCTTCACGGTGTCGGCGATGCCCCGCTCGTCGTTGAAGCCGATGTCCGAGCTGCCGGGCGAGTGCTCCGGGGGCTTGTAGAGGTCGCGCTTGTCCTCCGGCAGCATGTACACACCGCTGAGGAAGTACGTCATGTTCGCGTGGTTGGCCTTGGAGACCTCGCGGAAGTGGGAGAACAGTTTCTGGCTGTCCTCGCCGGCGCCGTCGAAGGAGAAGACCACGAACTGCGGGGGCTTCTGGCCGGGCTTGAGCCGCTCGGGTCTGGGCAGATGCGGCTGCGCCCCGGTGTACGACGTGGAGCCGTCCCCGATCAGGCGGACTCCGCCCTTGGGTGCCGGGGCGGGCGCCGCCTTGTGCGGACCGTGCGCTCCGCGCGGGGAACCGTTGTCACCGATCGCGCAACCGGCGAGCGACGCGGCACAGGCCGCGGCGATCACGGCGCCCGCGGTGAACCTCTGGGTGGCGGCCATGTCCGCCCACCTTCTTCCTTCGTTCGGACCGACGCCGGTCAGGGCGTTTTCTGGTGATGTGCCGGGATTCCCGGCAGCGCCGCCAAGGTCGCACGGGGCCGAAGGTGGGATTAGTACGACAAGCCGATGAAATTCTCACTTCACTCTGCGAGGTGACCTTTTAACCCATTTGCTCGCAAATCCTATGCTTGACCTTTACTCTGCATTACGATCCATTTACCGAGCGTTGAGATATCCCGCCGCTGCACGCCGTGACCCACGGCCGCGACCGACCCCCGCCATCGACGGGGACCACCAGTTCCGCGACCGCGCTGCCCCGGAGGAGACGGGAAGACATGTCAGCCTGCGTACGCACCCGCGCCACCGACTCGGACACGAATCGGACCCAGCGCGTCCACCAGCCCCACAGCCCGCCGCCGCCCCGCCGCTTCCGCATCGCGGGCGCCGATGTGTCGGCCTCCATCGCGGTCTTCCTGATCGCCCTCCCCCTGTCCCTCGGCATCGCCCTCGCCACCGGCGCCCCGCTCCAGGCCGGCCTGGTCGCCGCCGCCGCGGGCGGACTGGTCGCCGGCCTGCTCGGCGGCTGCCCCCTCCAGGTCAGCGGCCCGGCCGCCGGACTCACCGTGGTCACCGCCGACCTGATCCACCGCTACGGATGGCGTACGACCTGCGCGGTCACCGTCCTCGCGGGCCTGGCCCAACTCGCCCTGGGCTGCCTGCGCGTGGCCCGCACCGCGCTCGCCGTCAGCCCCGCGATCGTGCACGGCATGCTGGCCGGCATCGGTGTCACCATCGCCGTCGCCCAACTGCACATCGTGCTGGGCGGCACCCCGCAGAGCTCGGTCCTCGCCAACCTCCGTGCCCTGCCCGCCCAGTTGGCGGACCTGCACCCCGCCGACGTGGCGATGAGCGTGCTGACGCTGGCCCTTCTGCTGCTGTGGACCCGCGTGCCCGGCCGGCTCGGGCATCTGATGCGCAAGATCCCGGCCGCGCTCGTCGCCGTCGCCGGGGCCACGCTCACCGCCTCTCTCGCCGGGCTGAGCCTGGCCAAGGTCGACCTGCCGTCCTGGAGCAGCCACGCGCTGGCCGGACTGCCCGAGGGACCGGTGCTCGGCATCGCCGCCGCCGTGCTCACCACCACGCTGGTGTGCAGCGTGCAGTCGCTGCTCGGCGCGGTCGCCGTGGACAAGCTGGTCGCCGGGCAGCCCGGGCTCTCCGCCCGCGTCGGCCGCTCCGACCTGAACCGCGAACTGCTGGGCCAGGGCGCCGCCAACATCGTCTCCGGCGCGCTCGGCGGACTGCCGGTCGCGGGCGTGGCCGTAAGAAGTTCGGCGAATGTGCAAGCCGGTGCCGTGAGCCGGAACTCCACGATGCTGCACGGCGTTCTCGTAGTGATCGCCGCGCTGCTGATGGTCCCGGTGCTGGAGCTGATTCCCCTCGCTTCGCTCGCCGCACTCGTGATGGCCGTCGGCATCCAGATGGTGTCCCTGCACCACATCCGCACGGTGACCCGCCACCGCGAAGTGCTGGTCTACGCCGTCACCACCCTCGGCGTGGTCTTCCTCGGTGTCCTGGAGGGCGTGCTTCTCGGGGTCACCGTGGCCGTAGCCGTCGCCCTCAACCGCCTGGCCCACACCCGCATCACGCACGACGAGCAGGAAGGAGTCCATCACGTACACGTCCGAGGCCAGTTGACGTTCCTCGCGGTGCCGCGGCTCAGCCGCACCCTGCATCTCGTACCCCAAGGCACCCACGTCGTCGTGGAGTTGGACGGTTCGTTCATGGACCACGCGGCGTACGAGTCACTCCAGGACTGGCAGAACGCACACACCGCGCGGGGCGGCTCCGCCGAACTCACCGGCCGCCGTACGGGAGTTCGGATCGCCGAGCACGGAGGACCGGCCGAACCGGGCAATCCAACCAACCCCACCGGCCCCACCAGCGCGACGAGTTCGGAAAGCTGCCGCTGTCACCCCTGGACGCCGTGGCGCCAGCACCGGTGCGAGCGCCCGCAGTCGGCACCCCGCAGTGGCGATCCCACCTCCGGTCACCAACTGGCCCGCGGCATCAGCGCGTTCCAGCGCAACACCGCACCCCTCGTGCGGGGCGAGCTGGCCCGCCTGGCCCGGGAAGGGCAGCAGCCCTCGCAGCTCTTCCTGACCTGTGCCGACTCGCGGCTGGTGACGTCGATGATCACCTCCAGTGGTCCCGGCGACCTGTTCGTCGTGCGGAACGTGGGCAACCTCGTGCCGCCGCCCGGCGAGGAGAGTGGGGACGACTCCGTGGCCGCGGCGATCGAGTACGCGGTGGATGTGCTCCGCGTGAGATCGATCACGGTGTGCGGACACTCCGGGTGCGGAGCCATGCAGGCGCTGCTCAACTCCGCGCCCGAGAGCGCCGGTTCCGAGCCGGGGGGTGTCCAGACGCCGCTGAAGCGGTGGCTGCGGCACGGGCGGCCGAGCCTGGAGCGGATGGCCGACGACGGCCGGCCCTGGGCGAGGCTGGCCACCAGGGCGCCCGCCGACGCCGTGGAGCAGCTGTGTCTGAGCAATGTGGTGCAGCAGTTGGAGCATCTGCGGGGGCATGAGTCGGTGGCGCGGGCACTGCGGGAGGGGGCGTTGGAGTTGCACGGGATGTACTTCCACGTCGGTGAGGCGCAGGCGTACTTGCTGGGCGGGGAGGGCGAGGAAGGCGGGGACGAGTTGTTCATCGATGTGGGGGCGGTGGACATGTCGGCCTGAACCTCGTCCACCCGGCGTCCGTGAGTACGAAAGACCCCCGCCACGCAGATCCGTTCGCGGGTCCGATGACAGGTCTAAACCAATATTTCGGCGACCCTTGTCATCGGACCCCCGGGTCTGATGAGCTGGCCCGGGACACAACGGACACCCTGGGAAAGGCAGATGCCGTGAGCAACGAAAGCCTGGCCAACCTGCTCAAGGAAGAGCGCAGGTTCGCACCCCCCGCGGACCTGGCGGCGCACGCCAATGTCACCGCGGAGGCGTATGAACAGGCCAAGGCTGACCGGCTCGGCTTCTGGGCCGCGCAGGCCCGCCGGCTGAGCTGGGCCAAGGAGCCGAGCGAGACGCTGGACTGGTCGAACCCGCCGTTCGCCAAGTGGTTCAAGGACGGCACGCTCAACGTCGCGTACAACTGCGTGGACCGGCACGTCGAGGCGGGCAACGGCGACCGGGTCGCCATCCACTTCGAGGGCGAGCCCGGCGACAGCCGCGCGATCACCTACGCCGAGCTGAAGGACGAGGTCTCCAGGGCCGCGAACGCCTTGCTGGAGCTGGGAGTTCGGCAGGGCGACCGGGTCGCCGTCTACATGCCGATGATCCCGGAGACCGCGGTCGCGATGCTCGCCTGCGCGCGCATCGGCGCCGCGCACTCGGTGGTGTTCGGCGGCTTCTCGGCGGACGCGCTCGCGACCCGTATCCAGGACGCGGACGCCAAGGTCGTCATCACCACGGACGGCGGCTGGCGGCGCGGCAAGCCGTCCGCGCTCAAGCCGGCCGTGGACGACGCGGTCGACCGTCCGGACAGCGGCGTCGAGCACGTCCTCGTGGTCCGCCGTACGGGCCAGGAGGTCGCCTGGAACGACGAGCGGGACGTGTGGTGGCACGAGATCACAGGCCGGCAGTCGGCGGAGCACACGCCCGAGGCGTTCGAGGCGGAGCAGCCGCTGTTCATTCTGTACACGTCCGGTACGACGGGTAAGCCCAAGGGCATCCTGCACACCTCCGGCGGCTACCTCACCCAGGCCGCGTACACCCACCACGCCGTCTTCGACCTCAAGCCGGAGACCGACGTCTACTGGTGCACGGCGGACGTCGGCTGGGTCACCGGACACTCGTACATCGTCTACGGCCCGCTCGCGAACGGCGCGACCCAGGTCATGTACGAGGGCACGCCCGACACCCCGCACCAGGGCCGCTTCTGGGAGATCATCCAGAAGTACGGGGTGACGATCCTGTACACGGCGCCGACCGCAATCCGTACGTTCATGAAGTGGGGCGACGACATCCCCGCGAAGTTCGACCTGTCCTCCCTCCGCGTGCTGGGTTCGGTCGGCGAGCCGATCAACCCCGAGGCGTGGATCTGGTACCGCAAGCACATCGGCGCCGACCGCACGCCCATCGTGGACACCTGGTGGCAGACCGAGACCGGCGCGATGATGATCTCGCCGCTGCCGGGCGTGACCGCGACCAAGCCCGGTTCCGCGCAGACGCCGCTGCCCGGCATCTCCGCGACGGTCGTCGACGACGAGGCGAACGAGGTGCCGAACGGCGGTGGCGGCTACCTGGTCCTCACCGAGCCGTGGCCGTCGATGCTGCGCACGATCTGGGGCGACGACCAGCGGTTCCTCGACACGTACTGGTCGCGTTTCCCGGGCAAGTACTTCGCCGGTGACGGTGCGAAGAAGGACGACGACGGCGACATCTGGCTGCTCGGCCGCGTGGACGACGTGATGCTCGTGTCCGGGCACAACATCTCCACCACCGAGGTCGAGTCGGCGCTCGTCTCGCACCCCGCGGTCGCCGAGGCGGCCGTGGTCGGCGCTGCCGACGAGACGACCGGGCAGGCGATCGTCGCGTTCGTCATCCTGCGCGGCACGGCGGACGCGGACGACGAGAACCTCGTGGGCGACCTGCGCAACCACGTCGGCGCCGTCCTCGGCCCGATCGCCAAGCCCAAGCGCGTCCTCCCGGTGGCCGAGCTGCCGAAGACCCGCTCCGGCAAGATCATGCGCCGCCTGCTGCGGGACGTGGCGGAGAACCGTGAACTCGGGGACGTCACGACCCTGACGGACTCCTCGGTCATGAACCTCATCCAGGCCGAGCTCCCCGCGGCGGCCAGCGAGGACTGACCTGCACGTCACCTGGACGTACGTCCATGAGGGGTGCCCGGCGCAGCGCGCGCCGGGCACCCCTTTTAGGTAAACTAAGCAAAAAGTGACCCTCATGGTGTGCCGGGAAGTCTGGTCGGCGAGTAGCTCCGTCCTGCCCACCGACCGGAGGTTCCCCCGATGGCCGCGCCCCGCCCCACCACCCCCCGCAAGGTGTTCGGACGACTGTCCCTGCCCGAGCGGAACTTCGTCGCGGACGCGCTGCGCACCGAGACCGTCGGCGGTGTCCTCCTCCTGATCGCCGCGGTCACCGCGCTGATCTGGACGAACGTCCCCGCCCTGCACGACAGTTACGAGAGCGTCAGCCACTTCCATCTCGGCCCCGGTGCCCTCGGCCTGCACCTCTCCCTAGCCCACTGGGCCGCCGACGGTCTCCTCGCCGTCTTCTTCTTCGTCGCCGGTATCGAACTCAAGCGTGAACTCGTCGCCGGCGACCTGCGCGACCCCAGGGCCGCCGCCCTGCCCGTCGTGGCGGCCCTGTGCGGGATGGCCGTACCGGCACTCGTGTACACGCTGACGAACCTCACCGGCGGCGGCTCGCTCCAGGGCTGGGCCGTGCCGACCGCCACGGACATCGCCTTCGCGCTCGCCGTCCTCGCGGTGATCGGCACCTCTCTGCCGAGCGCGCTGCGCGCCTTCCTGCTCACCCTGGCCGTCGTCGACGACCTGTTCGCGATCCTGATCATCGCGATCTTCTTCACCGACCGGATCGACTTCGCCGCGCTCGGCGGCGCGGTCGTGGGCCTCGCCGTCTTCTGGCTGCTGCTGCGCCGAGGCGTGCGCGGCTGGTACGTGTACGTCCCGCTCGCGCTCGTCAACTGGGCGCTGATGTACAACAGCGGCGTCCACGCCACGATCGCCGGTGTCGCCATGGGCCTGATGCTGCGCTGCACCACCCGCGAGGACGAGGACCACTCCCCCGGCGAGCACGTCGAACATCTCGTACGGCCCCTGTCGGCGGGCCTCGCGGTGCCGCTGTTCGCGCTGTTCAGCGCCGGGGTCGCCATCTCCGGCGGCGCGCTGGGCGACGTATTCACGAAGCCCGAAACCCTTGGCGTGGTCCTCGGACTGGTCGTCGGCAAGGCGGTCGGGATCTTCGGCGGGACCTGGCTGACGGCCCGTTTCACCCGGGCCTCGCTCAGCGACGACCTCGCCTGGCCGGACGTGTTCGCGGTCGCCTCGCTGGCCGGCATCGGCTTCACCGTGTCGCTGCTCATCGGGGAACTCGCGTTCGACGGCGACCAGGTGCTCACCGACGAGGTCAAGGCGGCCGTCCTCGTGGGCTCTCTCATCGCGGCCCTGGGCGCGACCGTGTTGCTCAAGCTGCGCAACGCCCGGTACCGCAGGATGTACGAGGACGAGGAGCGCGACGAGGACCTCGACGGCATCCCCGACATCTACGAGCAGGACGACCCGGCGTACCACCTGCGCATGGCCGAACTCCACGACCGCAAGGCCGCCGAGCACCGCAGGCTCGCCGAGGTGAAGGCCGCCGAGCGGCGCGGGCCCGCCGAAGTGGCGGGCGGGGCGGGCGAGGACAGGGACGGTCCGGCATGATCTGACGAGACGGTACAAACACATGCCGGTACACACACATGCGGAAGAGGGAGTACGCGATGAGCGCACCCGACGGCAGCCCGGTCGGCGCCGAACGCAGCATCGGCCAGTTGTTCGCCTCGGCGACGACCGAGATGTCCGCGCTGGTGCACGACGAGATCGCGCTGGCCAAGGCGCAGCTCAAGCAGGACGTCAAGCGCGGCGCGGTGGGCAGCGGCGCGTTCACGGTCGCCGCGGTGGTCCTGCTGTTCTCCCTGCCGATGCTCAACTTCGCGCTGGCGTACGGCATCCGCACCTGGAGCGGCTGGAACATGGCGCTCTGCTTCCTGCTCTCCTTCGCGGCGAACGTGCTCGTCGCGATCGTCCTCGGCCTGATCGGCGTGCTCTTCTTCAAGAAGGCAGCGAAGAGCAAGGGCCCGCAGAAGGTGGCCGCGTCGGTCAAGGAGACCGCGGGCGTCCTCGGCAACGCCAAGCCGCATCCACGCGCGGCGATCGAGGACCGTGTCCCCGAAGCCATCGAGGCTGTGGCACGCTCGTCCTCATGACGGACCCCGCCCATCCTTGGGCACAACCTGCTTCGGTCGTACGACTCGACATTCCCGGCGGGCGCGAGGTGACCCACCGGGATGTCGCGGCCAACGGCGCGCGCTTCCACATCGCGGAGGTGGGCGACGGGCCGCTGGTGCTGCTGCTGCACGGCTTCCCCCAGTTCTGGTGGACCTGGCGGCACCAGTTGGGCGCGCTGGCCGACGCCGGGTTCCGGGCCGTCGCCATGGACCTGCGGGGCGTCGGCGGCAGCGACCGCACCCCGCGCGGCTACGACCCGGCCAACCTCGCCCTCGACATCACCGGCGTGATCCGCTCCCTCGGGGAGCCGGACGCCGCGCTCGTCGGCCATGACCTGGGCGGCTATCTCGCGTGGACGGCCGCCGCGATGCGCCCCAAGCTGGTGCGCCGGCTCGCCGTCTCCTCGATGCCGCACCCCCGGCGCTGGCGCAACGCGATGCTCTCCGACGTCAAGCAGTCGGCGGCGAGTTCCTACATCTGGGGGTTCCAGCGCCCCTGGCTGCCCGAGCGGCAACTGATCGCCGAGGACGCCGAGTTGGTGGGCACCCTGATCCGCGACTGGTCCGGCCCGCGGCTGCCGGACGACGGGGCGATCGAGGCGTACCGGCGGGCCATGCTGATCCCGTCCACCGCGCACTGCTCGATCGAGCCGTACCGCTGGATGGTGCGGTCGATGGCACGCCCGGACGGCATCCAGTTCAACCGGCGCATGAAGCGCCCGGTGCGGGTGCCGACGCTGCATCTGCACGGCTCGCTGGACCCGGTGCTGCGCACCCGCAGCGCGGCGGGTTCCGGGGAGTACGTCGAAGCGCCGTACCGCTGGCGGCTGTTCGACGGTCTCGGGCACTTCCCGCACGAGGAGGACCCGGTGGTCTTCTCCACCGAACTGGTCAACTGGCTCAAGGACCCCGAACCCGACCGATGACCGTTCGGTGACCGTCCCGCCGCGCCCGGTATCCGGATCTGAACACCTGTCCTACGAACGGCTACTTGCCTCGCGCATACGCCAATTGGGGCCCCAAGGGGTGGTTATCGACCTTGGGGCAGGGGCAGACGGAGGGGTATGGGCTGGACGCACGACTACAGTGACGCAGCACGCAATCGCCGCTCGGACCACGGTCTGAGCTCCCACCAGCGAGGCGCCCCGCAACTCCAGGGCACAGACCTCAGGGTGGGGATCCCGCGCATTCTGCGCCGCCGGGCCCGATGGGTCTCGGTACGGCTGCGTCATCCCCGAGGCTGACGCACCCACCTCTTCACAGCGGCCGGCGCCTCACAGCGCGCAACTGTCGCTGTCCACCTGCTCGTTGGCACTGCGCCCCTTGACGATGTCCTCCTGGATCTCGTCCGCGGTGAGCGCGTACCCGGTGTCGGGGTCGTCGAGGGACTTCGCGAAGACCACGCCGTACACCTTGCCCTCGGGCGTGAGCAGCGGGCCGCCGGAGTTGCCCTGACGGACCGTCGCGTAGAGCGAGTACACATCGCGGCGGACCGTGCCGCGGTGGTAGATGTCCGGGCCGTTGGCCGTGATGCGGCCCCGCACGCGGGCGGCACGGACGTCGTACGACCCGTTCTCCGGGAAGCCGGCGACGATCGCGCTGTTGCCGCTCGTGGCGTCCTTGGTCGCGAACTGGAGGGAGCGCGCCTTCAGGTCCGGTACGTCGAGTACGGCGATGTCGCGGTGCCAGTCGTAGAGGACGACCTTGGCGTCGTACTTGCGGCCCACGCCGCCTATCTGGACGGTGGGTTCGTCGACGCCGCCGACGACGTGCGCGTTGGTCATGACGCGGCGGTCGCCGAAGACGAAGCCGCTGCCCTCCAGGACCTTGCCGCAGCTCTGGGCGGTGCCCATGACCTTGACGATGGACTGCTGGGCGCGGGTGGCGACCGCGCTGGAGGCGAGGGCCGGATCGGGCGGCTGGACGTCGTTGATCGGCTCGTTCGCGAAGGGGCTGAAGACCTGCGGGAAGCCGTTCTGCGCGAGGACCGAGGAGAAGTCCGCGAACCAGGTGTCGGCCTGCGAGGGCAGCGCCCGGGACACCCCCAGCAGCACCTTGGAGCTGCGGACCTCCTTGCCGAGCGTCGGCAGGGTGGTGCCGGCCAGGGCGGAGCCGATCAGCCAGGCGACCAGGAGCATCGCGAGGACGTTGACGAGGGCGCCGCCGGTCGCGTCCAGCGCGCGGGCCGGGGACCAGGTGATGTACCGGCGCAGTTTGTTGCCGAGGTGGGTGGTCAGGGCCTGGCCGACGGAGGCGCAGACGATGACGACGATCACCGCGACGACGGCCGCGGTGGTGCTGACCTCCGACTTGTCGGTCAGCGCGTCCCAGAGCACGGGCAGTGTGTAGACGGCGACCAGGCCGCCGCCCAGGAACCCGATCACCGACAGGATGCCGACGACGAACCCCTGGCGATAGCCCACGATCGCGAACCACACGGCGGCGACCAGCAACAGGATGTCCAGCACGTTCACCGGTTCAGGCCTCGCCTCAGCACTTCGCGATCACTCCAGGTCGGTCGGGGGGCCGGCCCGCCGCGGAGCGGCAATCGGATACGGCGTCCCCCGGGAAGACACAGCACGACGGACACCTTGTCATGACCGCCAGTCGAGGGGGACCTGCTTCTCGCGGTCCCAGGGGCGCTCCCAGCCCGCGTAGTGCAGCAGGCGGTCGATGACTCCGGCCGTGAAACCCCAGACAAGTGCCGATTCGACCAGAAATGCCGGACCCAGGAAGCCGCTGGGGTGCGAGACCGTGACCCTGTTGGCCGGATCCGTGAGATCCGCCACGGGGACCGTGAACACCCTGGCCGTCTCGTTCGGGTCGACCACGCCCACCGGTGTCGGCTCCCGCCACCAGCCCAGCACCGGTGTCACCACGAAGCCGCTCACCGGGATGTACAGCTTGGGCAGCACCCCGAAGAGCTGCACTCCGGCCGGGTCGAGCCCGGTCTCCTCCTCGGCCTCGCGGAGAGCGGCCCGCAAGGGCCCGTCGCCCGTCGGATCACCGTCCTCGGCGTCGAGAGCGCCACCGGGGAAGGACGGCTGCCCGGCATGCGACCGCAGTGACGTCGACCGCTCCATGAGCAGCAGCTCGGGCCCCCGATCGCCCTCTCCGAAGAGGATCAGCACCGCCGACTGCCGACCCGCCCCGTCCTCCGGCGGCAGAAACCGGCTCAGCTGCAACGGCTCGACCGTCTCCACGGCGTGCACCACCGGATCCAGCCAGTCGGGCAGCCCCTCCTTGTCGAGCCCCACACCCTGGGTATTGCTCGCGCGTGTCATCCCCCACCCCCGTTCACACCGATCAACGCCCGATACCTCCGAGATCGTTCCGTCATCCGGCCCCCGACGTCGTCGTCATGCCGATCCCAGGGGCGGCGCCGGTTTCCCGCCCGCGTCCAGGTAGGACTGCGGAGGGTTCAGGCGCTGGCCGGGATAGCCGCCCTTCTCGTACTTGAGCAGCTTCTTCGCCTTCTCCGGGTCGGTCTCGCCCTCGCCGTACGCCGGGCAGAGCGGGGCGATGGGGCAGGCGCCGCAGGCGGGCTTGCGGGCGTGGCAGATCCGGCGGCCGTGGAAGATCACGTGGTGCGAGAGCATCGTCCAGTCGCTCTTCGGGAAGAGCGCTCCCACGGCGGCCTCGATCTTGTCGGGCTCGGTCGCCTCGGTCCACTTCCAGCGTCGTACGAGCCGCTGGAAGTGCGTGTCCACGGTGATCCCGGGCCGCCCGAAGGCGTTGCCGAGCACCACGAAGGCGGTCTTGCGGCCCACACCGGGCAGCTTGACGAGATCTTCGAGCCGCCCCGGGACCTCGCCCCCGAAGTCCTCGACCAGCGCCTTGGAGAGCCCTATCACCGATTTGGTCTTGGCCCGGAAGAACCCGGTCGGGCGGAGGATCTCCTCGACCGCCTCCGGGTCGGCGACGGCCAGATCCTCGGGGGTGGGGTACTTGGCGAACAGGGCCGGCGTCGTCTGATTGACCCTCAGGTCGGTGGTCTGGGCGGACAGGACCGTGGCGACCACGAGCTGGAACGGGTTCTCGAAGTCGAGCTCCGGGTGGGCGTACGGATAGATCTCGGCCAGTTCGCGATTGATGCGGCGGGCACGGCGGACCAGAGCGGTGTGCGATTCGGCCTTCACAGCAGCCACCCCTTTTGCCCCTTTCACCACTTTCCTACCGCCGTCAGGGCCCTGTTCGCCCACAGCGGAATCACGAGGTACAACCATCCGCCCAGCCCCCTTGGCCTGTGCTCTCACCGGCGATTTGGACACCCGGCCAGCCTAGAGCCCACCACTGACATCCGCCCCGGACCCCGAAGATCAGCCCCCAATTGGACCCCTGCCGCTTACCTCGGGACACCTGTGCGGCATCCTTGTGACAGATCACACTGTTTGGACGGTCCAGCAAAATGGGGAGCACGGTCCCCTGGTAACAAGGGGGAGCACCATCCCCTGAGCAGGTCGACAAGGAGAGAACTCGTGGACGACGTTCTGCGGCGCGCCCCGCTCTTCGCGGCGCTCGATGACGATCAGGCCGCGGAGCTGCGCGCCTCCATGAGTGAGGTGACCCTCGCGCGCGGGGACTCCCTCTTTCACGAGGGCGACCCCGGAGACCGGCTCTATGTGGTCACCGAGGGCAAGGTGAAGCTCCACCGCACCTCCCCGGACGGCCGCGAGAACATGCTGGCCGTCCTCGGCCCCGGGGAGCTGATCGGCGAGCTGTCGCTGTTCGACCCGGGCCCGCGCACGGCGACCGCCAGCGCGCTGACCGAGGTCAAGCTGCTGGGCCTGGGCCACGGCGACCTCCAGCCCTGGCTGAGCGCCCGCCCCGAGGTGGCCTCCGCGCTGCTGCGCGCGGTCGCCCGCCGGCTGCGCAAGACCAACGACGCGATGTCCGACCTGGTCTTCTCGGACGTCCCCGGACGCGTGGCCCGCGCCCTGCTGGACCTCTCCCGCCGCTTCGGCGTGCAGTCCGAGGAGGGCATCCACGTGGTGCACGACCTCACGCAGGAGGAGCTGGCCCAACTGGTCGGCGCGTCCCGCGAGACGGTCAACAAGGCGCTCGCCGACTTCGCGGGCCGCGGCTGGCTCCGCCTGGAGGCCCGCGCGGTGATCCTGCTGGACGTGGAGCGACTGGCCAAGCGCTCCCGCTGAGGACCGCCGGCCGACGACTGCTCGCTGCTCGCTGAGGACAGTTTTCGTACGACTACGAAGGGCCCTGCTCGTATTGCGGGGCCCTTCGCGTGTGGCCGGGTGGGGACCCAAGGGGTGGGGATGGACGAGGACAGAGCACCGGAGTCGGCCTGGAGGCACTCCTGGTGGCGAAGATCGGCGCGCTCCCTGTGGAGGAGCGCCGACGACCACGCCGACGGCGGTCTGAAGCCGCTGGGCCTGTGGCTGAAGGCCGACGCCGTCGTCATCGCCCACGCCGACCGGTTAGAGGCGTTCCGGGCCACCACGGGCGCACCGCTGTGGACCTGGCGCCCACCGGGCCCGCAGGCCGTCGCCCTGGCCTCCCCGGACCTCGACGACGGCGCGGTCGTGGTGCTGCACTGCGACGACGGCCGCCGGGACGTGAAGCGCGTCGGCCTCACCTGGCTGGCCGTCGACACCGGAGAGGTCGTACGACGCCGGAAGCAGGACGCGGCCCTCCTGGGGCACATACCGGCCAAGGTCGCCCTCGGCGGAGGTCTCCTCGCGACGGCCGGCGAGTCCTGGAAGGACTGGGAGACGCGGCCGGTGATGCGCGCCCTCGACCTCCGGACCGGCGAGATCCGCTGGAAGCACGACCTCACGGACCCGGGCCTGGAGAGCGTGTCCGTGATCAGCGCGCAGCCCTTCGTGGCGACCCTGCGGACCCGCGTCCGCGGCGCACGCGCCGAGCACCGGCTGCTCGTGCTGGACGACGACGGCGCGGACGGCGTGACGCTCGCCCCGCCGGACGGCTACGAGAGGTTCGGCGAGCGGATCGCCGTCACCGGTGACGTCCTGGTGGTGGGGCTGGTCCCCAAGGACAGGACCGAGCTCGACCGGGGCAACCGGCTCGGGGCGTACTCCCTCTCCACCGGCGCGTTCCTCTGGGAGTGGCACGGCGAGGAGACCTACCAGGACACCCAACTCGCCCACCAGGGCCGGTTGCTGGTCGTCCACGAGTACGGCGGCCGCCTCAGCGTGCTCGACCCCGCCGACGGCCGGGTCGTGGCCCGGCGCAAGCTGCGCGGCACCGCGTTCGAGTCCCTCGTGGCCGCGAACGGCGACCTGGTGGCCGTCGCCTGCGAGGCCGGCGACTACAGCCGCGGACTGAGGATGTTCCGCTGGCGATGACCCCGTACGGCTTCGGGACACCGGAGGACGACGACCGGAAAAGCACTCCCCCGGGGCCCGTCTCCCGGCACAGTGATCCCATGGCCGAAACCGTCCCCCACAGAGGGCTCGACGCCCAGGGATACATCGAACGCGAGGGCTCCCTGGGACGCGTCCCGCACGCCTTCCGACCGGTCGTCGCCACCGCGCGGGACCGGCTGATCGACCTCTACGGGGGACGCCTCAACAGCGCGTACCTCTACGGGTCGATCCCGCGCGGCACCGCGCGCGTGGGGCGCAGCGATCTGGACCTGCTGGTGGTGACCCGCCGGGAGCCGACCGAGGAGGACCGCTCCGCGGCCCGCGACCTCGGCGAGGCGCTCGACAAGGAGTTCCCGGAGATCGACGGCGTCGGCACGCTGCTGTACGGCTGGGCACGGCTGCTGAGCGAGCCGGAGACGTACGACCTGGGGTGGTTCGTGGCCTGCCTGTGCACACCGCTGCTCGGGGAGGACCTCGCCGAGGACCTGCCCCGCTACCGCCCCGACTCGCTGCTCGCCCGGGAGACGAACGGCGACCTGGGGCTGCTGCTCCCCCGCTGGCGCGAGCGGATCGCGTCCACGGAGGACACGGACACGGCCCGGCGCCCCCTGGTGCGCTTCATGTCCCGGCACCTGGTCCGCACCGGCTTCACCCTCGTGATGCCCCGCTGGAACGGCTGGACCAGCGACCTCGGGGAGATGGCCGAGGCGTTCGCCGCGTACTACCCCGGGCGGGCGGCGGAGTTGCGCAGGGCGGCCGTCCTCGGTCATGGGCCGACGGGAGACGCGCGCGTGCTGCGGTCGTACGTCGACGATCTGGGCCCGTGGCTGGCCGCCGAGTACGCGCGCGTGCACGGAGTGAAGACCCCGCGCCCCCAGGGACCGGATCAGACCGTCGCCTAGATCAGGCCGTGTTCCTTGAGGTAGTCCAGCTGGGCCCGCACCGACAGTTCCGCCGCCGGCCACAGGGAGCGGTCGACGTCCGCGTACACGTGGGCGACGACCTCGGCCGGGCTGCTGTGACCGTTCTCGACGGCCGTCTCGATCTGGGCGAGCCGGTGGGCGCGGTGGGCGAGATAGAACTCGACGGCACCCTGGGCGTCGTCCAGCACCGGCCCGTGGCCCGGCAGGACGGTGTGGACGCCGTCGTCGACCGTGAGGGACCGCAGCCGCCGCAGCGAGTCCAGATAGTCGCCCAGGCGGCCGTCAGGATGCGCCACGACGGTCGTACCGCGCCCCAGGACGGTGTCCCCGGTCAGGACGGCCTGATCGGCCGGGAGATGGAAGCACAGGGAGTCTCCGGTGTGCCCGGGCGTCGGCACGACGACCAGCTCCAGCCCGCCGACCCGGATCACCTCCCCGGCACCCAGCCCCTCGTCCCCGAGCCGCAGCGCCGGATCCAGCGCGCGCACCTTGGTACCGGTCAACTCGGCGAAGCGGACGGCGCCTTCCGCGTGGTCGGGGTGTCCGTGCGTCAGCAGGGTCAGCGCGATCCGCTTGCCCGCCTTCGCCGCCACATCGACGACGTTGCGCAGATGCCCCTCGTCCAGCGGCCCCGGGTCGATCACCACGGCCGACTCGGAGTCCGGCTCCGCGACGATCCACGTGTTCGTCCCGTCCAGGGTCATCACGGACGCGTTGGGCGCGAGCACGTTGACGGCACGCGCGGTGGCGGGTCCGGCGAGGACCCCGCCACGTGGCTGGCCGGGGAGAGCGGCTGCGTCGGTCATGCGGGGGCGCCTTCTCTGGGGTGAGGTGCGGTGGGGTGGATGCGCGGGGTGTCTCTCGCCGGACCCGTCATGCCGGCGCCCCGCCCACAGGGATGTGCTTCGTGAACTCCTCGTGACCCGGCCACGCCAGCACGATCTCGCCGTCCGCCAGGCTGGCCCGGGCGAGGACAGGGGTCAGATCGTGCTCCGGGGCCGACGACAGCGCCTCGGCCGCACTGCCGTAAGGGATCAGGCCGCGCAGGGTCGCGATGGTGGGCGGCATCATCGTCAGGTCGCCCTTGTCGTACGACGACGCCGCCTCGCCCGGGGTGATCCACACCGTACGGTCGGCCTCCGTGGAGGCGTTGCGGGTGCGCTGGCCCTCCGGGAGGACCGCCACGAAGAACCACGTGTCATAGCGGCGGGTCTCGAACTCCGGGGTGATCCAGCGGGCCCACGCGCCCAGCAGGTCGGAGCGCAGGACCAGGCCCCGGCGGTCGAGGAACTCCGCGAAGGACAGGTCACGGGCGACCAGGGCGGCCCGGTCCGTCTCCCAGTCGGGGCCCGTGGTGTCGCCGACCACGGAGTCGGGGGTCGGGCCGGCGAGCAGGACGCCCGCCTCCTCGTACGTCTCCCGGACCGCCGCGCACACGATCGCCTGGGCCGCCGTCTCGTCGACGCCCAGCCGGTCCGCCCACCACGCGCGCGTGGGGCCCGCCCAGCGGACGTGAAGGTCGTCGTCGCGCGGATCGACACCGCCGCCCGGGTACGCGTACGCGCCCCCGGCGAAGGCCATGGAGGCGCGTCTGCGCAGCATGTGGACGGCGGGGCCGGTGTCGGTGCCGGTGTCCCTGAGGAGCATCACCGTGGCCGCCCGCCGGGGCTCCACCGGAGTGAGCCGGCCCTCCGCGAGCGCCCTGATGCGCTCGGGCCACTCCTCCGGGTACCACTGACCGTTCGCCATGGGCGGAGGCTATCCCGTAGCGCGCGGATGTTCGAGAGGCAACAACGTGCACTCCAGGACACCGATCACGCCCGGTCACGCACTCCGGGACAGCGACTACGCCTGCGTCAGCTCCACCTGGATCTCGACCTCGACCGGTGAGTCCAGCGGCAGTACCGCCACGCCGACCGCGCTCCGCGCGTGCACGCCCTTGTCGCCGAGGACCTCGCCGAGGAGTTCGCTGGCGCCGTTGACGACACCGGGCTGGCCGGTGAAGTCGGAGGCGGAGGCGACGAAGCCGGTGACCTTCACCACGCGCGCGACGCGATCCAGGTCACCGGCGACGGACTTGACCGCCGCGAGGGCGTTCAGCGCGCAGGTGCGGGCCAGTTCCTTGGCCTCCTCCGCGGTGACCTCGGCGCCCACCTTGCCGGTGACCGGAAGCTTGCCGTCCACCATGGGCAACTGGCCGGAGGTGTACACGTAGACACCGCTTTGCACGGCGGGCTGGTACGCGGCGAGCGGCGGGACGACCGCCGGCAGGGTCAGACCGAGCTCGGCCAGCCGGGCCTCGACGGCGCTCATGCCTTCTCCCGCTTGAGGTAGGCCACCAGTTGCTCGGGGTTGTTCGGCCCGGGCACGACCTGGACGAGCTCCCAGCCGTCCTCGCCCCAGGTGTCCAGAATCTGCTTCGTGGCGTGGACGAGCAGCGGCACAGTCGAGTATTCCCACTTGGTCATGCGGCCGACTTTAGCGGCTGCGAACCGGCCGCCCGTGGCCGCGTTGTCCGGCACGTGTCCGTCGCGTATCCGTCGGGCTGTCCGTCGCGTTATCCACAGCCTCCCGGTTGGTTCGGGCGCGGACTGGTTAGGCTCGAAGACGTGAGCAGGCTCCAGGTCGTCAGTGGCAAGGGCGGTACCGGCAAGACCACGGTAGCCGCGGCCCTCGCGCTGGCCCTGGCCACCGAGGGGAAGCGGACGCTTCTCGTCGAGGTCGAGGGTCGCCAGGGCATCGCGCAGCTCTTCGAGACGGAGACGCTGCCCTATGAGGAGCGGAAGATCGCCGTCGCTCCCGGGGGCGGGGAGGTGTACGCCCTGGCCATCGACCCCGAACGGGCCCTTCTGGACTACCTCCAGATGTTCTACAAACTGGGCAGCGCCGGCCGCGCCCTGAAGAAACTCGGGGCGATCGACTTCGCGACCACGGTCGCGCCCGGCCTCCGGGACGTCCTCCTGACCGGCAAGGCCTGCGAGGCCGTACGCCGCAAGGAGAAGAGCGGGCGGTTCGCCTACGACTACGTCGTCATGGACGCGCCGCCCACCGGCCGCATCACCCGCTTCCTGAACGTCAACGACGAGGTCGCCGGGCTCGCGAAGATCGGCCCGATACACAATCAGGCACAGGCGGTGATGCGGGTCCTGAAGTCCCCGGAGACGGCCGTGCACCTGGTGACGCTCCTTGAGGAGATGCCCGTCCAGGAGACCGCGGACGGCATCGCCGAACTGCGGGCGGCCCGGCTGCCGGTGGGCCGGATCATCGTGAACATGGTGCGGCCCGAGGTGCTGGACGCGACCGACCTGGATCTCGTACGGGCCGTGCCGCGCACCGCCGTGGCGCAGTCGCTGTCCGCCGCGGGCCTCGGCGGGGCCCGGCGCGGCGGCAACGCCGAGAAGCTGGTGGATCCGCTGCTCGCGCAGGCCGAGGAGTACGCCGAGCGGTACGCGCTGGAGCACGACCAGCGGGCGGTGCTCGGCGAGCAGGGCCTGCCGTTGCACGAGCTGCCGTTGCTCGCCGAGGGCATGGACCTCGCGGGCCTGTACGAACTCGCCAGCGAGCTGCGGAAGCAGGGGATGTCATGAGTCCGGATACGGCCCGCGCACAGAACACCGCCCAGGGCTCCCGCTCCCACCACATCTCCCACGCGCGCGTGCTCGACGTCGACCCGCTGATCGACGACCCGGAGACCCGCATCGTGGTGTGCTGCGGCTCGGGCGGGGTCGGCAAGACGACCACCGCGGCGGCGCTCGGGCTGCGGGCGGCCGAGCGGGGGCGGAGAGTCGTCGTCCTGACCATCGACCCGGCCCGGCGGCTCGCCCAGTCCATGGGCATCGACTCGCTGGACAACACGCCGAGGCGGGTGAAGGGCGTCGACGGGGGCGGCGAACTGCACGCCATGATGCTCGACATGAAGCGCACCTTCGACGAGATCGTCGAGGCGCACGCGGACCGTGAGCGGGCGGCCGCGATCCTGAACAACCCCTTCTACCAGTCGCTCTCGGCGGGCTTCGCGGGCACGCAGGAGTACATGGCGATGGAGAAGCTGGGCCAGTTGCGCGCCCAGCACGACTGGGACCTGATCGTCGTGGACACCCCGCCGTCCCGCTCGGCGCTCGACTTCCTGGACGCGCCGAAACGTCTCGGCTCGTTCCTGGACGGCAAGTTGATCCGGCTGCTGACCGCACCGGCGAAGCTGGGCGGCCGGGCCGGGATGAAGTTCCTCAACGTCGGCATGTCGATAATGACGGGCACCCTGGGCAAGCTGCTCGGGGGTCAACTCCTCAAGGACATCCAGACGTTCATCTCCGCCATGGACACCACCTTCGGCGGGTTCCGCACGCGCGCGGACGCGACGTACAAGCTGCTTCAGGCGCCCGGCACCGCGTTCCTGGTGGTCGCGGCCCCGGAGCGGGACGCGCTGCGCGAGGCCGCGTACTTCGTGGAGCGGCTGGCGGCCGAGGAGATGCCGCTGGCCGGTCTGGTGCTCAACCGGGTGCACGGCAGTGGTGCCGCCCGGCTGTCGGCCGAGCGGGCACTCGCCGCCGCGGAAAATCTTGAAGAGACCCGCATTGTCGATCAGGTGGGCGGGAAAGCTGGACTTCGTAACTCTCCCGACACGTACGGAAGTTCAGAATCTCCCGGTCCCAGATCTCCCGCTTCCGAGACGACAGCCCGTGCCGCAGCTCCTGACGAAGGCTCCCCCGCCGACACGGACCAGGAGCGGTCCGCCGCCACGGACGACCAGCCGCCCGGCGACGAGCGGTCCGACGAGCGATCCGTGGACCAACTCACCGCAGGCCTGCTCAAGTTGCACGCCGAACGCATGCGACTGCTCTCCCGTGAGCAGCGCACACGTGACCGCTTCACCGCACGCCACCCCGAGGTGGCCGTGGCCGAAGTGGCCGCGCTGCCCGGCGATGTGCACGACCTCGCGGGGCTGCGGGACATCGGGAACCGGCTCGCGGCCGGTCGGCCGGAGCTGCCCGAGACGCAGGTCTGACGCGGACCTCCGGGCGCGTGCCCCGGGGATCGCCCGAGGTAGGCCCCGAAGGGACCGGTGGGCGTCAGCCCACCGCCGCGTAGTTCTCGTAGATCTCGTCGTCGTCGAGGGGGATGATGCCGACCCCTCGCTCGTACTCGATGCGCGCGGTCTCCAGTAGCCGGCGCCATGAAGTGACAGTGGGCCGCCTGCGCAGCAGTGCGCGGCGCTCCCGCTCCGTCATTCCTCCCCACACGCCGAATTCGACGCGGTTGTCGAGCGCATCGGCGAGGCACTCCGTGCGTACCGGACATCCGGTGCACACTGCCTTCGCCCTGTTCTGCGCTGCTCCTTGAACGAACAGTTCATCCGGATCGGTAGTGCGGCAGGCCGCCTGCGCACTCCAGTCGGTTACCCAGCCCATACCGGCGCCGTCCTCTCCCGAATCGAGGCTCCCCCACGGCGGCAGCGGCATATTCACCGCCGCCAGTTGAGGACGTTACGGAAGGTGGGCACAGCGCAACACCCCCTTCGGGCCCAATCTTGAATGGCCCGAACGGACTATGGGTAAGCGGCAGATCACCCGGGGGAGTGAGCTGGCGACATGCGTGACTTTCCCGGCAA
The DNA here is from genome assembly GCF_044766845.1 of Streptomyces sp. NPDC101776. Lineage (NCBI taxonomy): Bacteria > Bacillati > Actinomycetota > Actinomycetes > Kitasatosporales > Streptomycetaceae > Streptomyces > Streptomyces sp. NPDC101776. Next base: position 24,289 of record NZ_JBIWMV010000019.1, on the reverse strand, counting down.
ACCGGGACAGTTGACATGCGCCACAAGGGGCACCAGGTGACACAGGAGGCGGATTCGGACACGCCCCCGACAAAAAACTGAGGAACGACCGGAACGATTCGGGGTCGCCGGACGTATTGATACGTGACCGCTCTGCTGTGACAGTTGAGAGCAGCTTAGGCCAAGGCCTATACACGTGTCCGGCGAATGAGAACGTAGGCTGCCCCCATGCCAAAAAAGCGCTCGGGTGGTGGTCTGTCCCCTCTGCAGCAGGCCACCAAGTTCCTCGGTGTCAGTGTGCTCGCCGGTGCCGTCATGGCCGGAATCGCGTTGCCCGCGGCCGGCGCGCTGGGGCTCGCCGCCAAAGGCTCGGTCCAGGGGTTCGACGACATCCCGGACAATCTGAAGAGCCCTCAGCTCAGCCAGCGCACCACGATCCTGGACAGCAAGGGCAACCAGATCGCCTCGGTCTACTCCCGTGACCGCACGGTGGTGGAGCTCAAGGACATCGCGCCGTACATGCAGAAGGCGATCGTCGCGATCGAGGACTCGCGCTTCTACCAGCACGGAGCGATCGACCTCAAGGGCGTCCTGCGCGCCCTCAACAAGAACGCGCAGAGCGGCGGGGTGTCCCAGGGCGCCTCGACCCTCACGCAGCAGCTGGTGAAGAACTACTTCGTCGAGGAGGCCGGCGACGACCCGACGAAGGTCGCCGAGGCCACCCAGCAGACGCTGGGCCGCAAGGTCCGCGAGCTGAAGTACGCGATCCAGATCGAGGAGAAGCTCGGCAAGAAGAAGATCCTCGAGAACTACCTGAACATCACCTTCTTCGGAGAGCAGGCCTACGGCGTCGAGGCCGCGTCCGAGCGCTACTTCTCCAAGCACGCCAAGGACCTGAACCTCCAGCAGTCGGCACTCCTCGCGGGCATCGTCCAGTCGCCCACGCGCTACGACCCGATCAACGACGAGGCCGAGGCCAAGAAGCGCCGCAACACCGTGCTGGCCCGCATGGCCGAGGTCGGCGACATCTCCAAGGCGGACGCCGCGAAGGCCGAGCAGAGCGAACTCGGCCTGAAGGTCAGCCAGCCGAAGAACGGCTGCATCACCGCGGTCAAGGGCGCCAGCTTCTTCTGCAAGTACGTCGAGAAGGTCTTCCTGAGCGACCCGGTCTTCGGCAAGACCAAGGAGGCCCGCGCGAAGATCTGGAACCAGGGCGGCCTGACGATCCGTACGACCCTGGACCCGCAGGCCCAGGACTCGGTGCAGGCCTCGCTCAAGGACCACATCTACAAGTCGGACTCGGTCGCCGCCGCGGCCACCCTCGTCGAGCCGGGCACCGGCAAGATCCTCGGCATGGGCCAGTCGAAGCCGTACGGCTACGGCAAGAACGAGACGGAGTACAACTACTCGGTCAACGCCGACATGGGCGGCTCGAACTTCGGCTTCCCGACCGGTTCGACGTTCAAGCCGTTCGTCGCGGCGGCGGCGCTGGAGCAGGGCCTGCCGGCCACCCAGCAGTACCCGTCGCCGTACACGATGGACTACCCGAGCCCCGTCTCGACCTGCAGCGGCAAGAACTGGGTCAACACGGGCGGCGCGACGGTGGAGAACGAGAGCGAGTCGGAGCACGGTCCGTACGCGCTGAAGGAGGCGATGGCCAAGTCGGTCAACACCTACTTCGTGCAGATGATCTCCGACATCGGCCTCTGCCCCGTCGTGAGCATGACCAACAAGCTCGGCGTCGTGCAGGGCAACGGCGACAAGATCCCCGAGGTCCCGGCCATCGCGCTCGGCTCCAAGGGCCTCTCGCCGCTGACGATGGCCACCGCGTACGCGACCTTCGCCAACGAGGGCACGTACTGCACGCCGATCGCCATCGAGTCCATCACGCAGAAGGTGGGCAACGAACAGAAGTCGCTCGCCGTCCCCAAGTCCACCTGCTCGCGGGCGATGAGCAAGAAGACCGCCGACACCATCAACACCGTGCTGCGCGGCGTGGTCGACTCCGGCACCGGCCAGGAGGCCGGCCTCACCGACCGCCAGAGCGCCGGTAAGACGGGTACGACGGACTCCCGCAAGAACGCCTGGTTCGTCGGCTACACCCCGAACCTGGCCGGCGCGGTCTGGGTCGGCAGCGCCAAGCAGAACATCGAGATGACCTCCATCCGCATCGGCGGCGTCTGGCACGACCAGGTCTACGGCGCCGACACTCCCGGCCCGATCTGGAAGGACGCCATGACCGGCGCCCTGGAGGGCAAGCAGGTCGAGAACTTCCAGCTCGTCAACATCCCGGACCCCGTCAAGGAGAAGGACAAGAACAACGACGGCGGCAAGAACAACGACAACGGCGGCGCGACCACCGACGGCACCACCACCGGCACGACCGACGGCGGCACCACCCCGGACCCGACGTTCTCCCTCCCGGACGGCTTCATCCAGGGCACGTCGAACGGCGGCAACAACGGCAACGGGAACGGCGGCAACCGGGGGTAGCCAACCAACTCCCCCGCGGCCACCGGCCGTTCAGGCTCTTCGTCTACGACGACGGGGGCGCCCCTTTCCGCAAGGGGCGCCCCCGTCGTCGTAGAAAGTCGTGGGTGGGTCAGCCGGCGAGGAGCTTCTTCACCACGGCGGCGACGCGGCCGCCCTCGGCCAGGCCGGCCACCTTCGGGTTCACGATCTTCATGACGGCACCCATGGCGCGCGGTCCCTCGGCGCCGGCGGCCTTCGCCTCCGCGACCGCCTGGGAGACGATCGCGGTCAGCTCCTCGTCACCGAGCTGCTTGGGCAGGTACTCGGCGAGGATCACGCCCTCCGCCTTCTCCTGCTCGGCCTGCTCGGGGCGGCCGCCCTGCGCGAAGGCGTCCGCGGCCTCGCGGCGCTTCTTCGCCTCCTTGGTGATCACCTTGAGGACCTCGTCGTCGGAGAGCTCGCGCTTCTCCTTGCCCGCGACCTCCTCCTTGGTGATCGCGGTGAGCGTCAGCCGGAGCGTGGAGGAACGCAGCTTGTCGTGCGCCTTGATCGCGGTGTTGAGGTCTTCCTGCAGCTTCGACTTGAGCGTGGTGGTCATGGGTTTGATTCTCGCAGGTGCGTGAGGTCGGCCGCCCGCGGATTTAGGAGGCGGCGGCGAACGGGGTGTCAGGCATGTCAGTGGGGTCTGACACGATGGAGGAATGCGCGCGCGATACGGAGTACCCCTGGGAATTGCGGCGGCCGGTGCCGCCGGTCTGGTCTACGCGGCGGGCTTCGAGGCCCGCTCCTTCAGACTGCGCCGGGTGACGGTCCCGGTCCTGCCCCCCGGCATGCGCCCGCTCAGAGTCCTCCAGGTCTCCGACATCCACATGGTCGGCGGCCAGCGCAAGAAGCAGCGCTGGCTGCGCTCGCTGGCGGGCCTGCGCCCCGACTTCGTGATCAACACCGGGGACAACCTCTCCGACCCGGAGGCCATCCCTGAGGTCCTGGACGCGCTCGGCCCGCTGATGGAGTTCCCGGGGGCGTACGTCTTCGGCTCCAACGACTACTACGGCCCCAAACCCCGTAACCCCGCCCGGTACTTGCTGGAGAAGAGCGCGGGCCGCCACGGCCTGAACGGCAACCCGCCCGTCGTGGGAATCATCCACAACCCGTGGGAGGACCTGCGGGACGGCTTCGACGGGGCGGGCTGGCTCAACCTGACGAACACGCGCGGCACGCTGAAACTCGAGGGCGCGTCGGTGGAGTTGACCGGCCTCGACGACCCGCACATCAAACGCGACCGCTACGCGCGCGTGGCCGGCGGCCCGTCGGACGACGCCGACTTCTCGATGGGCGTGGTGCACGCGCCGTATCTCCGGGTACTGGACCCGTTCACCGCGGACGGCTACCCCCTGACCCTCGCGGGCCACACCCACGGCGGCCAGCTCTGCATCCCCTTCTACGGCGCCCTGATCACCAACTGCGACCTGGACACGGACCGGGTGAAGGGCCTTTCCCGGCATACGGCGGAGGGGCGGACGTCGTATCTGCACGTGTCGGCGGGGTGCGGGACGAATCGGTACACGCCGGTGCGGTTCGCTTGTCCGCCGGAGGCTTCGTTGTTGACGTTGGTGGGGCGGGAGTAGGTCGTCGGGGGGGGGGAGGGCAGCACCGGGGCTACCGGGGCTCGGTGGGGGGCGGGTACCTCGGAGACTCGGGGGGGGAGTTGAGGTACCCGGGTGGGGGGCCTGTGGGAACCGGGGGGCCAGCCCGGAGAGCAGGGGCAGAGGGCCGGGAGTGGGGAGTAGCCGGGTCAGAGACATGGGCGAGGCGGGGGCACGTTCAGGGTCGAGGGCAGGGTGCAGAGCGGACGGGGTACCTCATCCAGCCCACCCGTATCGCCCGTTTCGTCCCCGCTGCCTAGCGTGAGGACATGACCGCCCCGATACCCAGGGACATCCCGGACCTCCCCGCGGTACCCGGCATGCCCGCGCTGCTCGCCTCACCCGTTCCCGCCACCGCGGTGGTGGCCCCGTACCGTCGCCCGCTGACGGCGGCGTACCGACTGCTGGTCGCGTTGGTGGCGGCAGCGGCGGTGACCGTCGACCTGTTCCTCGGCAGCCCGATCCGGGTGCTGACGTACTTCACGATCCAGAGCAACATCGTGCTGGCCCTGGTCATGATCGCCACGGCCCGCCGAGCCTGGACGGCCCGCCGCCCCCTCTCCCCGCTGGTCACGGGCGCGGCTCTGCTCTACATCACGATCACCGGCCTGGTGTACCACCTGATCCTGGCGCACGCGTCGAGCCCGTTCGCGATGACGGGCGGGACGACGGCCCCCACGGGCTGGCAGGCCGTGACGAACCAGGTCCTGCACACGGTGACACCGATCGCGGCGGTGATCGACTGGCTGTTCCTGACCACCCCCGGCCGGCTGCACGTACGGATGGCGGCGACGTGGCTGCTGTACCCGATGACATACCTGGCGGTGTACCTGGTCCGAGGGGAACTGATCCTCCCCGGCGCACCGGGCCGCTACCTCTACTCCTTCCTGAACGTCGAACAGCACGGCTACAAGAGCGTCCTGGGCAACGCCCTCCTCCTCGGCCTCGCCTTCTACGCCCTCTCCGTCTTCCTCGTGGCCCTCGACCACGCCCGCCCCAACCCGATCCGCCACCGTGCCAAAACCGGATTTCGTCTCTAGCCAGCGGTGGGCTAAAGTAAACGACGTCGCCGCGATGAGCAGTAACACCGGCAAGATGAGTGGCGACATCGGGGTGTAGCGCAGCTTGGCAGCGCGCTTCGTTCGGGACGAAGAGGTCGTGGGTTCAAATCCCGCCACCCCGACAGCTAAATCGCAGGTCAGGCCCGGTGCTGAGTAATCAGCACCGGGCCTGCCTCGTTCTCCAGGGCCTCTCTGGAGAAATCCTGGAGAAGATCTTGGAATCTGTCTCCAGATCAGCACGCTGCTAACGAGCTTTCAGCAGCGCATCCAGAGCGGTCACGGGCGAGCCGAGACTCATGGTCCTGCGCGCGTCCAACGCTTCCTCCCACATCCCGGTGAGCGCAGTCATCAGCGTCTGCCGCATCCCGGGCGTGATGTGGTCATAGCGCGACTGGACGGAGCCGTCCTCGTGGCCCATGCGTTCGTCCATGAGTTTTGGCGGGGTCCCCACTTCCCTCATCAGGGTCTTGTGCGTGTGGCGCAGCCCGTGCGGGGTGAGCCCCGGGGCGATCGGCACCCAGCACGCCTCAGCCCTCTTGGACGCTCCTCGCCCGCGTGCCGGGATGCCGGGCCACGGCTCAGCAACGACGGGAACGGGCCGCTCTTCCTGGCTGCCTCGTCCGGGGTACCGCCCTGTCGCGGCTGGTCGAAAGAGCCATGTGGCGAAACCGGAGCGCCGCCAGTGCGCAGCCAACTCCCCCGATGCGGCGTTGCGGATGTATCCGAGATCACTGACGGCTTCCAGCACCTTCAGACGAGTCGGCCCCGCCACAGCATCCGGACGGTTGAGAACGTTGGAGACAGTGCCGGTCGATACGCCGGAGCGACGCGCCACGTCGACCAGCTTCGCCCCGGGGCGACTTACGGAGCCGTTGGCCGTTCCGTGGCCCCGGAAGACGTAGGCCAGTCCGTGGCACTCGCAAGGCTTCGGTCTCGTGCGGGCGATGTGCCTGGCCAGCAGCGAGGCGAGGAAATCCGGAGTGTCGATGTCGCGGTAGGAGTCGTCCTTAGGCGGGCAGCGGTGCAGTTCGCCGGTGTCCAGCTCGTAAAGCTGCCACTCCACCCTGATGCTCTTCGGTCGGACGAACTCAGGCTCAAGGCCAACGATTTCGCCCCAGCGCATGCCGGTGTAGCCCTTGACGATGCCCGCAACAAACTCGTCATCGCGGCCGGACAGCAGGGCCATTCTCTCGGCGAGCAGCAGGATGCCCAGTGCGGTCGTGACTGCCTTCTCCGGGCCACGGTTACGTGAGCGGCCGGCACGCTTTCCTCGTCCGCGGCGTTTGGTGGCCGGGTTGGAGTCGCGCAGCCCCTCGTCAACAGCGTCGGCAAGGATCAGGTGCAGTGTCGCCCGCCACGTCTTGACGCTGGATGCCGCATAGGGCACGGCGCGTTCGTGCTTCTCCCAAGCGGCAATGTCGGTGCTCAGGATGTCGGCAACGGCAGAATCCTCGAACGCGGGAAGCAAGTGCTCTTCGATGTGCCGCCGGTAGTTCTGCATGGTGGATGCCGCCAAGTCCTGTGCGGCATACCAGCGGTTGACGTAGGCACCGAAGGTGATTCGCTCACGAGGCGTCTTCTTCGTTCCGGCCAACAGCTTCGCTTCTTCGGCGTCAGCTGACTTCTTCGCCGCGGCCTTGGTCCGGAAGCGGATGGCATCTCCATCGGCATCGCGGACGGTGGCGTACTTGCCCGGCGCGAGCTTGTACCGGCCGCGCCAGTAGCTGCCGAGACTCTCGGCATAACCCACCTTGTTTCTCCTATGAACGGGTGTGCCGCCCGGCTGAAGAGCCGGGCGGCACACGGAATCAGGCTGCGCTGGACTGCGGTTGGCGGCCTTGCGCCCTGCGTGGCGGCCTTGCCTTCAGGGAGGTGACGGACGCCACCGTTGCGGTCGCACTGCGGCGTGGTGCTTGTTTTGCTGGCACAGGAGCGTCATTGCTTTCGGCGGGGCGGCTCTCGAAGATGCGCATGATCTCGGCGAAGTGCTCGGCCGTGAACCGGTAGCTCCCTGCGGGCTTGGTGAAGGGGATACGTCCTTTGCGGGCTTGTTCCTTCACCCACCACTCCGAGCAGTGGAGTGCCTTGGCGATGTCGCTCGGGAGGTAGACAGGGGGAAGGGCCGGGGGTTCCAGTCGCGGAGCGGTGCTCATGTGGCGGTGACTCCTCACGAGGAAGCGGGATCCCGTGACAGAACCGACAGAACCTCGCCGATAAGCCGTTGAGCTGCGGTTTTATCGGGTTCTGGATCTTTGACAGAACTGAATTAAAACCTGACAGAACCTCTTCGGGGGAGGTTCTGTCACAGGGCCCCCGGCAGTGCTGCCGGGGGTTCTGTCGAGTTTTAACTCAGTTCTGTCAAAAACGTGATCCCGTTCGTTCGTGCAGGTCAACGGCTTGTGCGGGGGGTTGTGTCAGTTGTGTCAGCGGTCCGGGGGTTGTGTCAGGCTCCGCGTGCGATGCGGGGGTGGGTTTCGTAGCGCGGGGAGGGCGGCCGGCCGCCGCGACCGGTGCGTGGGGGCGGTGGCTGCTGGCGGATCCAGCCGTGTTCTTCGAGCAGGGAAAGGGCGGGGTCGAGGTCGCCGATGGCGGGGAACTCTGCCCGGCGCAGCATCCGGAACAGCTCGCGTTTGGTGAATTGTGCGGGGTTGCTGGAGACGAGTTGCGCGAGGACGGTCACCGCGGATTCGTGGGCGGGGTCGGCGCTCATGACGCTGAACACGTCCAGGGCGTGGGCGGTGAAGTAGTCGCCCAGTTCGGTGGCGGCGGCCATGGTGGACGCGTCGATGGGCTTGTGCCATCCGTCCTCGGGGTGGGCGGCAAGGTGCAGGAGTCCGGCGATGCGGGCCACGGCGCCGTCCCGCTTGGACGCCCATTTCACGATCGGTGCGAAACTCCCGTCCGGACCCAGCCGCGACTCGGTGACCTTCTGGAAGGCCAACAGGACCGCGTCTGCTTCCGGGGTGAGTTGGATGAGGGCGGGGTCGGTCCAGTCCGCCAGGGCGAGCGTCAACCCTGCCAGGTGTTTGGCGTAGGTGGCGGCGACCTGCTCGTCCAGCAGGGCGGGGGTCAGGTTGCGGGATCCGACCAGGGACAGGGGCTTGGAGTAGAGGAAGCGGGCGAGCAGGCCGCGTCCGTCTGCTCCGTCGATGCGGCTGAGGGCGTCCAGGACTTCCGGCTGGACGGCGAGGCCGATCGTGACTGCCGGTGAGTCGACGTGTTGGGCACTGCGGCCTTGCCGGTTGACCCGGAGCATGTCCCCGGCGTGGCCTTTGAGGAACATGCCCATGTTGGGCTTGCCGGTGTAGCGGCCGGCGATGATGTCGAACAGCTCTCCTTCGGCGCTCAGGCAGGAGATGCGTCCGCCCTGCTCGTCCAGGAGGGTTCCGACGTTTTCCGGGGTCACGTCGTCGGCGACGAGTTGCGGTTCGGTGGGAATCCTCATCTTGTCGGCGTCCTGCGCGAGTTGGACGGCTTCGGCGGTCAGGGCGTCGCGGTGTTCGGGCTCCGCGTTGGCGGCCTTTCCTGCGGCTTTCTCGGCTGCCGCCTTGGCCAGCCTCGCCAGGGTTTCCGCTTCCGCCCGGATGGGTCCGGAGAGTTCGATGAGGGCTTTTTCCGCGTCGAGCAGCGGTTTGACCATGAGGTCGAAGACGGCGGACTTGCGGTTGCCGGGGGGCAGGGCGATGGCGGTGTAGATGTTCACGGGTTCGCGCCAGTGGCCGCGTACGCACACCTTGACGCGCCCGCCGGCGGCGGTGGCCAGGACGGCCAGGGCCAGGCATCCGGCGAGGTCTGCCGGGGTCTGGGTCTCCTCGGCGACACCGCGCACCATGTTGCCCAGCCAGGCCGGGAGGACGTCCACGGGGAAGTCGGGCAGGGGCGGGCGGGTGCGCAGGGGTACGGGTTCGTCCCAGGCGGGGCCGGTGATCTGCTCGGGTTCGATGTGCTCGAACCCTTCCCACAGATCAGCGTTCGTGTAGTTGCTCGTCATGCGGCGGCCCTTCCTTCCTTCGGGGTGCGCAGCGGGCAGGTGTCGCGGTGATCTGCGTGGTCGCCGATCAGGGCGTGCACGTTTGCGTGACCGACGGCGCTGCGGTCCCTGCCGCACAGGCATGTGGAGGTGGCCGTGGGCTTCACACCGCGCGACGCGGTGATGGTGAGCCACGCGAGGGGGTAACGGCCGTCTCCGACCTGCTGGCCAGAGAGAAGGGCCGTGGGGACGCCCTTACGGGCGGCGACAGTCGGCTCGCCCCCGGCCGTCAGGGGTGCGGGCGGTCGGGCGGCGCGCGGGCTGGTCGGAGTGTCGGGGATGCTCTTCAGGAGGGGACGGGGAGGGGTGCTCATGCCGCATCCCGGCAAGCGGAGTTGTGGGTAATGGACCAGTTCAGGGAGCTGCGGAGGGTGGAGCGGCACTCGGCGACGGTGAGTCCGCCGGCCTCCCCTGCCTCCTGAAGAGCCTGCTCAACCACACTGCGGGAGAGGTCGCCCCACGCGACGAACCGTCCCAGGGCGCGCGCTGCCCGGAACAACGCGGCTTCCCGCGCCCCGAGTTGGGCCGCGGCGACGTTTCGTGTCTCAATGGTGAGCGCTACATCCGCATATCGGCGTGATTGCCCCGCTATAGCCGTTGAAGGGGCCTGAGGCGCCCTGGGGGCCGGTTCGAGGATGCTGTGCAGCCACGCGGGCAGGGGGGCCGCCACAGAGCCGCTCAGCGCTTCGTACGCTCCGGTGGGGGTGATGCTGCCCGCGGCTACGACGTATCCGCCCCATGCACGGGTGTCGATCAACTCACCGATGGTCCCTGCTGTGTTGGAGAGGCGGATGCCGTCGGGGGCGGTGAAGTGCAGGTGCTGTCCGCCGCTCGCGGTCCGGGTCCGGTAGGTGTTGGGGACGGGGTGTCCGGCTCGCTCGCAGAGCGCTGCAAAGGTAGTCGCGCCGTCAGGTGCGCCCGCACTGCTGTTGTCCTTGGGCATGTCGAGGTCGACGACGACCAGCCCGGAGGGGCCGGTGGCGATGCCGACGTTGAACGGCGTGCGGGACCAGGCCGCTTGGATGCGGTCGGGGTCGGTGGTGGCGCGCTGTTCCCACTTGCGGTGGCCGCGGGCGCACTCGCCGATGCCGGGGCAGGCGGCAGTGCCGTGCAGGGCGGGCCGCTTGGTGCCGGGCCGGAGGGGGAAGACGTGCCAGCCGCGCGCGGCAGCGTCCAGTGCCGCGCGGAGCAGCGCGGTACGGAGGTCATGGGTCATGCTGGATGTCTCCAGTTCCTTGACGGGTTCTGGTTGGACCAGGGCGGCCCCGGACTTTGGCGAGACGGGGGCCGCCCTTGGCGTCGCTACTGGTGGTTGTTGGTCTTGGCCCACACGCCGGTGGTGCGGGTGTGGACGTTGCGCCGGTCCTGGTAGACGGGTCCTTCGTAGTGGTGGTGGACGTCCGGGGCGGGCTTGGCCTTGGTGGCGAGCCGGGCGAGGGCGAGCACGAGGGCGGTGGGGGCGCCGAACACGAGGCCGCACACGAGCGGGTCGGCGAACTGCGAGAGGTACATGAGCACGGCCGCGGTGCCGCCGACCATGGCCGTGGCGGTGCCACCCGCGAGCATGAGCACGCTCGCGTCAGTGGCGCCCTGGCTCATCGGGGGGCGTCCCGGCTGGATGACGGGCGGGGCGGTGCCGTAGGCGGGGGCCGGGGTGTCGTCGCGGTAGGCGGTGGGCCGGTAGGCGTCGGCGATGATCCGGCGAGCCTCAACGGCGGCATCGTCTTCGGTCATTGCGGCGTCCGGCCGGACGCTGCCGGGGGTGGTTTCGCGGTACATGCGGAATCCCTTTCGGTGAGTGTTCAGGGAGGCAGGGACACCCCCTTCGGGGTGTGCTCTGGAGGGGGTGTTCGGGGGGTGACCTGCGCCGCCTCCCTGCCTCCCTGATTGATCATCTGCGCAGGTCAGGGCAAGGGAGGTGGGGCAGGGAGGGGTTCAGGGAGTTCTCCCTGCCTCCCTGCCCCGGGCGGGGGTGGCTCCCTGCTATCCGGCGTCGGAAGCGGAATGGTCGGTGTCGCGGTTGGTGAGGGCGCGTGAGACGCGCTCGGCACCGACGACCATGCGGCCGTCCGACTTGTAGGGCTCGGCTCCGGTGCCGTCCAGGACGCGCTTGAGGTTGATGAACGACCAGGCGCCATAGGTGTCCGCGTCCAGTACGGCCAGCCGCTTGAGGACGTCCTGAGTGAGCACACGCGGGGCGTCCCCGAGTACGGCGGCGATGTCGGCGAGCGCGTCGCGCTGCTCACCCCGCTCGATGACGGTCAGCGTGGTGACGCCGTCGCGCAGGGCCTTGGCGCGCTCGATGATGGCTTCGGCCGCGTCGTCGTCGATGTAGTGCGTGCGTACCGTGATGGACGCCTGCCCGGCCGGAATGTCGATGCCGGACGATGCGAGGACCAGCGTTCCCTGATCCAGCCCTGGACGGAGCAGGTTGGGTGCGGCGCCGCCGTCGACTGCCTTGTCCCCCAGCGCCATCCGCGCCTGAGACTCGGTCCCGAGGGCGAGGGAGGCGCGGGTGTGGGCTCCTTCGCGGACCAGCTTGGGAAGGTTCTGGTCGGTGGGGTCCTGTGTGCCCTGCCACATCAGGACGTTCACCGCGCGGCCCTGGTTGTGAATCTTGCGGACGGCCATGAAGTACCGCGAGGTGGCTTTGGAGCCGCCGTAGGGGCGCCTCTCGTCGTCGAGGACCGGGCACATGAACGCCATCTGCGCTTCGTCGACGATCACGATCAGCGCAGGGAACACCGTTCCGGGCGGAGCCTGGATACGGCGGTTCATCTCCTCCACCGCGTCCTCCACCATCTCGGTCACCTGGATCACGTGGTCATCCGTCGGGCCCTGGATCAGCCGGGCGGCCAGACCCAGGAACTTGGCCCAGTCGCCCACGCCCTTGAGGTCTCCGATCCAGAACTGCACCGACTTGTCGAGCGCCAGCCACAGGGCCAAAGAGCGCAGAGCAACGGTCTTGCCCTGGTTCGACAACCCTGTGATCAGGAGGTGGCGCTGATACAGGCTCAGCGCTGCCATGTCGCCGCGAAGGTCCTGACCCCACGGTGCCTTGCCCTTGGCGTAGTCGGCGGTCATCGTCTCGTCGGTGACCAGCGGCGACGGGCCGATCGGCTCGTCCAGCGCACCAGAGTCCGCCACCCACAGCCGCACCGTGCGGGCCGCGGTGGGGATGGTGATGAACACCTCGTGCTCGTGCCGGGTCAGGTTCTCCGCCAGCTTGCGGCGACGCTGCTGCACCTCATTCGTCGACACCCCAGAGGGCAGGGTGACGTCGACCTCGACACCGCATCCGGCGATCCGGATCGGACCCAGCATGGCCGCGCCTGCGTCGCCCATCTCCTTGATGGCGTTGCGCATGGCGGGGATGCCGAGATCCCGCAGGGCCTTGACGACGATGGACGGGGTGATCGGCTCACCTTCGCTGTTGCGGACGTTCGCGGGCATGACCCATGCGGGGGCAGCCTGCTGCTTGCTGCCGACAGCCCACATGCCCAACAGGGCCAGCAATGGGCCGATCACGAGGGCGGGGCCCCATACGACCTGCACGATCCTGATGAGCAGGCCGATGAACTCGATCGTCGCTGCGAGCGGGGTGATGACGTCGGTGATGTCGTGGTTGTTGATGGCCATTACGACCCCGAGGGCGACCAGGACGCCGATGCTCATTCCGACGCCGACCCCGACGCCCTTGGCCACGTCCAGCGGGGAGTGGAGCAGGTCCATGCGGCGGCGGTGGCGGGCCTCGCGGAAGCGCTGCAACCGCTCCTCCCACTCCTCCGCCACCTCGTAGTTCCCCGCAGCTTCGGCGGCCCGGAGCATGCGTTCGTAGCGGGCACCGGTCTTGCCGTCCCACGTCCGACGGGCCACGATCCGGCCCCCGTTGAACGTGTAGAGGCCGTGCCGGGCCACCGCGCGGGCGGTGGTCTTGGTGGTCTCGTGCGTGATGACGGTGCGCACGGCGCGACCGGAGCGCACCCACAGCGGTATGGGCTTGGCCGGAGCGGGGTCGGGGACCACAGTCAGCGTGGTCACGGATGCGTCGGCGGGCGGATCGGGGTCGGGGTTCTTGTGGAGGCTGATGACGTTCTCGGACATGCTGAACGTGCTCCTGACTGCCCCGAGCAGGGGCGGAAGGTTGGGGAGTTGCCGGGGTGGCCGGGTCCGTGGCAGGGACGACCACCCCGGTACAGCAGGTATGTCAGTAGCCCTCGCGGGCGCGGTTCTCGGCACGGCTGAGCTTCGAGGGCTTGGTGCGCGGGCCCTCAACCCAGCAGAACGGGCGGATGCCGTCAGCGGCCGTGAAGGTGCGGATGGCGGCCCCGGGCGGGGCATCGGGCAGCGGGTACACGCGAGCGCCGTCGAGGGAGGCCAGCAGACGGGCGCCGTGATGCTCGCACCCGTCAGCCCCGGCACCCGTCGCGTCCAGCACGCTCACAGTGACCGGGCCGACACAGGCGGTGAGGTCTTGCGGGTGAGCGGCGGGGCAACGGTCGTCCATGCTCACCACCAGCTCGACTTCTTCTTGGGCACCAGGTATGGGCAGCCGTTGTTCATGTGGTCCAGGCACGGCTTGCAGTCCTGGCGCGGCTTCAGCGCGCGGTGGATGCGCTTGTTGTGCGCGTGCTCCCAGCACTGCGGGCACTCACCCGCAGGCGTCTCGGTGGCAGCCACGCTCACCACCAACCCGACGACTTCTTCGCCGCCTTGTCCTTGGCGGCCTCGGTCACGATCCGCTGACGCTCGCCCTGCAACGCGGTGAGTTCGGCGATCAGCCGGAACTGGGCGGACTCCGAGACGGAGTCCATCTGCTGTTCGGCGCGGGCAGTGCTTTTGCCCCGCGCCACCCGGTAGGAACCGCCGACCAGGCCGCGCAGCACCTGACGGCGTTCCTGGCTGGTCAGGGGCCACATCTCGCCGTTGCGGACCGCTTCCAGCTTGCGCTGCGTCAGCCTGATCTCCTTGTCCAGGCGACGCGTATCGGGCTTACCCATGTCAACTCCCCTTCTGGCAGGTCTGGTTGGCGTCGACGCAGATCCCGCACATGCCGTGACGGCGGGAAATGCAGTAGCTGTAGATCACTCCGCAGGCCGGGCAGGTCTGGCGGGCGAGCATCGCCAGGGCGAGGGCGCCCCACTTGCGCGAGGTCATCGGCCGGACCGGCAGCGCGCAGTCGACGCGGTACAGGTAGGCCACGCGCGGGCTGCCTGCGCGGCGGTTGATGCGCATGGCCTGCGCGGCGATCTGCTGACCGCCCGGACGCAGCCCCAGGGCCCGTAACTGCCGTCGGGTGGCCAACCCGTCCGGGGCCAGGCGCCACGGGTACGTCGGTATGCCGTGGCGAGCCCCGGTGGGGTCGTAGCACTTGCCCCACGCGGCGGACATCAGGCGACCCGCTTCCATGCCGCACGGAGGCGGACCTCGGAGGCGGAGTGGCCGGCCGCGCGGAAGCGCACCGCCATCTCCCGATACGACAGGGCGGGGGTCTGGCTGGTGCGGATCGTGTCGACGAGCGTGTCCAACTCGCTGTCACTGAGTGCGGACGGGACCGACTCCAGCGCGGCAACGGGCTCGACAGCGCCCCATACGGGCAGTTCCCAGCGGGGTGTGACGTCGGGTGTGACGCGGCTCGTCACGCTGGTCAGTGCCCTGCCAGTGTCCTCGCCGCGCCGCGCTGTCTCCAGCGTGGACCATGCTCCGGCGAGGGTTTTGGCGGTCTTGGCCTGGACGCGGGCGACGCGGGCCCCGGCACCCGTCACAGCGGTCAGCCGGGTCTCCTCGGAGGTCGCTTCCGCTCGCAGGCGGGCGCGGGCCACGGCGGCTTCGTCGCGGGCCTCCTGCTGAATACCGCGGATCGCGTCCAGAGCGAGCGGAGTCAGCGCAGTGCGCTCCCACAAGCCGTGGACAAGCCACAGGGCCTTAGCCGCGATCGGCAGCCACGCCACCGCCAACCACGCGGCAGGCGCCTGGGAGGTCAGCGCGTGGGCGACCAGGAAACCGGTGGCGACCAGGCCGAACAACCAGCCCACCGCGGTCACGGTACGGCTGTGGTCGCCTTGGGAGGCGAGGCGGCGTTCGTAGGCGAGGGTGGCGAGCCATCCGCCGTCGATGCCCACACCGACCACGAGGGCGACCAGCCACGGCACCGCCGCACCCAGCCACATCAGGACCACCGCGAGGGTCAGCACCATGGACACGGCCGTCATCGCCACGGCGGGCAGCACGGTCTTGGTGCTCTTGGAGTTCATGCCGCACCCCCAAGCGCGAGCACGACGGCAAGGATGAGCAGGGCGCCGCCGGTCAGGGTGAGGTCGACGGCACGGCGCAGACCGGTGAACTTGACCACCGCCAGCCGGGACAGACCCGCAATGTCCGCGGCCAGATCCCGAGAAACGGTGTCGGTGATCTGCTCGGGGGTGAGGGTGGCCCACAGCGGGAAGCCGTGCCGGCCCGACAGGTTAGGGCGTACCGACCGGAGCAGCAGACCGGCCGCCGCAATCAGCAGCGCCATACCGAGACCACCCACGGTGGCGGCGGGCCAGTACAGGGGCAGGTCGGCGGCCATCGTCCACGTTCCGGCGAGCACCGCGCCGATGAAGGCCAGGAGCAGCGCGACCTTGTTGTCGGTCCGCGCGATCTCCGCCTTCACCTCAGCGTGCGCGGCCGTCAAATTCTGCGTCAGGGCGCTCATGCAACGCCCCCGGACAGCGTGACGTCGGCGGTGCGGTTGACCAGAGCCAGACCCTCCACCAGCACCCGACGCCGCGCACGGCGGACACGGCGGGTGTCCAACTCGGTCGGGGTCCGGTCAAGGGTGATGATCCGCGCGTCGAGCAGGTCGACGCGCGCCAGGATCAGCGGCATCTCCTGCTCGATCGCGTCCAGCTCAGCGTTCGTCGGCTCCATGAAGTCGGCGAACGCGGTAACAGCTTCCTGAACAGTGACGATGTGGTCCATTGGGTCGTGGTTCCTCTCACAGGTGGACGGCCCGAAAAGCGGCCCCGGTGTTCGAGCACCGGGGCCGCGCGCCGTGGAAGTCGGTCAATCCGGCTCCCCTCAGCGCTGCTCGTACGAGACGAACAGCGGAGGCAACCGGCCGCAGCAATCACGCGGCGGAAGTAGAAGTGCGCGGGCCTGAGCCGCGCCGGACACCTTTTTTCGGGAGGTGACGGCCCGTACTGCGCGATATGGATCTGTGCCTCCGTCCCGCTCCTCCGAGGAATCGCATCTCGGTCTCTTCGCGCGGCGTTCGTGCCCTTGGGCAGATCCGTTTTTTTGAGTCGGCACGTGTCCCTGACGGGAGATGACCGACTGGTCTCCACTCGCCTCAGCCGGTTCGGTCACGGCCGTGGGGTCTGCGGTGGATCACGCTGTGGAGTTGTGTCTTGCGTTACGTGGGAGGCAGCCCAAAGAAGGCCCCTTCCAGAGCAGCTGTCCTAGGACTGCGGCCCTGAGAAGAAGATGGCACGCAGTCCTGGGACTGTCAACAGTCCTAGGACTGTGCTTCACTGGTTCGCGTCGAGAGGAGTTCTGCGTGGCACCGAAGTGGCGCGACCTGGCGGACAGGTTCGCGGAGCAGATCAAGAGCGGTGAGCGTCCACCGGGCACTCTGTTGCCGCAGATCAGAGAGCTAGTAGAGGCAGGGGAAGGATCGAAGGAGACCGTCCACAAGGCTTACAAGGCCCTGGAGGCTGAAGGCCTCGTGACCTCCACGCGCGGGCACGGCACTGTGGTGCGTCCGCGTACTCCGCTTAAACGGCTGGGCATCGCTCGGTACGACAAGGCGAAGTGGCGCGACAGTGACGAAGTCGCGTTCATCGCTGACCGAGTCGCCTCAGGTCGTGCGTACAAGCGCAACGAGCAGACGCAGACCGTAAGCCGGGTCCAGGCGAACAACCTTGTCGCGGAAGGGCTCGGCGTCCCAGTCGGCTCAGAGGTGTACGCACGCGCCCGACTCGTTAAGGAGGGGACGCAGCCGACTCACACCCTGACCAGCTACTACAGGCCGGAACACGTCGAGGGAACACGCATCGTTGACCCTTCCCCGGGCCCTGCCGGCCGTGGCGGCGGGTACCGGGTCCTCTACGACGCGGGATACGAGATCGACCACATGAGAGAGGGCCTGTTCGCCCGTATCCCGACGGCGGACGAAGTGCAGCTCCTACAGCTCCCCGTTGGTGAGCCCGTAGTCGAGTTGCACCGCACCACGTACACAGCAGATGGCACGGTGGTGGAGTTCGCGGTGGGCATTCACTCAGCTTCTCGCTTCGCGTGGGAGTACGACTTCGAAGTTCCCGACTCGGCACAGGACAGGAAGGAACAGGAATGATCTCGGCACAGGCATGGGCGGATGCTCGGCTCCTGTGGGACTACCACTTCATGCACCACGACCCACGGCCGTGTTCGGTGGCCGTGGGTCTGGGCAGTCACGACCTCGGCGTGGCTGACGTGACGGCGGAGCTGTACCACCGGGGCCTAGCGCCGGTCATCATCTTCACCGGGGCGACCAGCCCCACGACCCGGGCGCGCATGCCGCGCGGTGAGGCTGTCCACTACCGCGAGCGGGCATTGCAGCTAGGCGTGCCCGATTCAGCCGTACTCCTGGAACCGCGTGCCACGAACACCGGGGAGAACATCGAGTTCACGAAAGCGGTGTTGGCAGCCGCCGACGTCAAGGCCTCGTCCGTCCTGCTCGTGAGCAAGCCGTACGAAGAGCGACGCTCATACGCCATGATGCGCAAACTCTGGCCTGAAGTCGAAGTGGTATGCGCGTCCACCCGGATGAGCCTGGAGGAGTACACCGACTCCATCGGGGACGCTCGCATGGTGATCGACATGATCGTGGGCGCCCTACAGCGAGTGCTCATCTTTCCGAGGTTGGGTCTGGCCATCGAACAGGACGTACCGGACACCGTTGCAGCCGCCTTTGAGCGGCTGTGTGTCGAAGGCTTCACTAGCCGACTCATGCCGGCGAATGTCGCTCCGCGCCCGACGACCAGCGGTTTCGTGGACGAAGCATCGAGTCTAGGGTTTGATGCCTGACTTCATTAGGCCCGCCCGGATCGCCGGGCGGGCCATTGTTTTCCCCGAGCGCCCACGGGAGGTTTTCGGTTGGCTCGCCAATTCCCTCACGGCTTCCACTCGCAGCCTGACGGAAAATCTGCACGCTCCGAACAGATCTTTCCAGCGCGCATGAGATTGTGGACACTGATGAAAATAACTCACACTACGGTGAGCGAGTCCGAGAAGACCATAATTTCATTTGCCTTGGTCACTCTATGCGCCGAGTAGTTTAGGGAGAAAACTTCGCGCCGCCTGTCCGAATACAGCTCCGCGACTCTGGGCACGTTGTCATAGGTTAGCAACCACTTTGCGTCGCTCACCTTATTCAGGCAGGAAGCTAGTGCGGAATGATGGGAATCCGTGAATGAGTTTAGATATAGTGAACCCGCTTTCTCGAAGTAAGGGGGATCAGCGTAAATCAGAGTGTTATCTCTTTTTGAATATCGCTTGATTACCGTCATGCCATCTGTGTTGAGCACTGAGATTCTACTTGCGTGTAGAGCGATCAGGCGAAGGCGTTCGACAAGCGTCTCGCGATTAAATCGGGCGTCGATCTTATACTTACCGCTCTGGTCCATCCCTCCGATGGGACCACCATTCAAGACGCCCGACCTATTGGTTCGATTGAGGAAGAATGTCGCGAACCCCAAGCTGAGGTAATCCTCACGAGGGCCATTTAGGTATATGTCCTTTTGATGTGACCATTCCAGAACGGTGAGATCGACACTTTTGATCATCTGGGCGATTTCTAGGGATTCGGTTGTAATCGCTTTCCAGAAAGCATAGATGGCCGGGTCGAGATCGTTGATGACGATTCGCCGAACCTGTCCCGTGACGAGCAAGCCGAGCGCGGCACCTGCGCCGCCAGCGTATGGCTCTACGTAGGTGCCCGAAGTTAGGTCATTGGCCCGGACGATGGCCCGGAGCCTTGGGTAGAGCGCAGCCTTCCCGCCTGGATACCGCAGGGGGGAAATGATGGGCTTTTTGTGGTGCTTCATCGCGGAGCCTGAATTGTTCATGGCTTCAACATCACCCTAATCAGGCCTTCCATGCCATCCCAGCAGTCACGCACTTCCTCTGACGTGGCAAAGACGTGATGATTGTGATTAATGGCGTTCATATGATCAACGGTTGGCGTGTAAACGCCCACCTGGTTGCCTCGAACCTTTTTGATCACCTGAATGAAAGCCGTTTGCTTGGTGTTCTTGAGATGTTCTTCAAGCCAGGTGAGGCAGTGCGCAAGCTGCACAAACCCGCTACCCGACTGCTGGCCTGCATGTTGCTTCAGATCGATTTTTAGTTTCTCAGCGTACGCCTTGATGGATTTCTCAAGGAAGGTGCGGAGCAGATCAAGGGTTGCGTTTGGATATTTCTTGATATTGATCAATGCCAGTTCCGCATAGATCTTGTGAATGGCAGGAGGGTAGGCAGGGTCAATCTTGATCTGGCCGAGGTTCAAGTAGTTGTGGCTCGCCTTTGGCGGCTCCGTCACTTTACTCGGCGTGGCATTCTTCTTCACCGTGCCAGTGGGATTCGACGGCGCCTTGCCCTGCTGCGATGGTGATCCACTGGCAGGCGGGCTCTGCTGTGACGTGGGCGAAGTGGGTTGAGATGAGACGGGTGTAGTGGCCGTTTTCGTGGTGGCGGTGGGCGTGGTTACATTCCCGGGAGCGTGTGGAGCATGTACCTCCGTTTCGGTATCAACGTTTACCAGGTCACGCAATTTGTCCATGTAATCGATATAGAACTCTGATTGTGTCGAATTGAGCGTACGAGTGTTAATATGCTTGGTTTTAATATCTCCAATAATCTTTTCGGCCAGTTTGTCGAATTGTTCTTGTGGTGCCTCTAGTTGGACGGTCGCCCTCTGTTCGTTGACGCGGATTTTAGCGACGACCAGGAATCCGTCATAGTCATAGAGTCGAGCCAATACAGATACGGGGAAATTCCGCCTCTTGATGTAATCGCGCAACTCGATATCTTCGTAGTGTGCATTTCGGAATAGGTTGAGGATCTGGCTCCTGATGATGAACTTCTTTACTTCAACGGTCGGGTAGTGCGAGATAAGATATTCGGGCGACTTTCCCGCATCGATTTGTGCTTGAAAGAAGGCGGCCTGCCGGGCCGGTGACCAGCCTAGTCTTTGGGTCCCAGTGTGAATGGCGGCGATGAGTTGGTTGGCATCATCTTCGCTTGGGGCTAACTTGACTGAGATTGACCTGAGCGCATCCCGATTTACACCTTGAGTGGCTTTGGTGATTCGCGCTTGGTGCTCAGGAGCAAGGTAGGGGTTCTGGATTGCCTTAAGGGCGGCTACACGCCTGTTCCCCTCGACAACAACCAACTTTCCATCTCTTTTGATGGCGATTGGCACTTCGTGAGTCAGAAGCCCGATCTTGCAAATGCTTTCCACGAGAGCAAGCGCCTTCTCGTTGTGGAAAAGGTCGTCGATTATGTCAGACTCGGGAGAGGTGTCCTTCACTTCGATGCGCACATTTCGTGGATCCAAGTTCAGGTCGTTCACTACGTCGACGGTGATGTCTTTCCATGCCGACATATCAATCATTTATCCCCCAGCCCCTGAGTCGCAGCGCGGTTGAAGCTGCGATCACTCTGACTACCAGTACTCGCGCGGCTACTGCAAGCCCCCCTCCTGGTGAAGCAGGCTGCGTGCGAGGGGAGTTGCCCTCTTTCGAGGTGACTGTCTTCGGTCGCCCTCCTGTTGGACAGCACCTGAGCTATGAAGGTCGGGCCAGCTCTCCGCTGTGGCACCCTCTGGCCAGCAAGGGGGCATCAGATGTAGACCGAAAGTAGAAAGTTGCAGGTCAAAGGCCACTTCCTCGCAGGAATCCGACCGCTTGCAAACCGTCCCTCTCCGGCAGGGGGCTGCCGGAAGAGGACGAGCGCGGACGGCCCGCTACCCTGGCAGTCATGTCCGCCTACCGTTCGTGGCGCACCGCCAGTCGCGCGTGACTCGTCAGCCAACCCTGGGAGTTGGCCGCGAGAAGCCGACGAGCAGGATGACGCTGAGAGCGCGTACTCAGGTGAGGTCAGAATCCCCGGGAGCGGCTGGCAGAGCGGGAGTGCCAGGGCTCCCATTGGCACTTGGGGCGGGGCCAATCGCGGGTGGGGCCTCGGGAGGCGGCGGGAGCTCGACGCCCCGCTCAGCACGCAAGTAATCAGCATCCGCTCGACGTTCTTCGGCCCGGGCCCGGCTCCGTACGGCATCCGCTTCAGCGTTGGCCTTGATCACAATGGCCTCGCCCTCAGCCCTGATCTTGTGGGCTTCAGCGTTAGCCCTGATCAGCTCGGCTTCTCCCTTACCGCGCGACTCCGCGCCCTTGCCGCGAGACTCAGCCCCTGCACCGCTTTCCTTCCGCATCGTCCCGTATCCGCGCATGAGGCGTACTACGAAGAGTGCAACGCCAGTCGCAATGGCGGACGCACCTCCGAGCGCGACAATGATGTCGCCAGCGTCAGTGGGCCCCAGGGACCCGCGGGTTTGGTACGTATCCAGGACGTTTCGCAGCGCGTACCAGGTGCCCCAGACAACGCCAACAGCCAGTGCGCGCAACAGCGTTCCGACCGCAACAGTGCGTCGTCGCTCGTGTGTTTGCTCCCTGCGCTGCGCCCTCTCTGGGTGTCTCCGCTCCTCGCGTAGCTGCGCTAGGAGACGCGAACGAGCTCGATCTTTCCATTTCTGACGAAGGATCGGGATTTGGCTACTCAGAAGGGCGAGCGTGATTGCCCCAAAGACACTTGCCGCTAGCGTCTGTGCCCACGTCGGAGGCTCCCACACAAGCAGCGCCGCGGGTATCCCCACCGCGACGACCCCGATCACGACGATTGCGAAAATCGTGCGGGCCGAGTTTGGCCTCTGGTTTGGCATCTGCCGAGTATGGCGGGCACTGCCGCTAGTCGACAGGCCCTCGACGTGCCCACCCGGAGGGATCTCTCGAGCCATGATGCTGCGTGCAGCTCGGTGAGTAGAACTTGTGAAGCCGTTGGCAGACGCCGGCTCGGGCGACTGTCTCAGTTCTGGTCTCGATCGCCACTTGGTCCGACGGGGTCCTCTATCGTCCGCTGGTGTCGGAACGGCTCACGACCAGGCACGGAGGGTACTGCGCAGACAGCCGTGGACGGCCTCAGGCCGAGATCGGACAACTCGTAATGCGTGGCTCTCGCCCTTGACCGCTCGCGGTCCGCTACGCGACTTGGTGCGCGGGTGACAAACGAACCCACTACTCAGCCTCGCCCCTGCCGCCATGGAGAAATCCTGGAGACGATCTTGAGATAGCGACCTCGGAGTACCACCGGAGACCAACACACCCCAACGCTCTGACCTGCTGCTTTGACACACGTCCCAGATTGGCGAACTTCCAGATCCTAATTCGGGACGAAGAGGTCGTGGGTTCAAATCCCGCCACCCCGACAGCCAAATCGCAGTTCAGAGGGCCCTCACCGAATCGGTGAGGGCCCTCTGGCGTTGCTGCGTGGCTACCGACTCCTGAGTGCCTTAGCGTCTACGGCTCCCGCGGATCGGCTCCGAAGATGCCGTCGATGACAATGGCATCGGTCTGGATCACGGGCCGGTCGGACAGCAGCGACACGAAGCCGTGCCGGAGCTCCCGGGGCGTCCACCCCGCAGCGTCCACCCCGTCGACGTCCTTCAGCGCCTGGCGGAAGGCTCAGCAGACGTTGGCGGCATCGAGCGGCTTACCCACGGCTGCGGAGAAATGGAGAACGGAACTTCCTCGTCGTGTGCCACCTCGTCGATGAGTTCCACGCCAAAGGAGATACGCCAGCCAGGGCGAGGGCGCCAGCCCCGGCTTCTTCCCCTTGCTCGCTGCTCGCTGCTCGCTGCTCGGAGCACGACCAGCGCCCGTCGCAGCCATCGGCGTCGGCGGGCACGCGAACTGTGGGCGACGACGGACGCAGGATCGAATCCGTACGACGGGATGGGCAACGGCGGCTCGTCGACCGTTCCTTCCGCGGCACGCCCTTCCCGTACGCGCGGCCCCCGACCGAAAACCAGCACCCCACATGGGGCCGATCCGTACCGAGGAACGGCCCCATGTGTTCAGTAGGCGTGCTCAGTAGGTGAGAGCGTCCTGTGCGCTCGTCAACCAGTACGTCACCTTCAGCGAGTCGTCGACGTACACGCCCTTCGCCGGCAGTGTCGGCGTCGCCGCCGGGCTGATGCTGTTGTTGTTGCGGTCGAAGAAGTAGACGGAGAGGGACTTCGCCGTACGGCCGTTGGTGCCGCTGCCGTCGTCGCCGCCGGAGAGTGCCACGCCGGCGTAGCCCGACTGGCCCGGGGTGAGAGTGGTCACCGCCTGGGGCTGGGAGTCCTTGATCACCGGCGGTACGGACTGGGCGTCGCCGAAGTTGACGGCCGGGTAGTAGTAGAGGTCGCAGGTCTTGGAGCCGGTGTTGGTGACGGTGAGCAGCATGTGGTTGATGGGGCGGCTGACGGTCTGCGCGGTCACCTTGGTGTTGGCCCCGCTGCACGGGACACGGCTCGCCGACGCGTTCGAGCCCGAGTTCGTGCCCAAGTCCGAGTTCGTGCCGGAGCCCCCGCTCGTCTTGCCGCCACCCGTCGAGGAACCCCCCGACCCCGACGCAGACCCGGTCGACCCCGTGGAACCGGTGGACCCGCCCGACCCGTTCGATCCGGTCGTCTGCCCCGCCCCACCCGTCTTCGCCCCGGACGTTCCCGTCGGCGCCGCCGTGGACGAGTTCGGGCCGGCCGCGCCCTCGTCCTGTACTCCCAGCTTGTCGTTGCAGGCGGTGAGGGAGAGCGCGGCGAGTGCGACGGTGGCGGCGGCGAAGAGGCGGGTGCGGGGACGGGCGGTGAACGCGGACATGGTGGTGATCCCTTTCGGAAAGGCGGGAAGGAGCTGACCGCCCAACCGGTCGGCGGGCGGCGTGCTTTGACAGGGCTGTTCCAAAGTCCTGCCGGGTGGGTGAAGTTGCTGGTCACGGGGTCATGCCGAGGAGGTGCAGGGGACGGGTGAAGGGTTCGTAGGACA
>NZ_JBIWMV010000018.1:169814-233291 GCF_044766845.1 Streptomyces sp. NPDC101776 | reverse complement strand
AGGAACGGACGCTTCCTTTGTACTCACCCTCTCGGGCTTTCCTCCGGGCTTTTCCCTTCGGTCTTGCGTTTCCGACTCTATCAGACCGTTTCCGGTCCCGATTCCCTGCCGGAGGGGATTGTCAAGGGCTTTGGGCTTTCGCCTGTCGGCCTTTCGACATTCACTACGTTAGCCGATCCCCTCGGCAACTCATAATCGAGTTCCGCGAGTTCGAATTCAGACGTGCAGGCACGCCGAATGCGCCCTCAGCGAGGGAGAGTTGTAAGTAGTGGGTTGGCCGCTTCCGGCTGCTGGCGAATGCCGTACCCGGGTCAAGCGGCTCGGACTACATTACGCACCCCCGCCATGGCGCGTCAACTTGACCGACGCCTTGGCGTATGGGCCCGATAAGGGCTCACCGTCGGGTCGTTGGTGATCCAGAACCGCCACGGATGGACCGCGCCCTCGCCGGACACTCCGGTGCGGGGACCGTCGCTTACCTGATGGGAGGGCACGGGTGTACCGGCCAGCATGCGCAAGGGTGTCTCGCCCGTGGCGCACGCGTCCGTGCCGTCCAGGGAGCGGTCGACGTCCAGGGCGGTGGCCAGGCGGGCGGGGCCTTTGGCCAGTTCTTTGTCATTTCGGGCCGAGAGTCGACGTTTGCGGGCCAGCTCGGCGCCCTCGACGATCTCGCCGGCGCGGAGCAGGACCGCCCTGGCCGTGCCCTCGGGACCGCACACCAGGTTCATGCAGTGCCACATGCCGTAGGTGAAGTAGACGTACACGTACCCGGGCGGACCGAACATCACGCCGTTGCGGGCCGTCGGGCCCCGATAGGCGTGGGAGGCGGGGTCGTTGCCGCCGTCGTAGGCCTCGACCTCTGTGATGCGCAGGACGATCGGGCCGTCGGGGGTCGTACGGACGAGGACGCGGCCCAGGAGGTCGGGGGCGACCTCCAGTACAGGGCGGTCGAAGAACTCTCTGGGGAGTGGCATACGGTCCGGGGGCGCGATCATGGCGTCCGAGCGTAGTCCAGGCTCGCTTGTGCCAAGGGGTGGTCAAGGTTCCGTCCGCTTGCCAGGGTGTGGCGCGGAACCGGTCGCGGTCGGATCGCGTTTGTAGGGATCAAGGGTCCATACGTAAAGGGAGAGTCATGGGGTTCAAGAAGCTGCTCGCGAGCCTGGGGGCCGGCGGGGCTTCGGTGGAGACGGTGCTGACCGAGGTCAACGTCGTTCCTGGTGGTGTCGTTCAGGGTGAGGTGCGGATCCAGGGCGGGTCCGTGAACCAGGAGATCCAGGGGCTCTCGGTCGGGCTGCAGGCCAAGGTCGAGGTCGAGAGCGGCGACGAGGAGTACAAGCAGAACATCGAGTTCACGAAGGTGCGCCTGGGTGACGCCTTCGAGCTGCAGGCGGGTGCCGTGCACGCGGTGCCGTTCGGGCTGGAGATCCCGTGGGAGACGCCGATCACCAACATCGACGGTCAGCCGCTGCGCGGGATGCACATCGGGGTGAGCACCGAGCTGGCGATCGCGCGGGCCGTGGACTCCAGTGACCTCGACCAGGTCAGCGTGCACCCGCTGCCGGCGCAGAAGGCGATCCTGGACGCTTTCATCCGGCTGGGCTTCCGCTTCAAGAACGCGGACATGGAACGCGGTCACATCCGGGGGACGCGGCAGAAGCTGCCGTTCTACCAGGAGATCGAGTTCTTCCCGCCGTCGCAGTACCGGGGTCTGAACCAGGTCGAGTTGAGCTTCGTGGCCGATGAGAACGCGATGGACGTCATCCTGGAGATGGACAAGAAGCCGGGTCTGTTCAGTGAGGGCAGTGACACCTTCCGGTCGTTCCAGGTGGGCCAGCACGACTTCCACGGGACGGACTGGGCGGCGTACCTCAATCAGTGGCTGTCCGAGGTCGGCAGCAAGCGCAACTGGTTCTAGGCTCGGTGTCCACTGAAGAGACCGATCAGGAGGTACCGAGGTGACCGAGCTCAAGCGGCGGCCGCTCCCCCATGACTTCCACCCGCCCGTGCCGTCGTTCACGGTGACGAGTGAGGACGTCGAGCCGGGGGCGACGCTCAAGGACGCTCAGGTCTACGCGGCCGGCAACACCTCGCCGCAGTTGCGGTGGGAGGGCTTCCCGGCCGGGACCAAGAGCTTCGCCGTGACCTGCTACGACCCGGACGCCCCTACGGGGAGCGGGTTCTGGCACTGGACGGTGTTCGACATCCCGGCCTCGGTGACCGAGTTGCCCGAGGGTGCGGGCAGCGGCAAGTTCGAGGGGCTGCCCGAGGGCGCCGTACAGGTGCGGAACGACTACGGGTCGAAGGACTTCGGAGGGGCGGCGCCGCCGCCCGGGGACGGGTCGCACCGTTATGTGTTCACGGTGTACGCCGTGGACGCGGAGAAACTCGGTCCGGACTCGGACGTTTCTCCGGCGGTCGTCGGTTTCAACCTGCGGTTTCACACGCTGGCGCGTGCCCAGCTGATCGGTGAGTACGAAGCGCCCGCAGAAGACTGACGTTCATTGAACGTTTGCCCGCCTCTGGTCTTGGAATTGATCAGAGGCGGACATTTTTTATTGCGTTGTCCATCTCGGCGTGCCCGGCCAGAGTTGATCCAAGCCCGCCGCGCGGTGGGCCGGTTGCACATGGGAGGTGGGCTGGATGCGGGACACGCTGGTGCTGAACGCGAGCTTCGAGCCGCTGTCGACGGTGTCGTTGAATCGAGCCGTCGTTCTGGTGCTCCAGGACAAGGCTGTCGTCGAGCAGGCCCACCCCGAACTGCGTATGCGCGGAGCCGCGGTTGATATACCGGCCCCCCGGGTGATCCGGTTGTGCAGGTACGTGAGGGTGCCGTTCCGAAGACAAGCCCCGTGGTCGAGGCGCGGTGTGCTGGTCCGGGACCGGCACAGGTGCGCGTACTGCGGCAGGCGGGCGACGACGGTCGACCACGTGATGCCGAGGGCACAGGGCGGTCAGGACTCCTGGCTGAACACGGTGGCCTCGTGTGCGGAGGACAACCACCGCAAGGCGGCCCGGACTCCGGAGCAAGCGGGGATGCCGTTGCTGCGGCAGCCGTTCGAGCCGACGCCGGCGGACGCGATGCTGTTGGCGTTGGGTACCGAGGACTTCGATGCCTTGCCGGAGTGGCTGGTTCAGCCGGCCGCGTAGGGCATGTGAACGGAACTGGGGCCCACCTCCTGCGGGAGGTGGGCCCCAGTGTCGTAGCACAAGGTCTGTCAGTCGATGGAGGGCTTCTCTCGGCGTTCCGAATTGCCGCCCGCGTTGCCGGAGTTGCCTCCGACGTTGCCCGAACCGCCGCCGAACGGGCCGACGTTGCCCATGGCCCCGGAGAGGCCCTTGAGGGCGTCGCCGATTTCGCTGGGGACGATCCAGAGCTTGTTGGCGTCGCCCGCTGCGATCTTCGGGAGCATCTGGAGGTACTGGTAGGAGAGGAGCTTCTGGTCCGCGTCGCCCGCGTGGATGGCCTCGAACACCGTGCGGACGGCCTGGGCTTCACCTTCGGCGCGCAGGGCCGCGGCCTTGGCCTCGCCCTCGGCGCGCAGGATCTGGGACTGCTTCTCACCTTCGGCGGTGAGGATGGCGGCCTGGCGGGTGCCCTCCGCGGTGAGGATCGCGGCGCGCTTGTCACGGTCGGCGCGCATCTGCTTCTCCATCGAGTCCTGGATGGAGGTGGGGGGCTCAATTGCCTTGAGCTCGACGCGGTTCACGCGAATGCCCCACTTGCCCGTCGCCTCGTCGAGGACGCCGCGCAGGGCCGCGTTGATCTCCTCGCGGGAGGTCAGCGTGCGCTCCAGGTCCATGCCGCCGATGATGTTGCGGAGCGTGGTGACCGTGAGCTGCTCAATTGCCTGGATGTAGCTGGCCACTTCGTAGGTCGCGGCGCGCGCGTCCGTCACCTGGTAGTAGATGACCGTGTCGATGTTGACGACCAGGTTGTCCTGGGTGATCACCGGCTGCGGCGGGAACGGTACGACCTGTTCACGCAGGTCGATGCGGTTGCGGATCGTGTCGATGAACGGGACGACGATGTTGAGTCCCGCGTTCAGTGTGCGTGTGTAGCGGCCAAATCGCTCCACGATCGCGGCACTTGCCTGCGGGATGACCTGGATCGTCTTGATCAAAGCGATGAAGACCAACACCACCAGGATGATCAAGACGATGATGACCGGTTCCATCGTGCTCCCCGTACCCTTCTCCGCCTCGGCGCTTTCGGAAGATCTTATGGTTGTTGAAGATCTTGCTGGTCGAGTCTGTCAGACCGTCACGCAACTCGTGTGCTGTTCGGTTCAGTTGAGTACTGCGAGGTCATCGGTCGAGTCCTGCGAGGTCAGATGACGATCGCGGTGGCTCCCTCGATCTCCACGACGTCCACCTCCTGGCCCGGTTCATAGGCGCGGTCGGTGTCGAGTGCGCGGGCCGACCAGATCTCCCCGGCCAGCTTGATCCGGCCGCCGCCGGAGCCGTCGACGCGCTCCAGGACGACGGCCTGTTTGCCCTTCAACGCGTCCACGCCCGTGGCGAGTTGGGGCCGTTGGGCGCGGTGCCGGTTCGCGATGGGCCGGACGACGGCGATGAGCGCGACCGAGACGACGGCGAAGACGAGGACCTGGACGACGAGGTCCCCGCCGATGCCCGCGGTTCCCGCCGCGGCGACGGCGCCCACGGCGAGCATGCCGAACTCCGGCATCGCGGTCACCACGAGAGGGATCCCGAGTGCCACCGCGCCGACGAGCCACCACACCCATGTGCCGATGTCGTTCACATGGTCAATGGTAGGGCTGCGGGTCCCGTCACGGACAGGGCGCATATGTCCCTGCACCCGCTTCTTACAAGGGAGTTCAGGCCATGGGGAGACCGTGTGCGGTCCAGCGGTCGCCGATCTGCTCGACGATCAGCGGGAGGCCGAAGCAGAGGGAGAGGTTGCGGGCGGTGAGTTCGAGCTCGAGCGGGCCCGCGGCGAGGACCTTGCCCTGACGGATCATCAGGACGTGGGTGAAGCCGGGGGCGATCTCCTCGACATGGTGCGTGACCATGATCATGGAGGGGGCGATCGGGTCGCGGGCCAGGCGGCCGAGCCGGCGCACGAGGTCCTCGCGGCCGCCGAGGTCGAGGCCGGCGGCGGGCTCGTCGAGGAGAAGCAGCTCGGGGTCGGTCATCAGGGCGCGGGCGATGAGGGTGCGCTTGCGCTCGCCCTCGGAGAGGGTGCCGAACTTGCGGTCCAGGTAGTCGCTCATGCCGAGGCGGTCGAGAAAGGCGCGGGCACGCTGCTCGTCGACGTCCTCGTAGTCCTCGTTCCACCCGGCGGTCATGCCGTAGGCGGCGGTCAGGACGGTCTGGAGGACGGTCTGGCGCTTGGGGAGCTTCTCGGCCATGGCGATACCGGCGACGCCGATGCGGGGGCGGAGTTCGAAGACGTCGACCTTGCCGAGGGTCTCGCCGAGGATGGTGGCGGTGCCGCTGCTGGGGAACAGGTAGCTGGAGGCGACGTTCAGGAGCGTGGTCTTGCCGGCGCCGTTCGGGCCGAGGATGACCCAGCGCTCGCCCTCCTTGACCGACCAGGAGACCTGGTCCACCAGAGCCCGGCCCTCCCGGACCACGGTTACGTCCTCCAGCTCCAGAACATCGCTCATGAGCGCGCTGTCTCCCATTGCATCGTCGGCCTGTCTCGGCTGTCGCGTGCGCCGGTAGGCGCAGCCCTCGAAGAAATCTACGCCACCGGCCGGGCGGTCCATTCCATCGGTGTGGTCCTTAGGGTGGAGGGCATGCTTTCGGAACCACGTTCAGGGCGCCTCGCCGCCTGGGGAAATGCCCTGTTGGCCGGGCTTGTCTCGCCCGACGACGCCGTGCTCGCCATCGTGGGCGAGGACGCCGTGCACCGGGTGGAGGGACTGCCGGGCGAATCGGCCCCCGTCGGACTCACCCTCGCGCTCGGGCGGCTGCGCGCCCTCGGGGCGACCGGGCTGCGCGTGGCGCTGCCCTCCTCGGGACACCCGCTGGGCCTCAGCGGCCCGCCCGCGTTCAACGCGCGGGCCCTGGAGGCCGAGGAGGCGGTGATCTGCTACGGCGTCGCGCTCGGCCTCGTTCCCGAGGTGTACGAGGCCGGTCCCGCCGGTGACGTCCATGTCGAGGTCGTCTGGCACTGTCTGCCGGTGCGGGAGGCGCCGCCCGCCGATGTGCCCTCGCTCGGGGAGGCGGAGCGGGAGCTGGCGGAGGCGCTGCGGGACGCTACGGCGGTGTTGTCGCGGCTCGACGTGGCCGCGTCCGGGCCGGTGGCCGAGGCGGCGCTCGACGCGTATCGCGCGCGGGCGGAGCGGGGGCGGGAGGTTCTGGCGCCGGGGTACCCGCCGCGGGCGGTGCGGGTCCTTGAACTGGCGCAGCGGGTGGGGTTGTTGGTGTCCCTGGCCTACGAGAGTGGGCACGGGGGTGCGGTGAGCGCGTCGGAGATGGCGGTGCGGGCGGAGGCGTTGCGGCCGGTGGAGCGGACGGCTCGGCGGGCGCAGGTCGCGGCGTACAACTCCGTTGTGGAGGAGCGGGAGAAGGGGGTGCGCTGAATGTTTCCTTGCGTTGTTGCCCGGTGTTGGTGTGAGCGCCACTGGGGGCTCCGCCCCCAGACCCCCGGTCGGCCCTGAAGGGGCCTCGTCCTCAAACGCCGGACGGGCTGAATTCGCTGAGCCACTCTGATTTCGTCAGGTGCAGAGAAGGGCCCCGGGAGTCGTCGTTGACTCTCGGGGCCCTTCTCTACTGCTGGGGGTGTCAGCCGTTGACGCCCTTGTTGCCGAACGTGGGGTTCAGCAGGCCGATGACGTCGATGCTGTCGCCGACGACGTTCACGGGGACGTGGACGGGGACCTGGACGGTGTTGCCCGAACCGACACCCGGCGACTTCACGGCCGCGCCGTCGGCACCCGCGTCGGCGAAAGCGGCACCGGCGGACGCGCCGGCGGCGATACCGGCGACGGTGAGGGCCACGGCGGCCTTCTTGGCGATGTTCATGGGAAGCGTTCCTCCTGCGATTGCGTGACCGACCCGGCCGCGGGTCGTGCGCTGATCAACGCGGGAGTGGGCGAGAACGGCACGGACATGCGCGTTTGACTGCCCGTTCGGATCATTGGGGCGACAAGCCGACCAAATGGCCAGGTGACGAGCGGACCGGCCTCCCAAGGAACGCCCTGGGAGGCCGGAGGTCAGTCACTGTCGCGCGGCGACCCGCTTCAGCGGTTGAGGCCCAGGTTGCCGAAGGCCGGGTTCAGCACGCCGATGACGTTCACGCTGTTGCCGACCGCGTTGACCGGGACGTGCACCGGGACCTGGACGACGTTGCCCGAGCCGACGCCGGGCGAGCCGGCGGCCTGGCCGTTCGCCAGGCCGTCGGCGGAGGCCAGCCCGGCACCGGCGGCGACCAGCCCGCCGGCCACCATCGTCACGGCCGCTGCCTTCTTCAGGTTCTTCACTTCTGAGCCCTCCTAGCGATCACCGCGGCAGGCGCCGCAGCATGTACTGGAGAACGGTGGAGATCCACAAAGGATGCGCCATTCGGGGGACATTCCCACGACGGTATGAATCTCAGCCCGGAACGGGACGCTCCGTGTTGCCGCCGCGCCCCGCTCACCTCGCCGGATCCCTATCTCGTCAGGCCGTGGCGTACCGCGAACAGGGCTGCCTGCGTGCGGTCCGCCAGGTCGAGTTTCATCAGGATGTTCGAGACGTGGGTCTTGACCGTCTTCTCGGAGAGCACCAGGGCGCGGGCTATCTCGCGGTTGGAGCGGCCGTCGGCGATCAGGCCGAGCACCTCGCGCTCCCGCTCCGTGAGCGAACCGCCTCTGCCCTGACCCGAGTTGGACTCCTCCTGGGACAACAGGACGCCGGCGACCTCGGGTTGGAGCAGGATGTGGCCCGCGTGGACGGAGCGGATGGCGCCGGCCAGGGCGTCCGGGTCCACGTCCTTGTAGACGTAACCGGCGGCGCCCGCGCGCAGGGCGGGTATCACCGTGCGCTGCTCGGTGAAGCTGGTGACGATCAACACGCGCGCGGGGTGGTCGAGTTCGCGGAGTCTGCGCAGCGCGTCGATGCCGTCCATGCCCGGCATCTTGACGTCCATGAGGACGACGTCGGGCTTCAACTCCTCGGTGCGGGCGACTCCTTCGGCGCCGTCGGCCGCCTCGCCGACGACCTCGATGTCGTCCTGCACCTCCAGGAACGTGCGCAGGCCCCGGCGGACGACCTGGTGGTCGTCGACGATCAGCACCTTGATTGCGTCAGCCACCGGGGACCTCCATCTCGATCGTGGTGCCCTTTCCGGGCGCCGATTCGACGGTCAGGGTGCCGCCGACGCCGTTCGTCCGGTCCCGCATGGAGACCAGGCCGAGGTGACGTCCGGCGCGGCGGATCGACTGGGGTTCGAAGCCGCTGCCGTCGTCGGTGATCCGTAGGACCGCTCCGCAGCCGTTTCGCTCCAGGGTCACGGTGACATGGTCCGCGCCGGAGTGCCGCAGTGCGTTGTGCAGGGCTTCCTGGGCGACGCGCAGCATGGCCTCCTCCTGGGCGGCGGGCAGGGCGCGGAAGCCTCGGCCGGTGAAGGTCACGCGCGCGGTGTGGGCGCGGTCGAGGACCTGGATCTGGGTGCGCAGGGTGGCGCTCAGTCCGTCCTCGTCGAGGGCGGCGGGGCGCAACTCGACCACTGCGGCACGCAGTTCGTCGGCTGCCTCGGCGGCGAGCGCGGCGACCTGTTGGAGTTCGCCCTTGGCGCGGGAGGGGTCGCGGTCCACGAGGGTGGCGGCGGCCTGTGCGGTGAGGCGGAGGGAGAACAGCTTCTGGGCCACCGCGTCGTGCAGTTCGTGGGCGAGCCGGGAGCGCTCCTCGGCGATGGTCAGTTCGCGGCTGCGCTCGTAGAGGCGGGCGTTCGTGAGGGCGATCGCGGCGTGCTGGGCGAGGATCGAGAGCAACTCCTCGTCCTCCTCCGTGAAGCCGCAACTGCCGTCCTTCTTGGGGCAGTTCTTGTTCGCGAGGAACAGGGCGCCGATGACCTCGTCGTCGTCGCGGATGGGCAGGCCCAGGAAGTCGGACATGTCGGGGTGGGCCGAGGGCCAGCCCTCGAAGCGCGGGTCCTTGCGCACGTCCGCGAGGCGTTCGGCCTTGGCCTCGTGCAGCATCGCGGCGAGGATGCCGTGCTGGCGCGGGAGCGGGCCGATGGCCTTCCACTGGGCGTCGCTCACACCGTCGACCACGAACTGGGCGAAGCCGCCGTGGTCGTCGGGGACGCCGAGCGCGGCGTACTGCGCGTGGAGCAGCTCGCGGGCCGAGGCGACGATCGTCTTGAGGACGTCGCGCACCTCGAGATGCCTGCTCATGGCCAGCAGCGCGGAACTCACCGCCGCGAGGCCGGACCGTGGACCTTGACTCATGTCCTCACGGTACCGGCGGGGTGTGACAACGCGGATCGGGCTGGTGACTGCCGTCGTCTCGTCCGCAAGGCCTAGGGCGAAGGGCCCCGGTGGACTGCGGCCGGCGTCCGACGCGGCGGAGGCGGTCCCGTTCCTACGTTGGGGGCACGCCGATGGCGGCGTAGTGGACGAGGGGACGTGTGTCATGTCGGTAGCGATCATCACGGGGGCGTCCAAGGGGCTGGGGCGGGCCCTCGCCGAGGCCCTGTCCGCGCGGGGCTGGGACCTGGTGCTCGACGCCAGGACCGAGGGGGTGCTGAGGGAGACCGCGGGGGCTGTCGCCGCGTACGGCACGCGCGTGGAGGCCGTCGCCGGGGATGTCACGGACGCCGCGCACCGGGCCGAGCTGGTGGCGGCGGCGGAGAAGCTGGGCGGTGTCGACCTGGTCGTGAGCAACGCGAGCGCGCTGGGCGCCGAACCGCTCGTACGGCTCGATGAGCTGCCCCTGGACGGGTTGCGGCGGGCGCTGGAGGTGAACGTGGTGGCCGCGCTGGGGCTGGTCCAGGAGGCGCTGCCGCTGCTGCGGGCCTCGCGGGCGGGCGCGGTGATCGCGGTCAGCTCGGACGCGGCGGCCGAGGCGTACGAGACGTGGGGCGGTTACGGGGCGTCCAAGGCGGCCCTCGACCATCTCGCGGCCGTGCTCGGCGCGGAGGAACCCGGGCTGCGGGTCTGGTCGGTCGACCCCGGGGACATGGGCACGGACCTGTACGCGGCGGCCGTACCGGACGACGACGATCCGCGGCCGTCGCCGGCCGAGGTGGTGCCGGCCTTCCTGCGGCTGCTGGACGAGCGTCCCGCGAGCGGGCGCTACGGCGCACCGGCCCTCCTGGAGGAGCGGTGACAGTGGCCCTGCGGGTGCCGGAGGAGCTGTCCGCGCGCGTGCCCGCCGAGCAGCGCGGGCCGGGGCTCGACCGGGATGCCGTACGACTGCTGGTGTCGCGGGGTACCGAGGTGGCGCATCACGTGTTCGCGGAGTTGCCTCGGCTGCTGCGGGCCGGGGATCTGCTGATCGTGAACACGTCGCCGACGCTCGCCGCCGCGGTGGACGGGTGGATCGGGCACGCACGCGTGGTGGTGCATTTCTCCACGCGGGGCGATGACGGGCGGTGGGCGGTCGAACTGCGTGAGCCGGACGGGAAGGGCACCTCACGCGCGCGTGCGGGCGGCCCGGCCGGTGTGGAGGTGCGGCTGCCCGGGAATGGGCGGCTGGTCCTGGAGGAGCCGCTGAGCGGGCGCGGGGAGCGGTTGTGGTGGGCCCGGGTGTCCGGTGCGGGGGTGCTCGATCCGGGCGTGGCGCCCCTAGGAGTACCAGCGGCGGGCATGGCGGCGCCGGAGGCGGGCGCGCGGGGAGCTGGAGTGGGTGCGCCCGAGCGCGGCGGGGCAGAGACAGAAGGGGCGGGTGCGGGCGGGCCCGGCGCAGATGTCCCGGGGCAGGCGGCTTGGGGCGCGAAGGTGCCGGAGGCAGGGGTGCTGGAGGCAGGGGTGGCGGAGCTGTTGCGTGCCTACGGGCGCCCCATTCGCTACTCCTACACGGAGCGGGATCAGCCGTTGTCCGTCTACCAGACGGTGTTCTCGTTGCCGTCGGAGGACGGGACGGGCAGCGCGGAGATGCCCAGCGCCGCTCGGCCCTTCACCGCGCGGCTCGTGGCGGAGCTGGTGAGTCGGGGGGTGCAGTTCGCGCCGATCTCCTTGCACACGGGGGTGGCGTCGGCCGAGGTGCACGAGCCGCCGTATCCGGAGCGGTTCGCCGTGTCGGAGGTGTCGGCCCGGTTGATCAATGCCGCCCGCGCGGGGGACGGGCGGGTGATCGCGGTGGGGACCACCGCCGTGCGGGCCGTGGAGTCCGCCGCCGGGGACGACGGGGTCGTACGCGCGCGTGCCGGGTGGACTGATCTCGTCGTCACCCCGGAGCGGGGGGTGCGGGTGGTGGACGGGCTGGTGACGGGGCTGCACGAGCCGGAGGCCTCGCATCTGCTGATGCTGGAGGCGGTCGCCGGGCGGGCTGCCGTAGGTCGCAGTTATGAGGAGGCGTTGCGGGGGCTCTACCTGTGGCACGAGTTCGGGGACGTGCATCTCATCCTCCCGGAGGAGGACCCTCACACGGTGCGTTGCTCTCGCAACTGCGGGTGAGGTCGGGGCGCGGGCGATGTGAGCCCGCACATAGGGCGCAGATCACGTACTAGGACACATAGGAGATAAACCCGACCCGCCTGAGCGGGACAGACGGTCCCGTCTGTCCCGTTTTGCCCTGTGCCGATCCACTACCCGGGATCGTACGTCACACCTTTGCCAGGGGTTTTTGCGGCCGCTAAGAATTGCAGCCGTCGCTCAGCGCCGCGGATCCCGTCCGCGGCGTTTGTGCCGGAAGCACCCGCGTCCCCGCCGGACGGTGAGCGACCTCCGCGCCATTCGAAGAGGTCCACCCGCCATGCCCAAGAACATGAACACTCCTGGTCATAGTCGTCTGACCAAGCTGAACAAGCTGACGAAGCAGCACAAGATCGCGCTCGCCGGTGTCGCCACGCTCGGCGCCGCCGCCCTCGCCTTCTCGGCGGTTCCCAGCGACGCGGGGACGACCACCAGCGACGCCGCGTCCTCGGCCCACGTGGCGTACAGCACGGAGCCCATCAAGGGCGTCAAGGCCAGCGTCACCGACCAGCTCGCGGGCGCCAGCGTGAAGACCGAGGCGATCCAGGCGAAGGCCGACGCGAAGGCGAAGGCCGCGAAGGCCAAGGGCGACGCTGCCGCCGCGAAGAAAAAGGCCGCCGCCGAAGCCGCCGCCAAGAAGAAGGCGGAGGCCGCCCGCAAGGCCAAGAAGGCCGCGAGCCGCTCCACCCAGCGCGTCAAGATCCAGCCCGTCGCGGCGACGACGTACTCCAACAACCTCAACGGCTGGATCAACCACGCCCTGGCGATCATGAAGCAGAAGGGCATCCCGGGCTCGTACAACGGCCTGTACAAGAACATCATGCGGGAGTCCTCGGGCAACCCGAGCGCCATCAACGGCTGGGACGTCAACGCGGTCAACGGCACCCCGTCGATCGGTCTGCTCCAGGTCATCCAGCCGACGTTCAACGCGTACCACGTGTCCGGCACCTCGACGAGCATCTACGACCCGGTCGCCAACATCACCGCCGCCGCCAACTACGCGGCCGACCGGTACGGCTCGATCGACAACGTCAACAGCGCGTACTGAGACGCGTACCGAGGCCTCCGGCGGACCTCTGGGTCTCGGTATCGACGCCGAAGGGCGGCACCCGTGTGAGGGGTGCCGCCCTTCGGCGTCTGTTTTTCAAACTCACGTGAGTTTGCTTTCCGGACTCACTTCCGCATGGCGCCACTCACTTCCGCATGGCCCTACTCACTTCCGCATGACCCCACTCACTTCCGCATGACCTCAGGCTCGTGGCGGCGCAGGAAGCGGGCCACGAAGAAGCCGCAGATGATGCCGAGGGCGATCAGGGCGGCCATGTTCAGGCCCCAGGCGCCGACGGTGTGCTCCCAGAGCGGGTCCGCGCTGTCGCCGGGCTTGGGCGGGCTGATCTTGTTGAAGTCGAGCGTGGCGCCCGCGGCGCCGACCGCCCAGCGCGACGGCATCAGGTACGAGAACTGGTTGACGCCGATCGCGCCGTTCAGGGTGAACAGGCAGCCGGTGAACACGACTTGGATGATCGCGAACATGACCAGCAGCGGCATGGTCTTCTCGGACGTCTTCACCAGCGCGGAGATGATCAGGCCGAACATCATCGAGGTGAAGCCGAGACCCATGATCGGGATGCAGAGTTCGAGCATGGTCTGGCTGCCGAGGATCAGGCCCTGCTTGGGGATCTCCCGGCTGGAGAAGCCGATGAGACCGACCATCAGGCCCTGGAGCGCGGTGATCACACCGAGCACGAACACCTTGGACATCAGATACGCGGAACGGGACAGCCCGGTCGCGCGCTCCCGTTCGTAGATGACCCGTTCCTTGATCAGCTCACGGACGGAGTTGGCCGCGCCGGCGAAGCAGGCACCGACCGCGAGGATCAGCAGGACCGTGGTGGCCGTGCCGTTCGGGATGATGGTGCCGTTCGCCCGGGGCGGGTTGGGCAGCAGGCTGTTGCCCGCGTCGATGAGCAGGCTCACCGCGCCCAGGACGCCCGGCAGGATCACCATCAGGGCCAGGAAGCCCTTGTCGGAGGCGATCACCGTCACATAGCGGCGCACCAGCGTGACGAACTGCGACATCCAGCCCTGTGGCTTCGGCGGTTTCATGGCCTGCATCGGCGGCATCTGTACGGACTGTGGTGCGATCGCGTCGATGTCCGCGGCGTACATCTGGTAGTGCTGCGAGCCCTTCCAGC
This sequence comes from Streptomyces sp. NPDC101776, assembly GCF_044766845.1. Taxonomy (NCBI): domain Bacteria; kingdom Bacillati; phylum Actinomycetota; class Actinomycetes; order Kitasatosporales; family Streptomycetaceae; genus Streptomyces; species Streptomyces sp. NPDC101776. Next base: position 219,508 of record NZ_JBIWMV010000018.1, on the reverse strand, counting down.
GGCCTGCCCAGTCGTAGTCGCGGTAGTTCTCGAAGGCGGAGAAGACATCGGCCCAGGTGTCGTAGCCGAAGAAGTTCAGTGCCTCCTCCGGCGGCCCGAAGTAGGCGACGGCGCCGCCCGGCGCCATCACCAACAGCTTGTCGCAGATCGCCAGTTCGGCCACGGAGTGGGTGACGACGAGGACCGTGCGGCCGTCGTCGGCGAGGCCGCGCAGCAGCTGCATGACATCGCGGTCCATGCCAGGGTCGAGGCCCGAGGTGGGCTCGTCGAGGAAGATCAGCGAGGGCTTGGTGAGGAGTTCCAGGGCGACCGAGACGCGCTTGCGCTGGCCGCCGGAGAGGGAGGTGATCTTCTTCTCTTTGTGGATGTCGAGCTTCAGCTCGCGCAGCACCTCGTCGATGCGGGCCTCGCGCTCGTCGCCGGTGGTGTCGGCGGGGAAGCGCAGCTTGGCCGCGTACTTGAGGGCTTTCTTGACGGTCAGTTCCTTGTGCAGGATGTCGTCCTGCGGGACCAGACCGATGCGCTGGCGCAGCTCGGCGAACTGCTTGTACAGGTTGCGGTTGTCGTAGAGGACGTCGCCCTGGTTGGCGGGCCGGTAGCCGGTGAGCGCCTTGAGCAGGGTCGACTTGCCGGAGCCCGACGGGCCGATGACCGCGATCAGCGACTTCTCCGGTACGCCGAAGGAGACGTCCTTGAGGATCTGCTTGCCGCCGTCGACCTCGACCGTCAAGTGCCGGGCGGAGAAGGAGACTTCACCGGTGTCGACGAACTCCTCGAGCCGGTCCCCGACCAGGCGGAACGTGGAGTGGCCGACGCCGACGATGTCGTTCGGGCCGAGCAGCGCCGAGCCGCCCTTGGTGATCGGCTGGCCGTTCACGTACGTGCCGTTGTGCGAGCCCAGGTCACGGATCTCGAAGCGGCCGTCGAGCGTCGCGTGGAACTCGGCGTGGTGGCGCGAGACTTGGAGGTCGGAGACCACCAACTCGTTCTCCAGCGCACGGCCGATACGCATCACGCGGTCCAGCGAGAACTGGTGGAACGTGGTCGGGCTGCGGTCGCCGTAGACCGACGGCGCCCCCGCGCCGACGCCGGATCCCTGCTGCGGCGGAATGCCCGCGCCGGCGGCCGGCTGCTGGAAACGCTGCTGCTCGGGCGTCTGCTGCGGGGCTGCCTGCTGCGGGGCCTGCTGTGCCCAGCCGGGGCCCGCTCCCTGGGCCGCGTACGGCTGTTGCTGCGGCTGTGGAGCCACGACCGGGGCCGCGGCGCCGGACAGGCTCAGGCGCGGACCGTCGGTCGCGTTGCCCAAGTGCACGGCCGAGCCCGGGCCGATCTCCATCTGATGGATCCGCTGGCCCTGCACGAACGTGCCGTTGGTGCTGCCGTGGTCGTCGATGACCCAACTCCGGCCGCCCCAGCTGATCGTGGCGTGCCGCCAGGAGACCCTGGCGTCGTCGACCACGATGTCCCCCTGCGGATCACGTCCGAGGGTGTAGGGCCTGGACGAGTCGAGCGTCCAGGTCCGTCCATTCAATTCCAGTACGAGTTCCGGCACTCCATGCCCCACTGAGTAGTCCCCCGAGTTACCCCCATCACAGAGGGAGTCTAGGGATGGCGAACATCGTCGGGAACTATTTCAGGCTGCACCCCCTGACCGAAAGTCGGACCTTGTGAAGACCACGTCCGCACGCTTCCGCCGGTTCCGTTGACGGGGTTGAAACCGACCCGGAGAGTGGTAATCCACGCGAGGGGGACATGCGTGGTGTCCGCACAGTGCCGCGGATCGGGGGGTCTGCCATGAGCTCAGCGACGAGTGTCAGGACGGCGAGCTACGACACGAGGGTGCCCTGGGGTGACGTCCTGCTGTCCGCGATCGCGGCGGTGAGCTGGGCGCTGATAGGGATGGCGGGCACGGCCGCGCTCGGTCTGCACCTGCTCGGCGCCGACGCGACGGGCTCGCTCGGCCCGATGACCGCGGCGGTGGTGGCCCTCGGCGCGGGCGGTTCGGTCACCCCGACCGGCGACGTCTCCGCCTTCGGCCTGACCGGCGCCCAGGCGACCACGGCCGTGACGATCACGCCGTTGGGCGTGAGCCTGGTAGGAGCACTGCTTCTTTCGTACTTCTTCCTACGGTCCCTGCGGGCGGCCGGAGTTGTGATCTCCCCGGCCGAACTCCTCGCGCGCGCGGGCTCGGTGATCGCCCTGTTCGTGGCGATGCTCGGCGGGCTGGCCTGGGCCGGGCACGACGTCATCACGATCGACGGAAGCAAGCTGGGCCTCGACAAGCTGACGGGCGGCGGCGGAAGCGGCGGCGGGGTCAACATCCCCGGGATCGGCGACATCGGGGACATCGGCGGGCTGCTGCCGGGCAAGATCAGCGACCTGGTCAAGGCGAAGGCGGCGGTCGGCTTCACGGTGGACACGGCGCCGACCCTGCTGGGCGGCCTCGGCTGGTCGGCCGGCATCCTCCTCATCGCCCTGCTGGCGTCCCGCCGTACGCCACTCCCCCGCGGCTGGGAGGCCGTCCACCGTGTCGTACGGCCGGCCGCGTCCGCGCTCGTGGCGGTGCTGCTGGTCGCGGTCGCGGCGGGGCTCGCGGCGGCGGCGTACGCGGCGATCGGCGACGACCACCCGAAACGCATCGGGGGCGCCGCGCTACTGGGCGCCCCCAACGGGGTCTGGCTCGGCATCCCCATCGGCCTCTTCGTCCCCTGGGACGGCAAGGCGACGGGCGAACTGGCGAAACTCCTCCCCCATCCCCTCGACGACCTCCTCAGCGCGAAGTCCGACCAGCCGGTGACGTTGGGGCGCCTGGCCGAACTGGACGGCCGGGTGTGGTTGTTGGGGGTTGCCGCGGGGCTGATGATGCTGCTGGCGGGGGTGTTGACGGCGGTGCGGACGCCGGTGGGGGCACGTGCCGTGGGCGGGGCGGGAGTTGGGACGGGGGTCCGAAGTCCCGTAGGTGGGGCGGGGGTTGGGGCGGAAGCCCGATGGGATTCAGGTGCCGGGGCGAATTCCGGAAGGCGCGGGAGCGCGGGCGCGGGGAATCCGGGAGCTCTGGGGTTCGCCGGGCGGTGCGCTCTACGGCTCGGGGTCGTGACCGCGATTGCCCTGCCGTTGTTGGCCTGGCTGACGGATGTGTCGGTGGACGCGTCGCTGTCGGTACTGGGGTTCGACGCGTTCGGCGCGGGAATCGAACTGCACGGGCATCTGGGCATGGCGTTGGTGCTCGGTGCGGTGTGGGGGGCCGGGGCGGGGGCTGTCGGGGGGTTGCTCGCCTACGCGACCGGGGCGGCGGGGCGGCAGGCTTCGCGGCTGGCACTGGGTGACTTGGGGGCGACGGGGTCGGGGACGGGGTCGGGTTCTGGGTCGGGTTCTGGGTCGAGGTCGGATTCTGGTTACGGGTCGGATTCGGATGGCTGGGCTCCGGGGCAGCCGGGGTATCCGGAACACGCGCCGTCCGCGGGGGGTGCGGGACGCGCCGGGCATCCGGAGACCGCCGGGGACCCGGGGCCCTACGTACCGAGTTCCCCCTACCGCGCGCCGAACCCTGCGACCAACCCGTATCTGCAAGTGCCCGATGAGCTACGGCAACCGGAGGACGGTGGGCCACCGCCGCCTCGTGGAGCGGCCTGGCCTGGTGGGAAGCAGCGGGGGCAGGGGGGTGGGGCGGTGCCTCGGGGGCCGGGGGCCGGGGGTTCGGGGTCCGGTGGTTCGGGGCCTGGCGGTGCAGGGCCTGACGGTGGGGGTCGGTCGCGTGGGCCGGGGTGGCCGCCGGGCGCCGGTTCACCGACGGAAGGCGTCTGGCCGCCTGGTGCTCGGTCGCCTCAGGAGGGCGGTCGGCCACCGGCCCGAAACCCACGGTCCTCCGGTGACCCTCAACCACCGGGAAACGCGGGGCAGTTCGGAACGGGTCCAGCACCCGGAGGCGTAGGGCCGGGTAGGGGCGGGCCGTATCCCGGAGGCGCGCCGTCGGCCGATGGCGCTCGTGCGGGCGGTGCGGCACAGTCGCCCGGTACGCCTCCGCCGCCTGTCGACATGTACGGCGCTCCGACCATGGCCCAGTCCTACGAGCCGCCGTCCCGGCCGCCTCGGCGTCCGCCCGGGGCACGTCCAGGGGACTGGCCGGAGGACGACTCGGACGGTGGGCAGCAACCTCCCACTCCGCCCCCGTCACCACCACCGCCGCCGCCCCCTCCGGGGAGGCCTAAGGGGCGCCGGTGATCCACGTCGGCGTCGGGTGAGCTGCGGTGATCGGACGGAGTGTGGAGGGTGGGGTGTGGGGGGGGCGGGGTGTGGAGGGTGGGGTGGAATTCCTATGGCCCGACAACCCGGCAACCCGATAGCCCGATAGCCCGACGGCCGGGTATATCGCCGACCCACCCGTCCAGCCGTATCCCCCGCAGCCAGTGCCCATCAACCGTCCCCTCCGCGACGACCGGCCGACTCCCGATCGACACGGCGACCTCACCCCGATCACCTCGACGCGTCTCATGACCGCCTCTCAGCCGTCTCACGACCGTCCGCAGCCCACTTCTGACCGCCGCCCCGCCCCTCCGTGATCAACCCGTAAGGTTCGCGCCACCGACTCGACACCCACTGTTCCGTGTCCGCTAGGCGGACCTCTGCGGCATAAGGCACTCCGTGCCGGATACGGTGGGTACATCATGAGCGCTTCGCAGACCTCTGACGTCCCCACTCTCCTCGTCAAGATCTTCGGCAAGGACAGGCCGGGCATCACGGCCGGACTCTTCGACACCCTCGCCGCCTACTCCGTCGACGTGGTCGACATCGAGCAGGTCGTCACGCGTGGCCGGATGGTGTTGTGCGCACTCGTGACCCCGCCGCCCGCCGGGCTCGAAGGGGATCTGCGGGCCACCGTGCACAGCTGGGCCGAGTCGATGAAGATGCAGGCCGAGATCATCTCCGGCCTCGGCGACAACCGGCCGCGTGGGCTCGGGCGTTCACTCGTGACCGTGCTCGGCCACCCGCTCACCGCGGAGTCCACCGCCGCGATCGCCGCCCGTATCACCAAGGCCGGCGGCAACATCGACCGTATCTTCCGGCTCGCCAAGTACCCCGTGACAGCCGTCGAGTTCGCGGTGTCCGGAGTGGAGACCGAGCCCCTGCGCACCGCCCTCGTCACCCACGCGGCAACGTTCGGCGTCGACATCGCCGTCGTGGCGGCGGGGCTGCACCGGCGGGCCCAGCGGCTCGTCGTCATGGACGTCGACTCCACGCTCATCCAGGACGAGGTCATCGAACTCTTCGCCGCGCACGCCGGCTGCGAGGACGAGGTCGCCGAGGTGACCGCCGCCGCGATGCGCGGTGAGCTGGACTTCGAGCAGTCGCTGCACGCGCGCGTGGCGTTGCTCGCGGGGCTGGACGCCTCGGTCGTGGACAAGGTGCGCAGCGAGGTGCGGCTGACGCCGGGGGCTCGCACTCTCATCCGTACGCTCAAGCGGCTCGGCTACCAAGTCGGCGTCGTATCAGGCGGGTTCACCCAGGTCACCGACGATCTCAAGGACCGGCTCGGGCTCGACTTCGCCCAGGCCAACACGCTGGAGGTCGTCGACGGGAAGTTCACCGGCAAGGTCACCGGCGAGATCGTCGACCGCGCGGGCAAGGCGCGGCTTCTGCGCCGCTTCGCCGCCGAGGCGGGCGTACCGCTCGCGCAGACCGTGGCGATCGGCGACGGCGCCAACGACCTGGACATGCTCAACGCGGCCGGTCTCGGCGTCGCCTTCAACGCGAAGCCGGTTGTACGGGAGGCCGCGCACACCGCGGTGAACGTGCCGTTCCTCGACACCGTGCTGTATCTGCTGGGCGTCACCCGCGAAGAGGTCGAGGCCGCGGACACGCACGACGAGGACTGATTGCGGCCCCGTAGATCCCGCACAGCCTTCGGGCCCGGCACCGGATGGTGCCGGGCCCGTTGTCCTGTGGGTCTGCGTGCCCGCGTGTCTGCGTGCCCGCGTGTCTGCGTGCCGTGCGGGTCCGCCAGTCCGCCGGTCTATTCGGACGGCGCCCAGTAGTCGTCCAGCGCGGCCACGCCCGGCTCCAGTGCCTTCCAGGAACCGGTGAAGGACAGGACCGCGAAGCCGGCGGCCGCGAACCCTCGCTGGTTCAGCCGCTCACGGGCCTCAGCGGAGCCCGCGCCCGCGTCCGCGCCGGGGAGGATCTCGGCCAGGCCCTGCACGCTCGGGTTGTGACCGACGAGGATCACGTTCCGCGCGTCGTCCGGCGTCTCGTTCAGTACCGCGATCAGCTCGCCGGGCGAGGCCTCGTAGAGCCGCTCCTCGTAGACGGTTTTCGGCCGGTGCGCGAGCTCGTGGACGGCGAGCTTCCAGGTCTCGCGGGTCCGGACCGCGGTGGAGCAGAGGGCCAGATCGAAGGGGATGCCGGTGTCGGCCAGCCTGCTTCCGGCGGTGGCCGCGTCCAGGCGGCCCCGCTCAGCGAGCGGCCGCTCGTGATCGGTCACCTGGGGCCAGTCGGCCTTCGCATGCCGGAAGAGGACAATCCTGCGGGGTTCTGCGACGCTCATGGGATCCAGCTTCGCATGAAACAGGCCATGGGGCGCAGGGAGTTGACGGGGCGGCTCCGCGAGTGCTCCGCAGGTGCTCAGCCTGTACTCAGCGGGTACTCACTGGGTACTCAGTGGGCTATGAGCTGCTGCACGCGCTCGAACAGATGGCTGATCACCGGGTCCGAGGCCGCCGCTTGCGCGTCCGTCGGGTTGAGCATCATCACGAGCAGCACGACGAACGCGAGCGCCGGCAGGGCGAGGGCCCACCACGGCAGCCTGATGTCGACGCCGCCCGTGGTCGCCGGGAGGGGCCGGGTGTGCGTAGGGGCCGACATGAGTGCCTCCGCTGGTCTCCGAGTGGTCCGCGATCCGCTTCTCGCGGTCACAACTCGAAGTTACGGAACGCAGGGCCCCCAACCCATCCGGAGATCCACCCACTTGACCCTGAGCCTCACCCCCTAGGGGATGGTGGGGACAACCCCACCATCGGCCCGCGGAGGCGCACTTACCGGCACACGGTCACCGGGAGGCGGGCGCGGCGCTCACGGAGAGGCGATCGTCGCGATGATGGCGATGACGATGAAGATGGCGAAGAACGAGCCGAAGACGATGAGCATCTTCCGCTGGCCGTTCTGGGGGTTCGGGTCGAGCACTGGCATACGGCCAGTCTCGCACCCGCCGTCCGGGCCGCGTCCGCCGGGGCGGGTTCAGCGGGCCGCCTCGTCCTCCACCGTACGGTTGCGGCCCGCGAGGACGCCCACGGCCATCTGCGGGACCATCAGGCCGGCCATGAGGGCGATCGGCAGTCCCCAGCCGCCGCTGTGCTGGTAGAGCACGCCGACCAGGAGCGGCCCCGGGATGGAGATCAGATACCCGGTGCTCTGCGCGAAGGCCGACAACTGGGCGACGCCCGCGCCGGTCCTGGCCCGCATCCCGACCATCGTCAGGGCGAGCGGGAACGAGCAGTTGGCGATGCCGAGCAGCACGGCCCAGGCCCAGGCGCCGCCGGCCGGCGCGAGGTACAGGCCCGCGTATCCGGCGAGGCCGCAGACGCCGAGCGCGATCACGACCGGGCCCTGCCGGGGCAGCCGGGTGGCCACGCGCGGGATGACGAAGGCCAGCGGCACGCCCATCACCATGGTGACGGCCAGCAGCAGTCCGGCGGTGCCCGCGGAGACCCCCGCGTCCCGGAAGATCTGCGGCATCCAGCCCATCGTGATGTACGCGGCGGTGGCCTGGAGCCCGAAGAACACGGCGAGCGCCCAGGCGGTACGGCTGCGGGTGATCCGCAGCACCGGCCGCGCCTGCTCGGCCTCCCGCGCGCGGGCTCGCGTCGCCCTCGAAGTCCCGGGCGCGGATGCCCCGTCGGCCCTCTCCCGCGCGCGGGACGGCTGCTCCCCGGGTGCCTCCCGGTGTCGTACGAGAGCGGTCCACGGCAGTACGGCGGCTGCGGCCAGCGCTGCCCACACGGCGAGGCCGGAGCGCCAACTGCCGCCCAGGGCATCGGTCATGGGCACGGTGACCGCGGCGGCGGAGGCCGTGCCGAGGGCCAGGGCCATCGAGTAGAGGCCGGTCATGGAGCCGACCCGGTCCGGGAACCAGCGCTTGACGATCACCGGCATGAGGACGTTGCTGACCGCGATGCCCATGAGCGCGAGGGCGCTGCCGGCGAGGAAGCCGGCCGTGCCGCCTATGTAGGGGCGTATGAGCAGGCCCGTGGTGATGAGGACCATGCCCGCGCAGACCACCGCGGCCGGGCCGAAGCGGCGGGCGAGGCGGGGGGCCATGACGCCGAAGACGGCGAAGCACAGCGGGGGTACCGAGGTGAGCAGTCCGGCGACGCTGCCGCTCATGCCGAGCCCGTCGCGGACCTCTTCGAGGAGGGCGCCGAGGCTGGTGATGGCGGGGCGGAGGTTCAGCGCGGACAGCACGATGCCGACGACGATCAGACGCGTCGTCCACGCGTGCGTGGGTGATTTCCCGGTCGGGACCGGGGAGTCGCCCGCGGCCGGGCCGCCGACGCTGTCGCCGATGTTCGTCGTGGACTTCAGTGTCCGGGTTTCCTCGCTCGCCATGCTGCCCATCATAGAATGATGGGATGATTGGTTGTCCATCCCCGGGTGGCCCGCTCCCGCCCCGCACATGCGAAGGTGTCCCATGCCCCTGAGCCACCCCCGCCGTTCGGCGCTGTCCGAGCAGGTCATCGCCTCGCTGCGGAACCAGATCACCTCGGGCGAGTGGCCGGTCGGCTCCCGGATCCCGACCGAGCCGGAGCTGGTCGAGCAGCTCGGGGTGGCCCGCAACACGGTCCGCGAGGCCGTCCGGGCGCTCGCGCACAACGGCCTGCTGGACATCCGCCAGGGCTCGGGCACGTACGTCGTGGCGACGAGCGAGCTGGCCGGCGTGATGCACCGGCGCTTCGCGGACGCCGACCCCCGGCACATCGCCGAACTGCGCTCCACGCTGGAGTCGTCGGCGGCGCAGCTCGCGGCCGAGCGGCGCACCGAGAAGGACCTCAAGCAGTTGGACGCCCTTCTCGTACGGCGTGAGGAGGCCTGGGCCTCGGGCGACACGGAGGCCTTCGTGACGGCCGACGCGACCCTGCACATGGCCGTGGTGGCGGCCTCGCACAACGACGTCATGACGGCGATGTACGCCGACCTGGGCGAGGTGCTGCGGGACTGGCTGCGTGCTGATGTCGGCGAGGCGCTGACTCCGGAGACGTACATGGACCACACGCGGCTGGTGGACGCGATCCGCGCGGGTGACGCGCAGGCGGCCGCCGAGGAGGCCGCGGGCTATCCGTTCGTGTGCCGCGCGGGACGGTTCGACCCGCCCGCCCAGGACGCTTCGGAGGGGTTCAGCTCGCCCGTTTCTGGTGGCTGACCCACACCGCGCGGACGTCCTCCCAGCAGCGGCCGGTGAGCCGTACGGTCTGCGCCGGGCCGGCGTCGGTCGCGATGCCGTCGCTGTCGATGTCCCACCAGCGGTCGCACTCGATGTGGAGGCTGACGCGGTCGGTCCGGGGGTACGGGTTGTGGCAGTACGCGATCACGTGCGAGCCGTGGACGGCGGTGCGGCAGTCGGCTCCGAACAGCTGGGGCGCGGCCGGTTTTCGGGCCTCCACGCGTGCGTGGGGCATCGCCTCGTACGCCAGGGAGATGACGAGCGCGACGGCGACGGTCACTGAGGCCAGGCTGCGGGACAGGCGCACAAGGGGAACCTCCTCGGCGGTGCTGGGGAGGAAAACGCGTGGTGAACGCGTACTCCAGGGTGCGCGGGTGTCCCCCGTCACCGCCCGACCACAGGGGCCGAACGGGTGACGCCCCGCTCCCCGCGCGGTGCGGGAAACGGGGCGTCGACGCCGTAGGAGAGGCGGGCTAAGAGGTCAGGCTCCGATGGCGTGCAGGCCGCCGTCCACGTGGATGATCTCGCCCGTGGTCTTCGGGAACCAGTCGCTCAGGAGGGCGACGATGCCCTTGCCGGCGGGCTCCGGGTCCTTGAGGTCCCACTCCAGGGGGGAGCGGTTGTCCCACACGGAGGCCAGCTCGTCGAAGCCCGGGATGGACTTGGCGGCCATCGAGCCGAGCGGACCCGCGGAGATCAGGTTGCAGCGGATGTTCTGCTTGCCCAGGTCGCGGGCGAGGTAGCGGCTGGTGGCCTCCAGGGCGGCCTTGGCCGGGCCCATCCAGTCGTACTGCGGCCACGCGAAGGACGCGTCGAAGGTGAGGCCGACGACCGAGCCGCCGTTCTGCATCAGCGGCAGGCAGGCCGTGGTCAGCGACTTCAGGGAGAACGCCGAGACGTGCATGGCGGTGGCGACCGACGCGAACGGCGTGTTGAGGAAGTTGCCGCCGAGCGCGTCCGGCGGCGCGAAACCGATGGAGTGGACGACACCGTCCAGGCCGCCCAGCTCCTCGCCCACGACGTCGGCGAGGCGCGCCAGGTGCTCGTCGTTGGTGACGTCGAGCTCGATGACCTTGGTGGGCTTGGGGAGCTTCTTGGCGATGCGCTCGGTCAGTGTGGGCCGCGGGAACGCGGTCAGGATGATCTCGGCACCCTGCTCCTGGGCCTGCTTGGCGGCGTGGAAGGCGATGGAGGACTCCAGCAGCACACCGCTGATCAGGACGCGCTTGCCCTCAAGAATTCCGCTCATGGTGATCAGTGACCCATTCCCAGTCCGCCGTCTACGGGGATGACGGCTCCAGTGATGTACGAGGCGTCGTCCGAGGCGAGGAACCGCACCGTCGCGGCGACCTCCTCGGGCTGCGCGTACCGGCCGAGCGGCACCTGCTTCATGATGGCCTCGCGCTGCTCGTCGGTGAGCGACTTGGTCATGTCGGTGTCCACGAAGCCGGGCGCGACGACGTTGAAGGTGATGTTGCGCGAGCCCAGCTCACGGGCGAGGGAGCGCGCGAAGCCGACCAGGGCGGCCTTGGAGGCGGCGTAGTTCGACTGGCCGGGGCCGCCCATCAGGCCGACGACCGACGAGATGAGGACGACGCGGCCCTTCTTGGCGCGCAGCATCGCGCGGTTGGCGCGCTTGACGACGCGGAAGGTGCCGGTGAGGTTGGTGTCGATGACCGAGGTGAAGTCCTCCTCGGTCATGCGCATGAGGAGCTGGTCCTTGGTGACGCCGGCGTTGGCGATCAGGACCTCGACCGGGCCGTGCTCGGCCTCGATCTCCTTGTAGGCCTGCTCCACCTGCTCGGGGTCGGTGATGTCGCACTTGACGGCCAAGAAGCCGGCCGGCGGCTCCCCCGAGCGGTATGTGATGGCGACCTTGTCGCCGGCATCGGCGAACGCGCGGGCGATGGCGAGGCCGATGCCCCGGTTGCCTCCGGTGACGAGAACCGAGCGGCTCAACGGATCACCCTTTCGATAGCGGTTCTGCACGCCTGCCCGATACACCTGGTTGACAGGCGGCTTTATCGAAAATCTATCGGTCCGCCCCGTCCGGCGGACAATCGGGCACCGACAGTGGCTTACGGAACTCGCTGTCGGGTCCCTACAGAAAGTACCGACGCAGCGCGGAAACGTGTGGTCCCCGCACCCGCTCGCGCGACATGATCGGACCCGACAGGCCACGACAGCAGGGAGACCTCCGTGCCCCATTCCATCGACGAAGCCTTCACGGCACTTCCGCTACGCGCCCTGGCCGACGCCGCGCTGGCACGCGCGCGTGCGCTCGGCGCCGAGCACGCGGACTTCCGGTTCGAGCGGGTGCGCAGCGCGTCCTGGCGGCTGCGGGACGCCCGGCCCGCCGGTACGTCGGACACCACCGACCTCGGGTACGCGGTACGGGTCGTGCACGGCGGCACCTGGGGGTTCGCGTCGGGCGTGGACCTGAGCCTGGACGCCGCCGCCAAGGTCGCCTCGCAGGCGGTGGCGATGGCCAAGCTTTCCGCCCAGGTGATCAAGGCCGCCGGGTCGGACGAGCGCGTCGAGCTGGCCGCCGAGCCCGTGCACGAGGAACGGACGTGGATCTCGTCGTACGAGATCGATCCGTTCTCGGTGCCCGACGAGGAGAAGGCGGGGCTGCTGGCGGACTGGAGCGCCCGGCTGCTCGCGGCGGACGGCGTCAATCACGTGGACGCCTCGCTGCTCACCGTGCACGAGAACAAGTTCTACGCCGACACCGCCGGGACGGTGACCACGCAGCAGCGGGTCCGGCTGCATCCGCAGTTGAACGCGGTGTCGGTCGACGAGTCGAGCGGTGAGTTCGACTCCATGCGCACCATCGCGCCGCCCGTGGGTCGCGGCTGGGAGTACCTGACGGGCACCGGCTGGGACTGGGACGAGGAGCTGGCCCGGATCCCCGAGCTGCTCGCCGAGAAGATGCGCGCCCCGAGCGTCGAGGCGGGCCTCTACGACCTCGTGGTCGACCCGTCCAACCTCTGGCTGACGATCCACGAGTCCATCGGCCACGCGACCGAACTGGACCGCGCGCTGGGCTACGAGGCCGCCTACGCCGGCACGTCCTTCGCCACCTTCGACAAGCTCGGCAAGCTCAAGTACGGCTCCGAGCGGATGAACGTCACCGGGGACCGCACCGCCGAGCACGGCCTGGCGACCATCGGCTACGACGACGAGGGCGTCGAGGGCCAGTCCTGGGACCTCGTCAAGGACGGCACCCTGGTCGGCTACCAACTCGACCGCCGTATCGCGAAGTTGACCGGCTTCGACCGCTCGAACGGCTGCGCGTACGCCGACTCCCCCGGGCATGTGCCGGTGCAGCGCATGGCCAACGTGTCACTTCAGCCGGACCCTGCGGGGCTCTCCACGGAGGATCTGATCGGCGGGGTCGACCGCGGGATCTACGTGGTCGGCGACCGGTCGTGGTCGATCGACATGCAGCGATACAACTTCCAGTTCACCGGGCAGCGGTTCTTCAAGATCGAGAACGGGCGGATCACGGGGCAGTTGCGGGACGTCGCGTACCAGGCGACGACCACCGACTTCTGGGGGTCCATGGCGGCCGTCGGGGGTCCGCAGACGTACGTCCTGGGCGGCGCCTTCAACTGCGGCAAGGCCCAGCCGGGCCAGGTCGCCTCGGTCTCGCACGGCTGCCCGTCGGCCCTCTTCCAGGGCGTCAACATCCTCAACACCACGCAGGAGGCCGGTCGATGAGTCCTCGTACGAACAAGCCGCACGAGATCGTCGAGCGCGCCCTCGAACTGTCGCGGGCCGACGGCTGTGTCGTCATCGCCGACGAGCAGTCGACCGCCAACCTCCGCTGGGCGGGCAACACGCTGACCACGAACGGCGTCACGCGCGGGCGCACGCTCACCGTCATCGCGACCGTCGACGGCAAGGAGGGCACCGCCTCGGGGGTCGTGTCCCGGTCCGCCGTCACCCCGGAGGAACTGGAGCCGCTCGTACGCGCCGCCGAGGCCGCCGCGCGCGGGGCCGCGCCCGCCGAGGACGCGCAGCCGCTCGTCACGGGTGTGGCCCAGTCGCCCGACTTCACGGACGCGCCCGCCGAGACCTCGTCCTCCGTGTTCACCGACTTCGCGCCGGCCCTCGGCGAATCGTTCGCACGCGCGCGTGCGGGCGGTCGCGAACTGTACGGCTTCGCCAACCACGAGCTGGTCTCCAGCTACCTGGGTACGTCGACGGGCCTGCGCCTGCGCCACGACCAGCCCAACGGGACGCTGGAGCTGAACGCCAAGTCCCCGGACCGTACGCGCTCGGCCTGGGCCGGCCGCTCGACCCGGGACTTCAAGGACGTCGACCCGGCCGCCCTGGACGCCGAGTTGGCCGTACGGCTGGGCTGGGCGGAGCGGAAGATCCAGTTGCCCGCGGGCCGCTACGAGACGCTGCTGCCGCCGACCGCGGTCGCGGACCTGCTGATCTACCAGATGTGGTCGGCGTCGGGCCGGGACGCGGTCGAGGGGCGCACGGTGTTCTCCAAGCCGGGCGGCGGCACACGTGTCGGCGAGCGGCTCACCGAACTGCCGCTGACCCTGCGCAGCGACCCGAACGAACCGGGCCTGGAATCCGCCCCGTTCGTGCTCGCGCACACCTCCGGGGGCGACCAGTCGGTGTTCGACAACGGGCTGCCGCTGGCGGCGACCGACTGGGTGCGCGAGGGCGAGTTGCAGCACCTGCTGACCAGCCGGCACAGCGCGGGTCTGACCGGGCTGCCGGTCGCGCCGTCGATCGACAACCTGATCCTCGGCGGGGGCGAGGACACCTCCCTGGAGGAGATGGTCGCCAACACCGAGCGCGGGCTGCTGCTCACCTGCCTCTGGTACATCCGCGAGGTCGACCCGGCGACACTGCTGCTCACCGGGCTGACCCGGGACGGCGTCTACCTCGTCGAGAACGGCGAGGTGGCGGGCGAGGTGAACAACTTCCGGTTCAACGAGTCGCCGGTGGATCTGCTGGGGCGGGCGACCGAGGCGGGGCGGACGGAAAAGACGCTGCCGAGGGAATGGAGCGACTGGTTCACTAGGGCCGCGATGCCCGCGCTGCGGGTGCCGGACTTCAACATGAGCTCTGTCAGTCAGGGCGTATAACCTCGTACCTGATCCACGAGACCATCCCAAGGAGATACGAGAACCGTGACGGACATCGTCGACGAACTGCAGTGGCGCGGGCTGATCGCCCTCTCCACTGACGAGGACGCATTGCGCAAGGCGTTCGCGGACGGTCCCGTCACGTTCTATTGCGGTTTCGACCCGACCGCGCCCAGCCTGCACCTAGGCAACCTCGTGCAGATCCTCACGATGCGCCGGATCCAGCAGGCGGGCAACCGCCCGCTGGGCCTGGTCGGCGGTGCCACGGGCCTGATCGGCGACCCGAAGCCGAACGCGGAGCGGACGCTCAACGCGCCGGACGTCGTGGCCCAGTGGGTCGAGCGACTGCGCGCGCAGATCGCCCCGCTGCTGGACTTCGAGGGCCCGCACGCCGCGATCATGGTCAACAACCTGGACTGGACCCAGGGTCTGTCGGCCATCGAGTTCCTGCGGGACATCGGCAAGCACTTCAGGGTCAACAAGATGATCGCGAAGGAGGCCGTCTCGCGACGGCTCAACTCCGACGCGGGCATCAGCTACACCGAGTTCAGCTACCAGATCCTCCAGGGCATGGACTTCCTGGAGCTGTTCCGGCGGCACGGCTGCACGCTCCAGACCGGCGGCAGCGACCAGTGGGGCAACCTCACCTCGGGCACCGACCTGATCCACCGGGCCGAGCCGGAGGCCGTGGTGCACGCGCTGGGCACCCCGCTGATCACCAAGGCCGACGGCACCAAGTTCGGCAAGACGGAGTCCGGCACGGTCTGGCTCGACCCGGAGATGACCACGCCGTACGCCTTCTTCCAGTTCTGGCTGAACGCGGACGACCGGGACGTCTCCAAGTTCCTGCGGATCTTCAGCTTCAAGTCCCACGAGGAGATCGAGGAGCTGGAGCGGCAGACCGAGGAGCGTCCCCAGGCGCGGGCCGCGCAGCGCGCGCTGGCCGAGGAGCTGACGACGCTGGTGCACGGCGCCGAGCAGACGGCCGCCGTGACCGCCGCGTCCAAGGCCCTCTTCGGGCAGGGGGAGCTGGCGGAGCTGGACGAGAAGACGCTGGCCGCGTCGCTCTCCGAGGTGCCGCACGTCCAGGTCGCCGAACTGGGTCCCGTCGTCGACCTGTTCGCCGAGGTCGGTCTGGTGGCGAGCAAGTCAGCCGCTCGCCGCACGGTGAAGGAGGGCGGGGCGTACGTGAACAACGTGAAGGTCGCCGCGGAGGATGCCGTGCCGGCGAAGGAAGATCTCCTGCACGGTCGGTGGCTGGTGCTGCGGCGGGGCAAGAAGAACCTGGCCGCCGTTGAGGTGACCGGAGCGTAGGCGTCATAGGGGCGTGGGGTTCGTTGCGGGCCGCGGCTTTCGTCGTGGCTGGTCGCGCCGTTCCCCGCGCCCCTACGGGGCGCTGTAGTCAGGCTCGTTGTTTGTTCTTGCCGATTGTTGCCATGTAGGCCATGTCGACCACGAAGACGATGATGACCGCGGCGATGAGCTGGAACGCGTGGCGGCTCCAGTCGATGCCGCTGGTCGCGTCGACGCCGGCCGCTCGGGCGATCGCGTTGCCGACGATGGCGCCGAGAATGCCGCAGATGGTGGTCAGCCAGAGCGGACTGTGCTGCTTGCCCGGGATGATCGCCTTCGCGATCAGGCCCAGCACGAATCCCACGATGATCGCCCACAACCAGCCCATGGCTGCCTCCTAGTACGGCTCGACGTGCGACGTGAGCATTACGCCAAGTGTGGGTCCGGTCGCCGTACGGCGCATGTCGGGTACGGCCATACGTGCTGCGGCGCAGATCGGTCGCCCAGGCCCGATGCGCCCCGGTCTCGAAGGCGACGGAGGCGCGGCGTAACGTGGGACGTGTCGGGGCCCGGTTCCCCGATCGGGTGCGAACCGGGGCGCGGGCCGGGGAGAGTCCGATGCGGGCGGATGGTGGAATGTGATGCGGAAGCTGCACGGCGAGGGCAACGCCCAGGTGTTCCGGATCACCGGAGCCCGGACGGGACTCGCGGAGGACATTCGCGGACGGCAGCGCCGCTATGTCATCTCGATGTCGATCCGTACGGTGTCGGTGATCCTCGCCTGCGCGCTGTGGAACGTCGAACGGCACGTCGCGATCGTCGCGTTGGTGCTCGGTGTGCTGCTCCCCTATGTCGCCGTCGTGATCGCGAACGCCGGACGGGAGAACGCGCCGGGGCTTCCGTCCACGTTCGTCACCACGCCGCTGCGGCCGATGATCACACCACCGCGCGCCGACGAGGCGTTCACGGAACCCGTCCCGGAAGAGGTCGTGCCCGAGCCGGCACCCCACGTCGGAGGCGAACCGCACGACCGGTCGTGACCATGGCGAACGTGCCATAACCGGAAGTCGGCTCCGCACCAAGCTCAAGAAAAGCTCAGATCAATCATGTTGTTCCGGTGCCGGGCGACCGGCTCCCCGTGACATACTTCGTACGCGCTCCGCATCCCCCGTCGGAGCGACGGACCGACGCCGGGCAGCTCCCCCCGTGGCTGCTCGGCGTCGCCTTTTCAGCGCATCTGTGAGACGAAATTCCGTGAGTTCCGGTGAGTGACGAGACCCCGATCTGCTCCGCGAAGGGCTGCCGCGCCGACGCCGTGTGGGTGCTCGCGTGGAACAACCCGAAGATCCATACGCCGGAGCGCCGCAAGACGTGGCTCGCGTGCGAGGAGCATCGCGAGCATCTCTCGCAGTTCCTCGGTGTGCGGGGTTTCTTGAAGGACATCGTCGCGTTCGCGGACTGGGAAGAGCCCGAGGCCTCGTAAAGTCCACCATCGCCCGGGCTGCTACGGCCGCCTCAGCCGCCGATCGCCGACATCGGCCGGTCCGGCTGGAGGAACGACGGGTCGTCCAGGCCCGAGCCCGCCTTCTTGCCCCACATCGCCTGGCGCCAGACGCGGGCGATCTCCTCGTCGGGAGCGCCGGAGCGCAGCTCGGTGCGGAGGCTGGTCTCCTCGCGGGCGAACAGGCAGTTGCGTATCTGGCCGTCGGCGGTGAGCCGGGTGCGGTCGCAGGCTCCGCAGAACGGGCGGGTGACCGAGGCGATGACGCCCACGCGGTGCGGGCCGCCGTCCACGATCCAGCGCTCGGCCGGGGCCGAGCCACGCTCGTCGGAGCCTTCGGGGGTCAGCTCGAAGCGGGTGCGGAGGGAGGCCAGTATGTCGCCCGCCGTGACCATGCCGTCGCGGGTCCAGCCGTGCTGGGCGTCCAGGGGCATCTGCTCGATGAAGCGCAGTTCGTAGTCCTGCGCCACGGCCCAGGCCAGCAGGTCCGGGGCCTCGTCGGCGTTGAGCCCCGGCATCAGCACCGAGTTGATCTTCACCGGGGTCAGGCCCGCGTCGTGGGCGGCTTCCAGGCCCGCGAGGACGTCCTTGAGGCGGTCGCGGCGGGTGAGGGTCTTGAAGACGTCGGGGCGCAGGGTGTCCAGGGAGACGTTGACCCGGTCCAGGCCCACTTCCTTCAGGGCCTTCGCGGTGCGCTTGAGGCCGATGCCGTTGGTCGTGAGGGACATCTGAGGGCGAGGCTCCAGGGCCGCGACCCGCTCGACGATGCCGACCAGGCCGGGGCGCAGCAGGGGCTCGCCGCCGGTGAAGCGGACCTCCTCGATACCGAGGGAGGTGACCGCGATGTCGATCAGGCGGACGATCTCGTCGTCCGTGAGGAGGTCGGGCTTGGCCAGCCACTGCAGGCCCTCCTCGGGCATGCAGTACGTGCACCGGAGGTTGCACCGGTCGGTCAGCGAAACCCGCAGGTCGGTGGCTACTCGGCCATAGGTGTCGATGAGCATGTGGGCCCCCTCCCTAGATTCGGATCGCTTGTTTTCCGACTCTTGCGAGCCTACGCGACACCTCTGACAACGAGAGCGGCCCGATCCCACGAGGTACGACACGGCCGCGTCGTAGGGATCTACGACGCGGCCGTCGACGTGGGGGGATCTGGTGGGGGGACTTCGGGGGCGGGAGGGTCAGTGGGCCCCGGTGCCGGTCAGGGACCGTACCTCCAGCTCCGCGAACTTGCCCGCGTCCGGCTCCTCCTTGGAGAGGATCGTGCCGAGCCAGCCCAGCAGGAAGCCGACGGGGATGGAGATGATGCCGGGGTTCTCCAGGGGGAACCAGTGGAAGTCGACGTCCGTGAACATCGAGGTGGGCTTGCCCGAGACCACTGGCGAGAACAGGACCAGGCCGACCGCGGTGACGAGGCCGCCGTAGATCGACCACAGGGCTCCGGACGTGGTGAAGCGCTTCCAGAAGAGGCTGTAGAGGATCGTCGGGAGGTTGGCGGAGGCAGCGACCGCGAAGGCGAGGGCGACCAGGCCTGCGACGTTCAGGTCACGGGCGAGGGCGCCCAGGAGGATGGAGACGGCGCCGATGCCGATCGTGGCGTAGCGGGCGGCGGCCATCTCCTGCTTCTCGGTCGCCTGGCCGCGCTTGATGACGTTCGCGTAGATGTCGTGTGCGAACGAGGAGGACGAGGCCAGGGTCAGACCGGCGACGACCGCGAGGATCGTGGCGAAGGCGACCGCGGAGATGGTGGCCAGGAGGATGGCACCCCAGTTGGAGTCGACTCCGCCCAGATGCAGTGCCAGGAGTGGGGCCGCGGTGTTGCCCGCCTTGTTGGAGGCGATGATCTCGTCGGGTTTGATCAGTGCCGCCGCGCCGAACCCGAGGGCCAGGGTCATCAGGTAGAAGGCGCCGATCAGGCCGATGGCCCAGATGACCGACTTACGGGCGGCCTTGGCGGTGGGCACCGTGTAGAAGCGGATCAGGATGTGCGGCAGACCGGCGGTGCCGAGGACCAGGGCGATGCCCAGGGAGATGAAGTCCAGCTTGGTCGTGCCGGTCGCGCCGTACTTGAGGCCGGGGTTCAGGAAGGCGGAGCCCTTGCCGCTGTTGTCGGCGGCCTTGCCGAGCAGGTCGGAGATGTTGAAGTCGAACTTCAGCAGCACCAGGAAGGTCAGCAGCAGGGCGCCGGCGATGAGCAGGCAGGCCTTGACCATCTGGACCCAGGTGGTGCCCTTCATGCCGCCGATGGTGACGTACACGATCATCAGGACGCCGACCAGGGCGACGATGCCGATCTTGCCCGCGTCGGTGGTGATGCCGAGGAGCAGGGAGACCAGGACGCCCGCGCCGGCCATCTGGGCCAGCAGATAGAAGATCGACACCACGATGGTGGAGGTGCCGGCCGCGGTACGGACCGGGCGCTGGCGCATGCGGTACGCGAGGACGTCGCCCATGGTGTAGCGGCCCGAGTTGCGCAGCGGTTCGGCCACCAGGAGCAGGGCGACCAGCCAGGCGACCAGGAAGCCGATGGAGTACAGGAAGCCGTCGTAGCCGAAGAGGGCGATGGCGCCCGCGATGCCGAGGAAGGACGCGGCGGACATGTAGTCGCCGGAGACGGCGAGGCCGTTCTGGAAGGCGGTGAACTGGCGGCCGCCCGCGTAGAAGTCGGCGGCGCTCTTCGTCTGGCGGCCCGCCCAGACGGTGATGACGAGCGTCGCGGCGACGAAGATCGCGAACAGGGTGATGATCAGCGGTCGGTGCTGGCTCGCCTCGCCTGCGGCCAGGGTGATCGTGGGGCTCATGCGCCGCCCTCCATCCGGGACTTGATGGCTTCGGCCTTGGGGTCGAGCTTCGCGGCGGAGTAGCGCGCGTACCACCAGGCGATGAGGAACGTGGTGAGGAACTGGGCGAGACCCAGGACCAGGGCCACGTTGATGTTGCCGACGACCTTGGTGTCCATGAAGTCGTCCGCGTAGTTGCACAGCAGCACGTACAGCAGGTACCAGACGATGAAGGCGATGGTCAGCGGAAAGGCGAAGGAGCGGTGGGCGCGGCGCAGCTCGGCGAACTCCGCGCTCTCCTGGACCTGTTCGAACTCCTGTGTACTGGGGAGTTGGTGTTCGGCTTTCGAGGGGGGTGGTGTCTCGGTGGCCACGGTGTCTCCTCGCGTTACGGACCTGCGGGTTCTGGTCTGGCTCGGCGCTTCCTGCCCAAGGGCACGGCGCGGCACGTCGACCGGTTCAACTCCTTTGACTTCTTTCGGTAGTCGTCTTTGGGAAATCATTGCTGGCCAGCCACCGCGGAAGATAACTTCAGGTCTGCACCACTAGTCATGTACCTGCCCGGGCGCGCCACCACGTCTCGGGCCGTTTCGTTTCCGGATGATGTGGAGATCCCATGGCTCATCTGCGCCCCAGACACCGGCTCGCCCTGGCCGTACCGGTCGTGCTGTCCCTGACCGCCTCGCTCGGCTTCCTCCCGTCGACGGCCTCGGCGGTGCCGAGCGCGGAGACCACCGCGCAGACCGCTGACGCGCCCAACCTCGCGTATGTGGTCAACACTCGGCTGGACCACTGGACGATCAACTCGGTCAAGAAGGCGATCAACGCGGCCGGCGGCACCATCGTGGTGACGTACGAGAAGATCGGTGTGATCGTCGTCCACTCGGCGAACCCCGACTTCGGGCCGACCATCCGCAAGGTGCACGGTGTGCAGTCGGCCGGTGCCACGCGTACGGCGCCGCTGAGCCTCGCCTCGACGACCGACGAGGGCGCGGTGCAGTACCTCTCCAAGGACCAGGCCGCGAAGACGGCGAAGGCCTCCGCCGCGGCCGGTGACAGCGAGCCCCTCGAAGCCGACCAGTGGGACCTGCCCGCGATCGGCGCCGACAAGGCCGCGAAGATCAATCCGGGCAGCAAGAGCGTGACGGTCGCCGTCATCGACGTCGGCGTCGACGACACCCACCCGGACATCGCCCCGAACTTCTCCGCCTCGCAGTCCGCCAACTGCGTGGGCGGCAAGGCGGACACGACGTACGGCTCCTGGCGTCCCGTGGACTCCGCCCACTACCACGGCACGCATGTCGCGGGTGAGATCGCCGCCGCCCGCAACGGCATCGGCGTGGCGGGGGTCGCCCCGGGTGTGAAGGTCTCCGGGATCACGGTGGCCGAGCCGGACTCGACCCAGCTCTTCTACCCGGAGAGCGTGGTCTGCGCGTTCGTGTTCGCCGCGGATCACGGCGTGGAGATCACCAACAACAGCTACTACGTTGATCCCTGGCTGTACAACTGCCTGGACGACCCCGATCAACGTGCCATCGTCGACGCGGTCAACAGGGCCCAGTTGTACGCGCAGCACAAGGGCACGCTCAATGTCGCGGCGGCCGGCAACTCCAATGACGACCTCGACTCCGACGCCCTGGTCGACGCCTCCAGCCCGGACGACTCGACCGCGACGACCCGCACGGTCGACCCGCACGAGTGCTTCGACGTGCCGACCCAGTTGCCGGGCGTCGTCACGGTGAGCTCGGTCGGCGTCACCAAGGCCAAGTCGTACTTCTCCAGCTACGGCCAGGGCGTGATCGACGTGGCGGCGCCGGGCGGGGACTCCCGGCAGATCCCGGACACCCCGTCGAAGAACGGCCGCATCCTGTCCACGCTGCCGAACAACACGTACGGCTATCTCCAGGGCACCTCGATGGCGACCCCGCACGTCGCCGCCGTGGCCGCGCTGCTCAAGTCGACGCACCCGCACGCCACTCCGGCCCAGTTGCAGCGCCTGCTGAAGGCCGAGGCGGACAACCCGGGCTGCCCGACCGCCCCGTACGACACCAACGGCGACGGCATCGCGGACGCGACCTGCGTGGGCGGCAAGCGCGTCAACGGCTTCTACGGGTTCGGCATCGTCAACGCGCTGCGGGCGGTGAAGTAGCCAGTACCCGTCAAAGGGCCGGGCGGATCTCCGCCCGGCCCTTGCGTGTGTTGACGCGCGTGTGCACAGCCATCGGCATCTATATTGATTGAATCAATACTGCATAGTTCAATCATGACTGACATCAAGATGGCATGGGCGGCCATGGGCGGCGATCCCGCCCTGGTCCCGCGCGTCTCGACCGTGGCGCGTCAGGGGGCGCTCGAAGCGCGGCTTCCCGTACGGGAGTTGGCGCGGGCCTGTGTGGGAGCGTGCGCGCTGGCCGCCGCCGAGCTGGGGGCGCGACGGGCCGGACTCACCGAGGTGCCCGGGGTGCGGGTGGACGACGGGGCCGTCGCGACGGCGTTCGTCAGTGAACGGCATCTGTTGATCGACGGGCGGGCGCCGGTCGTCTTCGCACCCCTGTCACGGTTCTGGCGGACGGCCGACGGCTGGGTCCGCACCCACGCGAACTATCCGCACCACCGGGCGCGGCTGCTGGACGCGCTGAAGCTGCCGGGAGACGCGTCCGTGGACGCCGTGTCCGAGATGCTCGCCGAGCGGTCCGCGCGGGAGGTGGAGGACGCCGTCTACGGCGCCGGAGGCCTCGCGGTCGCGCTGCGGACGGCACAGGAGTGGGCCGCGCACGCGCAGGGGGCCGCCGTCGCAGAGCGGCCGCTCATCGAACGCGAGCGGCTCGGCACCGCACGCACGCGTGCGCTCCCGCCGCTCGACGGCGACCTGTTGCTGCCCGCCGCCGGGCTGCGGGTGCTCGATCTGACCCGGGTCATCGCGGGCCCGGTCGCCACCCGCACGCTCGCGCTGCTCGGCGCGGACGTGCTGCGCGTGGACGCCCCGCAGTTGCCCGAGGATCCCGACGCGCACGCGGACACCGGTCTCGGGAAGCGGTCGACCCGGCTGGACCTCCGGCTGCCGACGGACCGGGAGACCTTCGAGGAGTTGCTCGCGCGTGCGGACGTGGTCGTCACCGGGTACCGGCCGGGCGCGCTGGACCGGTTCGGGCTCTCCCCGGAGGCACTGGTCGACCGCAGGCCGGGGCTGATCGTGGCGCAGTTGTCGGCGTGGGGCGCGTACGGGCCCTGGGGTGACCGGCGCGGCTTCGACAGTCTGGTGCAGGTCGCCACCGGCATCGCGACGATCGAGGGGTCACCGGAGCGGCCCGGCGCGCTGCCGGCGCAGGCCCTCGACCACGGGACGGGGTATCTGCTGGCGGGCGCTGTGCTGCGGGCGCTGACGGAACAACCGGAGCGGGGCTCCGGCATCGCCCTGCGGTTGGCGCTCGCACGGACCGCGGCCTGGTTGACGGCAGACGGGGTCGAGCGGGGAGCAGCGGTGACCGGAACGGCGTATGGGACGAGCGGCACGGCGTACGACCGGCCCGACGCCTGGCTGGTCGAGAGGGGCAGCGGGATCGGGCGGCTGCGGCACGCCCTGTCGCCGGTCTCGTTCGCCGGTGGGCCCTCGAACTGGGCGCGTCCGCCGGGTCGTTGGGGCACGGACCCGGCTTGTTGGGCTTGATGCGGGCGTCGGCCGGAAACGTACCTATGAGCGGAATACTGTCCCCCAGTTGTTTTGCTGCACTTGCCCGGTTCTGTGGCGGCTGGTGAAGATCTTGGGGTGACCTTGATACGACCGACCGTCGAAGCGGCCGACACGAGCGGCTCCGGGCGGCGCCCCGGTACGCGTCGGGCCGTCGCCGTACTGGCCCTGGTGGTGCTCGCCGCGCTGATCCCGCTGCTCGGGCCGTCCGCCGCGCTGCACGACACCGGGGAGGCCGCCGCGCCCGGCACGGGCGGCATCGCGCTGCTTCGGGCCGTATTGTTCGGCGCTCTGTGCGTCCCGCTGGGCGAGCTGTTCGTGAACCGGCTCGCGCGTACCGTGCCCGGCGCTCCCCCGAACGGCCCCCGCAGTTGGGCCCCGTACGCGGCCGGTGCCGGTTTCGTCGCCGCGCTGGGGCTCGCGTCGGTCGTGGCCACCGGCAACCTGGTGCCGAGCAGCCTCACCCAGATCGACATCGGCGGCCTCTACCAGTCCCGCGACGGCAAGCTCGCGCTTCTGGAGGTCAACGCGTTCGCCCTGGCCGCTCTGTGCGCCCGGTCGCGTCGGCCCGGCCTCCAGGTGTGGCCCCTTGCCGCCGTGATCGTCGCGGAGGCCCTGCGAGTGCACCCGGCGAGCGAGCACAGTCCCCTGGTCGGCACCGAGCTGACCCTGGTGCACCTGACGTGCGCGGCGCTGTGGGTGGGCGGTCTGCTGCACGCGCTGCGGACGTTGCGGCAGTGGCGCGGTGCCGAGGCGGGGGCCGCGCTCTTGGGGCTCTACGCGCGCGTGGCCGTCGTCCTGCTCGCCGCGATCACCGCGACGGGGGTGTGGAGTTCGCTGCGCCGGATGCCGGCAGGCACGATCCTGGACCAGCTGACGACGACGGCGTACGGGCGCACCCTGCTCGCGAAGGTGCTCCTCGTCGCCGCCGTCGCCGTACTGGCGCTGTGGGCGCGGTCCCGGCTGCGGCGGGCCACCGATCCGCTGGCCGCCTGCTCACCCGCGCGGGCTGAGGTCGTCGCCCTGGGGGTGGTGGTCGTGCTCTCCGGACTGTTGACGGCGTTGCCGGTGCCGATCCGTTGGCATTGACCGACTCAAGTGTTGACCGACTCCGGCATTGATCAACTGTTGACGACCAGGACCTTGAGCGCGGTGCGCTCGTCCATCGCCCTGTAGCCGTCCGGCACGCCCTCCAGGCCGACCGTCAGGTCGAAGACGGGTGACGGGTCGATGGTGCCGTCCAGGATGTCGGGCAGCAACTCCGGTATGTACGCGCGGACCGGTGCGACGCCACCGCGCAGCGCGATGTTCCGGTCGAACATGACCCCGAGGTCGAGGCCCGTGCCGCTGCCGTGCGGCACGCCGACGAAGCCGATCGCGCCGCCGTCGCGCGTGATGTCGACGGCCGTCCGCATGGACTGCTGGGTACCGACGGCCTCGATGACCGCGTGCGCGCCCTGGCCGCGGGTGAGTTCGCGCACGGCCTCGACGGCGGCCTCGCCGCGTTCGGCGACGACGTCGGTGGCACCGAAGGTGCGGGCGATGTCCGTACGGGTCTTGTGGCGGCCGAGCGCGATGATCCGCTCGGCGCCGAGCCGCTTGGCGGCGAGGACGGCGCACAGGCCGACCGCTCCGTCGCCCACGACGGCGACGGTGGCACCCTTGCGGGCGCCCGCGCCGAGGGCCGCGTGGTGGCCGGTGCCCATGACGTCCGACAGGGTCAGCAGCGCGGACAGCAGGTGCTCGTCGGAGGCCGCCTCCTTGGGCAGCCGTACGAGGGTGCCGTCGGCGAAGGGCACGCGTACCGCCTCGCCCTGGCCGCCGTCGTAGCCCACGGCGCCCCAGAAGCCGCCGTGCACGCACGAGGTGGTGAGGCCCTCACGGCAGTAGTCGCAGACGCCGTCGGACCACATGAAGGGCGCGACCACGAGGTCGCCGGTCCTGACACCGCTCACCTCGGAGCCGGTCTCCTCCACGATCCCGAGGAACTCGTGGCCGATCCGCTGCCCCGGCTGCCGGGCCGACTCACCGCGGTACGCCCACAGGTCGCTGCCGCAGACGCAGGCGCGCAGCACCCGGACCACGGCGTCGGTGGGCAGCTGCACCATGGGCTCGGGCACGTCCTCCACGCGCATGTCGAACGGGGCGTGGATGGTGGTGGCGCGCATGGCGAGGGTCCTTCTCGTCGCTGGTGTGCTGATGCGCTCAGGGGGTGGTCGAGCGCACTTCACGGTACGCCGCCGCCGGTGCGCGGCGCTCGGCGAGGGTGCCGAGCACGCCCTGGACCAGCAGGAACTGCGCTGCGATGTACGTCAGCATGATCCAGAAGTCCGGTCTCGGCGGCTGCCGCCAGTCGGCGACGCCGGTCGCGATGAGGGTGTCGGAGACCATGAACAGCGCCCCGCCGAGCCCGGCGACGAGACCGAGCCGGGTGGCCGCGGCGCAGGCCATGGCCGTGAGGAGGGCGCTGTAGCCGGCCACGGGGACACGCAGGTCCGCCGGGAGGTCCGGCCACAGCAGCGTGACGGTGACGGTCAGGGCGGCGGCGTATCCAACGGCGAGGAGGACGGCACGCGCGCGTGGGGCACCTTTCCGGCCGCCGTACGTCCTGAAGAGGGCGAGGTAGCAG
Organism: Streptomyces sp. NPDC101776; assembly: GCF_044766845.1. Lineage (NCBI taxonomy): Bacteria > Bacillati > Actinomycetota > Actinomycetes > Kitasatosporales > Streptomycetaceae > Streptomyces > Streptomyces sp. NPDC101776. Next base: position 193,073 of record NZ_JBIWMV010000018.1, on the reverse strand, counting down.
AGGTGGCCCGCCGCGAAGCAGGCCATGCCGGCGAGGAAGGCGGGGTCGGCGTCGGAGAGCAGCAGGGTGTCGCCGCCCCAGCCGAGGAGGAGTGCGGCGACGAGGAGCCGGGGTGCGCCGCGCAGGGCCGCGTACGCGGCGAGGAGCGGCATCAGGAGGGGTTTGGTGACGGTGTGGGCGGGGTCGTACCCGACGGCGAGCGCGAGCAGGTCCACGAGGGCTGTCAGTCCGAAGACGGGCAGGAGGGCGCGCGAGACGGACGGGCGTGTACGAGGCGGGTTCACGCGGCCGCGGTCTCCTCGGCGGCCGGAATGTTCCGCTCCGGGGCGGGCGCCGGCTGCCAGCCCGGTCCCCGGAACACGCGCCCCGCGCGCTCGCGCCAACTGGTCGCCGCCTTCAGGTCCTTGGCGATGGCGACGTACTCATGGGTGGCGACCTTGATCGGGTTGAACGTGTTGATGTTCTTGGTCAACCCGTAGACGGGACGCTCGACCTCCGCGACGAAGGACCCGAAGAGCCGGTCCCAGACGATGAGGATGCCGCCGAAGTTGCGGTCCAGATAGCCGCCCTGGGACGCGTGGTGGACCCGGTGGTGGGACGGAGTGTTGAAGACGAACTCGAACCAGCGGGGCATCCTGTCGATCCGCTCGGTGTGGATCCAGAACTGGTAGACGAGGTTGGCCGAGGAGCAGAAGGCCAGCGCGGCGGGGTGCACTCCCAGGGCGATGAGCGGGACGTAGAACGGCCACACCGTGAGGGTCGTCCAGGGCTGGCGCAGGGCCGTGGTGAGGTTGAACCTGCGGCTGGAGTGGTGGACGACGTGGCAGGCCCACAGGATGCGGATGACGTGATGGCCGCGGTGGGACCAGTAGTAGAAGAAGTCCTGCCCCAGGAGCATCAGCGGGATCGTCCACCACAGGACGGGCACGCGCAGTGGGGTGAGTTCGTAGATCGCCGTGTAGATCGCGACGATCGGGATCTTCCACAGGAAGTCGAAGACGAGGCTCCCGAGTCCCATGCCGACGCTCGTGGCGGCGTCCTTCGCCTCGTAGCCCGCCGCGTCCTCGTCGGGGTGGACGCGCACGCTGATCATCTCGATCACGGTGAGCAGCACGAAGGCGGGTATCGACCAGAGCACGGCATCGGGCAGGTTCGGCATGAGTGAACCGTAGGACCGCAAATCGGCCACGCCTAGACGTTGTTACCCACAAGTATTACCTGGGGTACGCGCTTGCTTGTTGGCGATCTCCGCCAACCGGTCAGGCTCCGGCCGCCCCCAACAGCGTCCCCGCCACGTACGTCACGGCCATCGCCAGCGCGCCTCCGGCCACGTTCCGCACCATCGCCGTCCTCGGACCGGCCGCGCCGAGACGCGCGCTGGTCCAGCCGGTGAAGACGAGGGCGGCCAGGGACGAGCCGACGGTGACGCCGAGCCGCCAGTCGGCCGGGGGCAGGACGATCGCCAGGAGGGGCAGCAGGGCGCCCGCCGTGAAGGACAGGAAGCTGGCCCAGGCCGCGTGCCAGGGGTTGGTGAGGTCGTCGGGGTCGATGTTGAGCTCCACGCGCGCGTGGGCGCGCAGGGCGTCGCGTTCCGTGAGCTGGGTCGCCGCCTCCAAGGCCACATCACGGGTCAGACCCCGGTCCTGGAGGAGTTCGGTCAACTCCTCCAGTTCGGCCTCCGGTTGCTCCTTCAGCTCGCGCTTCTCCAGGGCGAGGGCGGCCTTCTCCGAGTCGCGCTGCGTGGAGACGGACACGTACTCCCCCGCCGCCATCGACATGGAGCCGGCGAGAAGACCCGCGAGGCCCGCCGTCAGCAGCGCCGAGCGGTCGTCGGTGGCGCCGGCCACGCCGACGACGAGACCGGCGGTCGACAGGATGCCGTCGTTCGCCCCGAGGACCGCGGCCCGCAGCCAGTTCAGCCGGGAGCCGAGGCTGCCGCCGTGCGCCTCGGAGTGGGACTCGCCGTTGGTTTCAGTCACTCCCGGAGGATTCCACCCCCGGTGTCACCACACCCGTACCGACGCTCCCCGCGCGAACACCGGGCTCGTGGCGTCCGCAGGCGGTTCGGCGAGCGGTTCCGCGATCTCGCTCACCAGGGGGCCGATCTTCGCCGCGACCGGGTCCAGGATGTCGAGGTCGAAGCCGTACACGCGGGCCGCGTTGCCGCCGACCATCGCGGCGACCTCGGCACGCGGCACACGCGCGTAGGCGAAGCGCAGGCCCTCCCTGGAGTACGGGTACGTGCCCTCGTCGTGCGGGTAGTCGCTCCCCCACATGATCTTCTCGATGCCGATGCGGTCGCGCAGGGGCACCTCGTGCGGCCGCATGAAACTGGCGCCCACGAAGCAGTTGTCGCGCCATACCTCAGAGGGACCCTTGCCCATCGAAGTGGCGAGCCCCGCGCCGAACTTGGACTCCGCGGTCGCTGCCCTCGACGCCTTCGCGGCCGACGCGACCAGGCGACCGTGGTAGTAGTCCAGCATGTCGAGCACGCCGGGTATCCAGCCGGAGCCCTGCTCGGTCAGCACCAGCTTCAGCTCCGGGTGACGGCGGAAGGCACCGCCGAAGATCAGGTGCCACAGGGCGCGGTGCGAGAACCAGGTCGTCTCGACCATGTACACCGCGCGGGCGGCCGGTTCGTCGCCCAGGGGCGGGGAGGCCGAGCCCGCGTGGTGGTTGACGGGAACGCCGAGTTCCGCGCACACGGCCCAGATCGGGTCGTACGTCGACGAGTACAGCTCCGGCAGCCCCGAGCCCGGTGGGGTGCCGGGGAGCAACAGGCCGCCCCTGAGGCCCGCTTGGACCGCCCGGCGGATCTCCTGGACGGCCTCCTGGACGTCGTTGAGGAGGATCTGGAAGACACCCGCCCGCCGGCCCGGCGCGGCCCCGCAGAAGTCCGCCAGCCAGCGGTTGTGGGCGCGCAGGCCGGCCCAACGGCGCTGGAACTCCTCGGCGGTGGGCGCCGGCGCCATCAGGGAGCCGGACGGGAAGAACGGCGGGATGGTGTTCGGGAAGACCACCTCGGCGACGATGCCGTCCTGCTCCAGCTCCGCGATCCGCCGCTCGGAGTTCCAGTTCTTGTCGGCCGTGTCGGCGACCAGGTCCTCGTACGGGTTGACGTACGTGGCCGCCCACGCGTCGAACTCGTCGTGGTACCGCTTCTCCAAGTAGGGCCGGTAGTCGAGGAGATCGGCGCCCGCGTGGCAGTCGGCCGAGATCACCGTGTACCGGTCCTCGCTCGCGGCACCCGTGGCGCTCATGAGGTCGTCCCCAGCACCGGGAAGTCGTGGTCGGTCAGCCAGTGCCGGCCGACCTCGCGGGAGCGCGCCCAGGACGCCGTCACGTCCGCCTGGTCGTCCTGCTGGCCGAGTTCGGCGGGGGTGGGGCCGATCCGGCGGGCCAGGGGCTCCAGGGCCGCCACGTCGAAGCCGAAGGCGTCGGCCGCCGCCAGGCCCAGCATGCGGCGGGTCTCGTCCACCGGGATGTCGTGGAACGTGCGCTTCAGCCACGCGCGCGTGTCGGGCCAGGTGCCCTCGGGGTGCGGGAAGTCGCTGCCCCAGAGGATGTTGTCGACGCCGATCTCGTACCGCTGGGCCAGTTCACGGCGCTTGGTGTTGGTGGCGCAGATGAAGACCTGCCGGTCGAGGTACTCGCTCGGCGGCCGTTTCAGCTCCGCGAACGGCGACAGCTTCTTGCCGCCGTGAGCGCCCAGGTAGAGGCGGTCCATGAACCAGAGCTGATTGGGCAGCCACCAGCAACCCGACTCCGCCACACCGAACTTGAGACCCGGGTGGCGTTCGAAGACCCCGGACCAGAGCAGGAACCAGAGCGGCCGGGCGGGCCACCAGGTCACCTCGCTCACGTAGATGCCCAGATGGTCGCCGTACTCGTGGCGGGGCGCGGCCCCGGAGTGGGTCAGTACGGGCATCGCGCACTCGGCGGCGGCCGCCCACACGGGGTCGTAACGACGGTCGTGGTAGGGCTCCTTGTCGACCCACATGGAGGGGATCATCAGGGCGCCGAGTCCGGACTCCTTGGCGCGGTGGATCTCCGCTACGACCTTCTCCGTAGGGGCCGTCACGGGCAACAGGGCGACTCCGCAGTGCCGTTCGGGGTGCTCGGAGACGAAGTCGGCGAGCCAGCGGTTGTGCGCCTGCGCGCCCGCCATGCCCAACTCGGGGTCCTGGTCCCCGGAGAGGCCGAGTCCGACTCCGAAGGGCGCGGCCGTCCGGCTGTCCACGGCGTCGGCGTCCGGGAAGACCACCTCGGCGGCCACTCCGTCGCCGTCCAGTTCCTTGAGGCGCTGCGCGGTGTCCCAACCCCCGCGCAGACCCTCCTCGTTGTCGTGGAACCACTTGGTGGCGAACGCCTCGTTGCGGATGCCGAGCCGGGTCATCTCCTCGCGGCGCCGGTCGCGTCCGGCGAGGAACTCGTCGAAGTCCCGGTGGAACCGGGCGTCCAGATAGGGCCGGTACTCCTCGGTGGGCAGTCCGGCGTGGCAGTCGGAGGAGATGATCAGGTACGGCTCCTGGTCGGTCACAACAACCCCCTCGGTCAGTCCAGGATGAAGCTCTCCAGATACGACGGGTTCGCGCGGTCGAGCATCGAACGCGCGCGTGCCCGGATCTGGTCGTCGCTGTGCTCGCTCTCGGGCAGCAGCCAGAAGCGGTCCGCGCGGATGCCGTCCACGACGTGGTCGGCGACCTCCTCGACGGGCGTGAAGGCGACCTCCTTGCCCGCGTCCTTCATCGCGGTCTCCCACTGGTCGAGACTGCGGTAAGGCGTCCTACGGGGCCGCTCCTTGGCGTACCGGTCGGGCCGGTTGCGGTGCGACTCCCACAGGCCGGTGCGCAGCATGTGCGGCCCGGGGAAGAGCACCGAGGCGCCCACGCGTGCGTGCTCCGCTCTCAAGTGGGCGTACAGGGACTCGGTCATCGTCACGACGGCCGCCTTGGTGACGGCGTACACGGAGGCGGTGGGCAGCGGGGCGATTCCGCCGTCCCCGGAGGACGTGTTGACGACATGACCGGGTTGACCGGACTTGATCATCCTCGGCACGAACGCCTGGATGCCGTGGAAGACGCCCCACACATTGACGGCGAACGCCCACTGCCAGTCGTTCGGTTCGTGCTCCCACATCCGGCCCTCGGCACCCGAGCCGACCCCGGCGTTGTTGCACAGCACGTGGACGGCGCCGTACGTGTCGTACGCCGACTCGGCCAGATCCAGGACCTGTTGGCGTACGCCGACGTCGACCACGCGCGCGTGCACGTCGGCGCCGTCGGCGCGCAGGTCGGAGGCGGCCTTGTCGAGGGCGCTCTCCTCGACGTCGGCGAGCACCACCTTGAGCCCGTCGGCCGCGAACCGCCGTGCCATCGCGAGCCCGATCCCGCTCGCCGCCCCGGTGACGACGGCGACCTGACCCTCCGTCAACTCCATCAGACGCTCCCTTCAGGGGGACCGTCATGAACCTGTTGCGGGTCGTCGTAGCGCTGGTGGATGTACGGCAACAGGGCTCGCGCGTCGACCCGTTCGACGACCCTGCCGCGCTGGTCGCTGGTCTTCTCGCCGATGGTGATGTCGACGAGGGTGCGTACGGGGAGGTCGGCGACCGGGTCGTACATGGACTCGCGCAGAACGACGTCCCCGGTGACGCGTTCCAGGCGGCGGACCTTCTCGTTGCGCAGGCAGTGCACGAGCACCGGGTCGGCGTCGAAGCCCGAACCGTCCACCGCGGGAAGGAACTTGAAGTAGAAGTCGGTCTTCTGCGTCGGCCCGGGGAGGGGCAGTTCCTCGCTGACCGCGCCGCGGACCTCGACGAAGGCGATGCCGTGCCGGGCTAGGGACGCGTGCACGACGAGGCCCACGCGCTCGACGGTCACCTCGCCGAGTTTCTTGGGCTCTCCGAAGACCTCTCGGCCGCCGGTGAGGGCCCGTTCGTGAGTCATCGGCATCACCAGCGGGTACCAGCCCTCGACGCCGTCGTGCGCGGCGGCGACCGCGAACGAGCCCGCGCCCAGGGGGTATCCGGTCAGCTCGACCTTGCTGATGTTCACCCGGACCAGGGGTCGTCCGGTGGGCTTGAGGGGCGGCGGGAGGACCGCCGCGACCGCGTCCGGGTCGCTCTCCCAGACGGCCACCACACCGGTGGACCAGATGTCGGGGAGCTTGGAGCTCGCTGTGCGTGCGGCGGCGATCTCCGCCTCGGTCCGTGCGCCGTACCGTACGCGTGCCATACGCCGTACCGCCCTTCGTAGGCCGTCATCCGTCAGGCGGGCAGCACGCTTGCACCGGGCGGGCAAAAGGTCCATAGCAGCGCGCGCGTGCGTTCGGCGGACCCGAACTGGCGGGCGGGACAAGGCACCTGAGGGACAGGGCTGTCAGTGACGGCCCGTATCCTCAGTGACCATGCTCGAAGACCACTCGCCCGCCGTGTCCGCAGCCGCTCCGTGGCCGGCCGCGTATCCCCAGGGATACGCGGTAGTCGACGTGGAGACCACCGGCCTGGCCCGGGACGACCGGATAATCTCCGCGGCCGTCTACCGTCTGGACGCGCTCGGCGAGGTCGAGGACCACTGGTACACGATGGTCAACCCGGAGCGCGATCCCGGCCCCGTGTGGATCCACGGTCTGACGAGTGACGTCCTGGAGGGCGCGCCCCTCTTCAAGGACATCGCCGACGAGTTCGCGACCCGCCTGGAGGGCAGGGTGCTGGTCGCGCACAACGCGGTCTTCGACTGGCAGATGATCGCGCGGGAGTACGCGCGCGTGGCGATCGATCCCCCGGTCCGTCAGCGGCTGTGCACCATCGCCCTGTCGAAGGAACTGAGCCTTCCGCTGCCCAACCACAAACTGGAGTCCCTGGCGGCGCACTTCGGTGTCGTGCAGCAGCGCGCGCACCACGCGCTGGACGACGCGCGCGTGCTCGCCGAGGCGTTCCGGCCGAGCCTGCGCGCGGCGGCCCTGGGCGGCGTACGGCTGCCGCTGCACGAGTGCCGGCCGCTGACCGAGTGGACCGCCGACCGGCCCGCGCCCCGGATCGGCCAGCAGTCCGGGGGCTACAGCGGCTACGGGGCGGGCGGTTGGCGTCCCGCGCGCAAGCGGCCCGCGTGCCCCTACCCCAACCCTGGGCGGTTCGAGGACGGCAAGCCGCTCAAGCAGGGGATGCGGATCGCGTTCTCCGGGGACACGTCCATCGAGCGCGAGCTGCTGGAGGACCGGGCGGTGGAGGCCGGGCTGCATGTCGCGACGAGCCTGTCCCGGCTGACCAGCCTGCTCGTCACGAACGACCCGGACTCGGGCACCTCGAAGGTGGTCAAGGCGCGGCAGTTCGGCACGCCTGTGGTGGACGAGGCGGCCTTCGGGCAACTCCTCCGGGACGTCGAGCAGGCGGACTGAGCACGCCGCGGGGAGCCGTACGGACGGGTGATTGGGGCGCGACTCGCCCCGCGTCCGCTCGCCCGTGCCGGGTGGACGGCCCACCCTGTGGCGCATGGCGAGATGCGAAGTGTGCGGCAATGACTACGGCATGAGTTTCGAGGTGCACGCGCAGGGCGCGGTGCATGTCTTCGACTGCTTCTCCTGCGCGATCCACCGTATGGCCCCCATCTGCGAGCACTGCCGGGTGCAGATCATCGGCCAGGGCGTCGAGGTCGAGGGCCGCTGGTTCTGCGGCGGCCACTGCGCGCGGGCGGAAGGGATGGTGGGCATCGTCGACAAGGTGTGAGCCACCGGCCGTCCGGAAGCCCTGTCCGACACCCCTTCCGGTACCCCCCTCAACGCGCCCCACGACCGAGTTGTACGGTCGTGGGGTGTACCGCTTCCTGATGTCCCGGCAGTGGGTGATCCTCGCGTTGATCACCCTTCTCCTGATCCCGACGATGATCAGGCTGGGCATCTGGCAGATGCACCGCTACGAGATGCGCAGCGCCCGGAACCAGTTGGTCGCGGACGCGCTGCACGCCAAGCCGGTCCCCGTGGAGACGATCAGCACCCCCGGGCACGCGGTGACGCGCAAGGAGAAGTACCGCACCGTCACCGCGACGGGCACCTTCGAGACCTCCAAGGAAGTCGTCGTCCGGCGCCGTACCAACGACGACGACGAGGTCGGCTTCCATGTACTCACCCCGTTCGTGTTGACGGACGGCAAGGTCGTGTTGATCAACCGTGGATGGATCCCGGCGAACGGCGCGCAGACCGCCTTCCCGAAGATCCCCGCGCCGCCGAGCGGCAGGACGACGATCACCGGGCGTCTGATGGCCGACGAGACGACCGCGGCCAGCGGCATCAAGGACCTCAAGGGCCTGCCCGACCGCCAGATCATGTTGATCAACAGTGAAGAGCAGGCGAAGCGGCTCGACGCCCAGGTGCTCGGCGGCTATGTCGAGCAGACGGCGCCCGAGGCGAAGGGCGACACCCCGGAGCAGATCTCCGACCCGGGCAAGGAAGACGCCCCGCTGAACTACGCGTACATGATCCAGTGGTGGCTGTTCGCGGCGGCCGTCCCGGTCGGCTACGTCGTCCTGGCGCGGCGCGAGGCCCGGGACCGCCGGGAGGCGGCGGCGAAGGCCGCGGAGCCGGCGGAGGCCGAGCCCGCGGCGGTGTGAGCCCTCCCGCGCTTCACCCGCCCGGCCCCGAACCTTGATTGCCCCGCCGGTTGGGAGGGAACCCGCACCCCGTGCACCCACGTATTGAGGACTACGCCCTCATCGGCGACGAACAGACCGCGGCCCTGGTCGGCATGGACGGCTCGGTCGACTGGCTGTGTCTGCCCCGCTTCGACTCGGCCGCCTGCTTCGCCCGACTGCTCGGCGACGAGGACAACGGCCACTGGCGCATCGCCCCCAAGGGCGCCGACCGCTGCACCCGCCGCGCCTACCGCCCCGACACCCTGGTCCTGGACACGGAGTGGGAGACCGACGAGGGCACGGTCCGCGTCACCGACCTGATGCCCCAGCGCCACCGCGCCCCCGACGTCGTACGCGTCGTGGAGGGCCTGAGCGGCAAGGTCACCGTCCGCAGCACGCTCCGCCTGCGCTTCGACTACGGCGCGGTCGTGCCGTGGGTGCGCAGGTCCGACGGGCACCGGGTGGCCGTCGCGGGCCCCGACTCGGTGTGGCTGCGCAGCGAGCCCGAGGTGCACACCTGGGGCGAGGACTTCAGCACGCTCTCGGAGTTCACCGTCGAGGCCGGTGAGAAGGTCGCCTTCGTCCTCACCTGGCATCCCTCGCACGAGCCGCGTCCGCCGCTCGTCGACCCGTACAAGTCGCTGGGGCACAGCGTCGCGGACTGGGAGCACTGGGCGGCCCGTTGCCGCTACGACGGCCCCTACAGGGACGCGGTCGTACGCTCCCTGATCACCCTCAAGGCCCTCACGTACCGCCCGACGGGTGGCATCGTCGCCGCGGCCACCACCTCGCTGCCCGAGGAGATGGGCGGTGTCCGCAACTGGGACTACCGCTACTGCTGGCTGCGCGATTCGAGCCTCACCCTGGGTGCCCTGGTCGCCGCGGGCTATACGAAGGAGGCCGAGGCCTGGCGCGACTGGCTGCTGCGCGCGGTCGCGGGCGATCCGGCCGACCTGCAGATCATGTACGGCGTGGCGGGCGAGCGGCGACTGCCCGAGTTCGAGCTGCCGCACCTCTCCGGGTTCGCCGGTTCGGCCCCCGTACGAATCGGCAACGGCGCCGTCAACCAGCTCCAACTCGACGTCTACGGGGAGGTCATGGACTCCCTGTGGCTGGCCCGCCGCGCGGGCCTGTCCCCCAAGCCGCACATGTGGTCACTCCAGGCCGTCCTCCTGGAGTGGCTGCGCGCGCGGTGGCAGCAGCCGGACGAGGGCCTGTGGGAGGTGCGCGGCGGGCGCCGGCACTTCGTGCACTCCAAGGTCATGGTGTGGGTGGCCGCCGACCGGGCCGTACGCACCCTGGAGGAGTACGCCGACCTGTCCGGCGACCTGGAGGGCTGGCGCGCGCTGCGGGACGCCGTACACCAGGACGTGTGCGAGAAGGGCTACGACCCGGAACGCAACACGTTCACGCAGTACTACGGCTCGCAGGAACTCGATGCCGCCCTGCTGCTCATCCCCCGCTTCGGTTTCCTGCCGCCCGACGACCCACGGGTCGTCGGCACGGTCGACGCGGTCCACGCGGCCCTGGGCCACGACGGCTTCGTACGCCGCTACGACACCGCGGCCGACGCCTCCGTCGACGGACTGCCCGGCGACGAGGGCGCCTTCCTGGCGTGCTCCTTCTGGCTCGTGGACGCCCTGCACATGACGGGCCGCACGAAGGACGCGCGCGTGCTGTTCGAGCGGCTGGTCGGGCTCGCGAACGACGTGGGGCTCCTCGCGGAGGAGTACGACCCGGTGGCCGGCCGTCAGCTCGGCAACTTCCCGCAGGCGTTCAGCCACATCGGGCTGGTGAACACCGCCCTCGCCCTCTTCGGTACCGAGGAGGCAGGATAGGAGCCATGGATCTTGGACTGAAGGACCGGGTGTACGTCGTCACCGGGGCCACGCGTGGGCTGGGCAACGCCTCCGCGCGCGAGCTGGTGGCCGACGGCGCGAAGGTGGTCGTCACCGGGCGGGACGAGCAGCGGGCCGCCGACGCGGCGGCCGAGCTGGGGCCGAACGCGGTCGGCGTGGCGGTCGACAACGCCGAAGCGGACGCGCCGGCCCGGCTGATCGCCGCCGCGCGCGACCGCTTCGGGCGCTTCGACGGCATCCTCGTGAGCGTCGGCGGGCCGCCGCCCGGGTTCGTCGCCGACGCCACCGACGAGCAGTGGCAGGCGTCGTTCGAGTCGGTGTTCCTGGGCGCGGTGCGGCTCGCCCGCGCGGCGGCCGCGGAGCTGGAGGCGGGCGGTGTCATCGGGTTCGTGCTGTCGGGGTCGGTGCACGAGCCGATCCCGGGGCTGACGATCTCGAACGCGCTGCGGCCCGGTCTGGCCGGTTTCGCCAAGTCCCTCGCGGACGAGCTGGGACCGCGCGGCATCCGGGTCGTGGGGCTGCTGCCGGCCCGTATCGACACGGATCGCGTGCGCGAGCTGGACGGGCTGTCCGCGGACCCGGTGGCCACGCGTGTGGCCAACGAGTCGCGGATTCCGTTGCGGCGGTACGGGACTTCGGACGAGTTCGGGCGGGTGGCGGCGTTCCTGTTGTCTCCGGCCGCGTCCTATCTGACGGGGATCATGGTGCCGGTCGACGGCGGGATGCGGCACGGGTTCTGACGACCCGTCACCTCGACCCGCCGCATCGACCCGCTCGCTCGACCCGTCAACTCACCCTCTCCGCGCGGTGCTTGACGCCCGTCAGCCGCACCTCTGTCGGCAACGCCTCCAGGCCCGCCGAATCGCGGGCGTGGGCCAGGGCGTTGGCCGTCAGGTGGTCGAGGGCCACTCCGGGGTCCACGTGCGGTTCCAGGCTGAGCTGGACGCGGGCCTCGGGTGCGGTGCGGGTGCCGGCGAGCCGCACGTGCGCGTGGGCCACGCCTTCCAGGGCGCCCGCGTCGGTGGCGAGGACGCCCTCCAGGGCCCGGCCCCGCAGCAGCGCGCCCTCGCCGTCGCCGGTGCTGACGGCGACCTCGGTGAGCCGACGCCGCCGCAGGACAGCGACGAGCCACCACAGGGCCAGCAGGACGAGGACGGCGAGCGTGGCGAGGACCGTGGGCCACCACCAGCCGTCGGCCCGCCAGCGGGTCCGCTGAGCGTCGCTCAGCAGGACGTCGTGACGGCCGTCGTGGACCCACCAGGAGGGCGGCTTCACGCCGAGCCCGACGGCCAGCACGGACCCGCCGAGCACGACCAGTACGAGACCGACGACGCCGGTCACCACACGGTTGACGATCCTGAGCACCGACCTCACCCCTTCCGTCCGGCACGGCCGACGCGTACCGACAGCGCGGGCGGCCGGGCCAGCCCGAGCCCGGTGATCGCGTCGCCGAGCACGGCGTCCAAGTCGGCCCGTACATCGTCGAGTTCACGGAAATGCGACACCGCGCGGACGTCGGCCTTCGTCCGGCTCGTCCGTACGCGTACCGACTGCACGCCCGAGACCTCCATGGCCCGGTCGCGCAGCACCATCGCTGCGGCGGTGCGCTGCAGGCCGGCCCGGATGTCGGCGTGGGTGCGGCGCATCGGCAGCACCTGGCGCAGGCCGGGCGTGAGGGCGAGCACGATCAGCCAGAGGCCGAGGGCGGCGGCGATCCCGGCGCCGACGAGCACCCAGGTGTCGTCCAGGGGGCGTTCGGCGAGTTGCCGGGCGAGTTCACGGCGCCAGTGCGCGGCGGGCCGCTCCGCGCGCACGGCGGTGACGTCGTAGAGCAGGGCGCCCGCGCCGGCGAGCAGCAGGACGGCGACGATGCCCGCGGGGACGCGGCGCACCGACCAGAAGCGGCCGTTCTTGCCGTCCCCCACCACGGGTACGGGATCGTGGTCCGGCGCCGGGACGTACCCGCCCCGCCCCGGATCGGTCTCCTTCTCGATGACCGGTAGTCGTTGGGTCGTGCCTTCGGAGCCCTGGGGCTCGCTCATCGCGTCCTCCCCTGTGCCGCACGGTGCGCCTGTGCCGGATGGAGCCGTTCCACGTGAACGGCGACCTCGGGCACCTCCATGCCCACCAACGCGCGTACCCGCTGAACCACCTGTCGACGCACCTGAGAACAGCGATCCCCGATGTCGCAGGGATAGTCGAGTTCGAGGTGCACGCGCACGCGTACCGACTCGACGGGGGTCCCCCCGCTCGAACGAAGCTGAGAGTGGGGGAGTACGACGACGGTGGCATGCGGCGGTGCGGCCTCCGGGGGCAGTGGTCCGAGCGCCTCGCGCGCGGCCTGCGCGGCGATCTTCGCGACGACCCGGTCGGCGATGCGGGTGGCGCCCCGCTTGCCGGGCGCGACGACCACCGCGGTTCTGCCGCGCTCGTCGACCGCGCCGTCCCCGCCGCTCATGGACGTCATCGCCGCCGGTCGTCACGCGAGCGGAAGAAGTCGCCGAGTTCCAGGTCCCCCTCGAGGAACCGGCCGACGACGAACCCGATGGCGCCCAGGGCCGCCACCAGCAGGAAGGCACCGAACCCGCCGAAGTATCCGGCGAAGCCCAGTGCCATTCCGGCGATCATGCCGACCACGGCCCTGCTCATCCTGCGCTCCTCAGCTCGTTCGTCGGCCAGCTCATCGCTTCGTTCGTCGGCTCGGTCACTGGAGTCGGGGTTCCGGTTCGTCGTCCTCTTCGTCCGGCAGCTTCACGTCGCTCACCGCGATGTTGACCTCGACGACTTCGAGGCCTGTCATCCGTTCCACGGCCGCGATGACGTTCTCCCGTACGGCCCGGGCGACGTCCGCGATCGACACCCCGTAGTCGACGACGATCTCCAGGTCGAGCGCGGTCTGTACCTCGCCGACCTCGGCCTTCACACCCCGGGACACCGACTTCGTACCGCCGGGCACCCGGTCGCGCACGGCCCCGAAGGTGCGGGACAGTCCACTGCCCATGGCATGCACGCCCACCACGTCCCGGGCGGCCAGCCCGGCGATCTTCTCCACGACCCCGTCGGCGATGGTGGTCCGCCCCCGGGACGCGGGGTCGCCGCCGCCGCGTTTGGTGGGGGGTTTGCGGGTCTGTACGGGCTCCCGCTCACCGTCGGGGTCCTGGGTCCGGTTCCGCTCCGTCATGTCGGTCATCGCCGTACGTCCCTTTCGGTCGTCGTCCTTCGACCAAGGTAAGTGCGGTTGCCCGGTCGCGCGCTGGACATGCGGCAGGCTGGAGGAATGACGGCGGACGCGTGGACACGAGCGGTACGGCATCAACTGCGGCTCGGCAGGCTGCTGCCCCTGGGGGACCGGCGTGACGGCGCGTGGATCACCGAGCGGGCGGCCGAGGCGGTGCTCCGGGGCGTGGCGCGGCACGTACGGGGCGTGCGGCTGGGCGCGCTCCGGATCGCGCTCGCGGATCCGGCAGACGCGCACGAGCCCGCCGTACCGCCTCCGCCGGGTGCTCTGCCGCCCGGTCCGCTGCGGATCACGGCCGAATGCGCGGCCGTGGCGACCGAACCCCTGCCGGCCGCGGCGTCCCGGTTGCGCACGGCCCTGGCGACGGCCGCGGCGGAGCGGCTCGGGCTGGTGGTGGCGGAGGTTGATCTACAGGTGACGGCCTTGCTGGACCATATGGACGACGTTGACCATGTTGACCATATGGACGACGTCGACCGTGTGGACGATGTGGATCGTTCCGTCGCCGCCATTGACCATGTTGATGACCTTGACCTGATGATCAATGTTGACGACGGCGGTGAGTCCCGGATCATCGCGGCCGCGCTCGCCGTCCCGGGCGTGGCCCGGCTGACCGGTGCGTTGGGCGGGCTGGGGCGGGCCGTGCACTTCGAGGAGCGGCAGGGTGAAGGCGCACTGACCCGCCTCCACGCGCGCGTGGAGGTCGCCGTACGCGCGGACCACCGGGCCCTGGATGTGGCCCGGGAGGTCCGCGCGAGGGTCGGCGAGGTGCTGCCGGGTCAGCCGACCGTGACGGTGCTCGTCACGAGGGTCGGCTGACGCCTATTCGCCGACGCCGGCCAGGTCCCGCAGTCGTCGCGCCTGCGCGGCGCGCTCGGCGGCGCGCTGGTCGTCGTAGGCACGCCCCTGGACGCCCTGGAGCAGGGCCTTGGTCTCGATGACGGCGTCGCGCGGTGCGGCCAGCAGTGCGGACGTGAGGTCGCGTACGGCGTCCTCGAGTTGGTCGCCGGGCACGGCGATGTTCGCGAGGCCGGTGCTGACGGCTTCCTCGGCGAGGACTGAGCGCCCGGTCACGCAGATCTCCAGCGCGCGGGCGTAGCCGACGAGGCCCACCAGGGGATGCGTGCCGGTGAGGTCGGGCACCAGTCCGAGGCTGGTCTCGCGCATGGCGAACTGAACGTCGTCGGCGACGACGCGCAGGTCACAGGCGAGGGCGAGCTGGAACCCGGCCCCGATGGCGTGCCCCTGGACAGCGGCGATGGACACGATGTCGCTGCGTCGCCACCAGGTGAAGCCCGCCTGGTACTCGGCGATGGTCCCGTCCAGCACGGTGTCACTGCTGTGCGCGAGGTCGATGAACGACGGTTCGCCGTCGAAGCCCTCGGGCGTGAACGCCTGCCGGTCGAGTCCGGCCGAGAAGGACTTGCCCTCGGCACGCAGTACGACGACACGGACGGAGCCCGGCAGCAGCTGCCCGGCCTCCGCCAACGCCCGCCAGAGAGCAGGACTTTGAGCGTTGCGCTTGGCCGGGTTGGTCAGCATCACCGTGGCGATCGCGTCGTCTACGGTGAGCCGTACGCCGTCCTTGTCGAGTACGGGACCGAGGTCCTTGTCGTCCTGTTCGGGCGAAGCCATGGGGCGCCTCCGATGTGTGCGGTCAGCAGAGCAGAGCTAAGTGACTGCACAGTAACCACCCGGCCGGTCAGTCGTCCGACCGGGTGGCCACCATCGAAAACGATGGGCCGCCCGGGGTCAGGCCGAAGCCTTCTTGCCCCGGGTCGCCCCGCCACGCCCACGGAGCGTGACGCCCGACTCACTGAGCATCCGGTGGACGAAGCCATACGAGCGGCCGGTTTCCTCGGCCAGCGCTCGGATGCTCGCACCGGAGTCGTACTTCTTCTTCAGGTCTGCCGCGAGCTTGTCGCGCGCGGCGCCGGTTACCCGGCTGCCCTTCTTCAGAGTCTCGGCCACCCGTGCCTCCTCATGGGAAGTGCGCTCTTGGTCTCCTCATGATCACCCCTCCAAGCGTTCATGGCCACCCATTCGGCAAGGTCCGTAAGACAAGGTTTTGACGACAGGAGCGCGTCCCCACAAGTGGAATGTGGAATTCCATACGGCCGTGTCCGTACGGCCGAACGGGTTGTCCCGCGAAACACCTGGTCAGAGACACAGAACGGCCGAGCCCTTGTCGATAAAGGGCTCGGCCGGGAAATCGGTGTACGACACACCTCGGTACGAGGAGATCTCACACAGATGGTGGATCACCGGTAGGCCGAATGATCCATACGCCGTGGATCAAGCATTCGATCAGGGCTGTGGATCACGGGCTTCCGGTCACGCCAGGGCGACGAGATCCGCGTAGTCGGCGCCCCACAGGTCCTCGACGCCGTCCGGCAGCAGGATGATGCGCTCCGGCTGGAGGGCTTCCACGGCGCCCTCGTCGTGGGTGACGAGGACGACGGCGCCCTTGTAGGTGCGCAGCGCGCCGAGGATCTCCTCGCGGCTGGCCGGGTCGAGGTTGTTCGTCGGCTCGTCCAGGAGCAGGACGTTCGCCGACGACACGACGAGGGTGGCGAGCGCGAGGCGCGTCTTCTCGCCGCCGGAGAGGACCGCGGCCGGCTTGTCGACGTCGTCCCCGGAGAACAGGAACGAGCCGAGCGTCTTGCGGACCTCGACCAGGTCCAGATCGGGGGCCGCGGAGCGCATGTTCTCCAGAACCGTGCGCTCCGGGTCGAGGGTCTCGTGCTCCTGCGCGTAGTAGCCGAGCTTGAGGCCGTGGCCCTCGATGACCTCGCCGGTGTCGGGCTTCTCGGCGCCGCCGAGCAGCCGCAGCAGGGTCGTCTTGCCCGCGCCGTTCAGACCGAGGATGACGACGCGCGAGCCCTTGTCGATGGCCAGGTCGACGTCGGTGAAGATCTCCAGGGAGCCGTACGACTTCGACAGGCCCTCCGCCATGAGCGGGGTCTTGCCGCAGGGCGAGGGCTCCGGGAAGCGCAGCTTGGCGACCTTGTCGGAGACGCGCACCGCGTCCAGCCCGGCGAGCAGCCTGTCGGCGCGCTTGGCCATGTTCTGCGCGGCGACCGTCTTGGTGGCCTTGGCGCGCATCTTGTCGGCCTGCGAGTGCAGGGCGGCGGCCTTCTTCTCGGCGTTCTGCCGCTCGCGCTTGCGGCGCTTCTCGTCGGCCTCGCGCTGCTGCTGGTAGAGCTTCCAGCCCATGTTGTAGTAGTCGATCTGGGCGCGGTTGGCGTCCAGATAGAACACCTTGTTGACGACGGTCTCGACGAGGTCGACGTCGTGGGAGATCACGATGAAGCCGCCGCGGTACGTCTTCAGGTAGTCGCGCAGCCAGACGATGGAGTCGGCGTCGAGGTGGTTCGTGGGCTCGTCGAGGAGCAGCGTGTCCGCGTCGGAGAACAGGATGCGGGCCAGCTCGATACGGCGCCGCTGACCGCCGGAGAGCGTATGGAGCGGCTGGCCCAGCACGCGGTCCGGGAGGTTCAGCGCGGCGGCGATGGTGGCGGCCTCGGCCTCGGCGGAGTAGCCCCCCTTGGTGAGGAACTCCGTCTCCTGGCGCTCGTACTGGCGCATGGCCTTCTCGCGGGTGGCACCGCTGCCGTTGGCGATGCGCTGTTCGTTCTCGCGCATCTTGCGGATCAGGGCGTCCAGGCCGCGCGCGGAGAGGATGCGGTCGCTGGCGAGCACGTCCAGGTCGCCGGTGCGGGGGTCCTGCGGCAGGTAGCCGACCTCGCCGGAGCGGGTGACGGTGCCGCCGGCGGGCTGGCCCTGCCCGGCCAGGACCTTGGTCAGGGTGGTCTTGCCGGCGCCGTTGCGCCCGACCAGACCGATGCGGTCGCCCTTGGCGACTCGGAACGTTGCGGACTCGATGAGGACGCGGGCACCGGCGCGCAGCTCGATACCGGAGGCGGAGATCATGGTCAGACTCCAGAGCGGGGTCGTAGGCGGAAGGGGCGGCTGAGGACGTTCCCGCCGTCTAATGCGCGAGGAGAATGGCCATAGGCCAAGTCTAACGGGGTCGTGCAAGCACTTTTCCTGTGTACGACGGGTCCTTGCCGATGCGCGAGCAGCCGGGGGCGACGCGGCCGGGGCCGTGTACGGCGATGAGCTGCGCGGTACGGGCCGGGGCGGGGAGATGAGCGGCGCCACACCGTGACGTACGGCACGCACGCGTGGAGGCTCACCGGCCGGGCGCGACCTCCCAGGGCGCCGGAGCGCTGGGAACCGTCCCCCGTTCGGCCCCTTGTCCGGCGCCCCGGCGGGAGGCGCGGGCGAGGATGACGCCATGCAGTTCGACGACGACGCGAATCTGGACACCTCCGAGGTGCAGGACGTGCGCGGCAGCCGGATTCCCGGTGGCCGGGCAACCGTGGGCGGTGGTCTCGCGGGGCTGATCGCGCTGCTGCTCGGGCTCTTCTTCGGGGTCGGTCCCGACAACCTGGGGTTGTCGTCGGGGAGCGACTCACCGGCGGCCACCGCGTCGTCGCTGGCCCAGGTGCAGTCGTCCTGCCGTACCGGGCAGGACGCGAACACCAAGGAGGACTGCCGCATCGTGGCGGTGGTCAACAGCGTGCAGGACTTCTGGACGGAGGAGTTCCGGCGGCGCAGCGGTACGTACACGCGGTCGCCGACGGTCTTCTTCAGTGGGCAGGTCGCCACGGCGTGCGGGACGGCAACCTCCGCGGTGGGGCCGTTCTACTGCCCCGGCGACCGGAAGGTCTATCTGGACCTGGGCTTCTTCGACGAGCTGCGGACGAAGTTCGGCTCCAGTGGCGGCCCGTTCGCGCAGGCGTACGTCGTGGCGCACGAGTACGGGCACCACGTGCAGGATCTGATGGGCACGCTCGGCAGGTCGCAGGACGGGCGGACCGGCGCGAACAGCAACGCGGTGAAGGTGGAACTGCAGGCGGACTGCTACGCGGGGGTCTGGGCGCATCACGCGACCACCACGAAGGACGAGTCGACCGGGCGGCCGTTGATCACCAGCCTCACGGACGCCGACATCCGGGACGGGCTGGATGCGGCGGCGGCCGTGGGCGACGACCGGATCCAGGAGCGGTTCCAGGGCCGGGTGACGCCGGAGACCTGGACGCACGGGTCGGCGGCGCAGCGGCAGCAGTGGTTCTACCAGGGCTATCGGACCGGGGACATGGCGCAGTGCGACACCTTCCGCTGACGGCCGCGGGGCCGGTTCGCGGGGCGTTGTCAGTGGCGGGTGCAAGACTCGTCGAAAGCGGATCGAAGCAGCGGAAAGACAGCAAAAAACACCCGGCGGGACCAGACGAGCGAGGAAGTGATCGGCATGGCAGACGAGAACAGCGGGCGTCCCGGCATCCACCCGTCCATCTATCCGTCCCTGCTGTACGCGGACGCGAAGGCGGCGATCCGGCAGCTCACGGAGGCCTTCGGCTTCACCGGGCTGGCGGTGTACGAGGGTGAGGACGGCTCGGTGATGCACGCCGAGCTGGCGCAGGGCAACGGCGCGGTGATGCTCGGCTCCAAGGGCCGCGGCGGCCGTTTCGACGAGGCGATGAAGAGCGCGGGTCCCGCCGGGGTGTACATCGTCGTGGCCGACGTCGACGCCCATCACCGGCGGGCCGTGGAGCACGGCGCGGAGATCCTGATGCCCCCGACGGACCAGGACTACGGATCACGGGACTACATGGCCCGGGACATCGAGGGCAACATCTGGAGCTTCGGTACGTACGCCCCGGAGATACCGGGGCCGACGGGTGCCTGACCCCGCCTAGCTGCCCCCCGTGTGCACCTGGAAGGCCGCCCGGCGCACGGCCTTGGCGAGGGCCGGGTCGGGATGAGCGGCGGCGAGGGCGACCAGGACCTGCACGGTTCGCGGATGTCCTACGGCGCGCACCTCGTCGAGGAGCATGGGGACGGTGGGCTGGATGGCGGACTCCAGGTGGCGCACGAGCAGCGGGGCCTCGCCGTGGTCGGCGACGGCGGCGGCGCTGTCGACCCACAGCCAGGTGGCCTCTTCGCGGGTGAGGACCTCGTGGGCGTCCTCCGGGTCGACCCCGTCGTGCTCGGCGAGCCACAGCAGGGCGTACGGCCGCAGTGTGGCCTCGTCGGCGACGGCGCGGACGTCGGGCTCGGCCGGGGCGCCGACGACGCGCAGCGCCTCGAAGGCCAGTCCGCGCAGCAGGGCGTCCTCACCACGGGCGGCGTCGATCAGCTGGCCGACCGCGGTGCCCACGGTCCGAGCGGCGAGCCAGGCGCGGTACTCGGCGCGGGCCGCGTTCGGGCGGAGCTGGGAGCAGCCGCGGAGCATGTCTTCGGCGGACTGCTCGATGTTCCCGGCGGGGCTCTGCGCCGCCACGCAGATCTGCTCCAGCTTGACCCAGACCGCCCAGCTGCCGAGCGGGGTGAGGGTGGCCTGGGCATCGCCGTAGGTGAGGGCACCGACGGAGGCGAGGGCGTGCAGGGCCCAGTCGAGGAGGGGGTCGAGGGGTGTGTCGACGGCGTTGTCGGCGGCCGGTGGCTGCTGGACGGGTTCGGGCTGGGGGCCGTAGGGGATCTCGCAGCGCTCGGTGCGCAGCTCGGTGACCCGTTGGCCGAGGAGGTCGAGGAGCTGCTCGACGGGGACGGGCCCGGCGGACAACTGGAGGAAGGAGAGCACCTGAGGCATGGCCGAGACGACCTCTGCGACGGCTGAGGGCTCGTGCTCCCGGGGTTCCGGGTGAGCGAGCGACCAGGCGTCGAAGAGGGCGACCCAGCCGCGCAGTACGGCGCTGTCGTCGCGGTCCCAGGCGCGCAGCCGCCAGCCGGGCCGGGCACTGTCGCCGTGTACCTCGACGAGACCGGCGAGGCGGGCGGTGTCCCAGTCGGCGCGGACCTGAGCCGGGGTCAGGCCCAGGTCCTCGGCCGCGAGTTCGGCGGTCGAGTCGGAGAGGGTGCCCTTGCCGCCGGGGGTCGCGCTGTCCCGGCCGGGGCGTAGTGCGGCGTCGGCCCAGTGGGCGACGCGGGCCGCCCCGGCGAGGCCGGAGCGTGCCATTCTGGCCAGTTCCGCGGGGGCCGGTGTGCCCTCCGGAGGGCGGGGTGCGGGGCGGCGCGAGCGCCGCTGGTTCATCGCTCGGGGGGCGGCGGCCAGGGGTCGCGGGCGGACGAGTCGAAGCCTGGAGTCGCGCGGGATACGGGACGTCACGGGTGCAGTCTTCCGGTTGACGGTCCGAAAACCCAAACGGAATGTCACGGCGGGCGATGGGGCGGGCCAAGGCACGGGGTCTCGCGGGCTGCTGGGGACCGGGATCAGGCCAGTGGTACAGGGCTAAACGGAACGGTCGGCAGAGGTGGGAGGGGGTGTCGGTGGAGGGTGGCGCGGACGTGGGGTGGGGGTGAGGCGGGGTGGAGGTGAGGCGGGGTGGAGGTGAGGCGGGGTGGGCATTCGGTGCGGGTGAGGGAGGGCGGATCGGTGTGAGGGAGGCGTGGGGAGGCGGATGGCAGCGCGGCGCGGAGGAGGGGCGGGGTTGCATGCGGCGGTCCAGCTCGGGTCAGGGCGGCGGCATGGCGTGGGCGATGGGTATGACTCGGCGCGGGGGGGGGAGGGCGCGGCCGGGCACGGGGCAAGGGCGACGGCTCGACGCGGGTGAATAGTGCGGCCTGGCACGGGTGAAGGGTGCGGCTCGCCCCGGGCAAAGTGTGTGGCGCGGCGCGGGCCAAGGATGCGGCCCTGTACGGGGCAAGGACGCGGCCCGATGTGGGGCAAGGGCGACGGCCCGGCCCAGGTGAAGAGTGTGGCCCGGCTCGGGTGAGGGGCTCGGCTCGACGCGGGTGACGAGACGAGTCGCGGGTTACGAGTGCGGCCGGACGCGGGGCAAGGACGACAACTCGGCACGGGCAAAGAGTGTGGCGCGGCGCGGGCGAAGGATGTGGCCCTGCACGGGTCAAGGGCATGGCCCGGCACAGGGCAAGGGTGACGGCCCGGCACAGGTGAAGAGTGTGGCCCGGCACAGATGAAGGGCATGGCTCGGTGCGGGCGGGATGCAACAGGCCCACGTCGGCGAAGGTGAGCGACCCGGCAGGTGGGCCGGTAAGTGGCCCGGGGTCACATCAGCGGAGTCAGGAAGCGGCGGAGGATCTCCTCGTAGCCGGCCGGGTCGGCGTTCCACATCGCGCTGTGCGGGGCGTGGGCCATGGGCTGGAGGGTGATGAGGTCGGGGCGGTGGGCGGCGAAGCGGCGGGAGAGGGTCCAGGGGGCCACCGTGTCGTCCGGGCCGTGGAAGATCAGGGTCGGGACCCGCAGCCGGGTGGGGTCGGCGGCCTCGGCGATGCGGTCGCCGTGCAGACCGGTGCGGCCCTGGGCGGCGCGGACTGCCAGCGGCAGCAGCGCGCCCGGGGTGTGCCGGGCGGTGGCGAGGGCGCGCAGCGTCGTCTCCCAGTCCAGTACCGGCGAGTCCAGCACCAGACCAGAGACGCGGCCGCGCATCGCGGAGTGGGCGGCGGCGCGCAACGCCATGGTGGCGCCGGTGGACCAGCCGTACAGAACGACGCGCTCGGCGCCGTAGCGCACGGCGTAGCGGATCGCCGCGTCCAGGTCGCGCCACTCTGTCTCGCCGAGGTGGTTGAGGCCGTCGGGGTTTCGGGGTGCGCCCAGGTCGCCGCGGTAGGCGAGGGCGAGGACCGGGAAGCGGTTGCGGTGCAGGAACTCCATGACGTTCATGGAGAGTTCGCGGGTCGCGGCCAGTCCGTGCACCGCGATCACCCAGGTGCTCCGCGCCCCGGGCACGAACCAGGCGGGCAGGGACCCGAGTTCGCCGGGGAGGTCGATGTCGGCGTGGTCGAGGCCGAGGGCGGCGCTCGGGTTGCCGATGTGGATGTTCGGGGTGAGCCACACCTTGTCGCCGGGGCGCAGGGTGCCGTGGGTGACGCGTTCCAGGCGGCGTACGACGGCGTCGGCGGAGGGGGACGCCGTGTCGACGACGGGGCCGACGACCGCGTGGGAACCGTCACCGGCGAGGCCGTAGGTGCCTGGGCGCAGGGAGGCAAGGTCCCGGGTGAGCGCGATCTGGCCGGCGGCGGTGGAGTGCACCGTGAGCCGGGGTTCGGTGGGCAGGGGACGGCCGGGCGGCGCCTTCAGCGCGGCGTCACTGGCGTACCGGCCGAGGGCGACGCCGGCCGCACCGGCCGCGAGGGCCACGGAGACGGCCGCGGCCGTCGCTTTGACTGTGCGCACGGGTCCAGTGTCCCGGGGGACCCGCTTACCGGCCAGCCGGAGGACGCACGGGGTGATGGGCGGGGGCGGGTCGGTGGTGAGGGTTGTTTCGGTGGCGGTGGCGGGGCGGGCAGATGGTGCGGGGCGAGGGGGAGGCGGCGAGGCGTGCTGGCGGCACGAGGCCGTGCGGGTGACGCGGGTGACTCAGGTGAGGCGGGAGTGCCCGGCGCGATCGGTGTGTGGGAGTGCCTGGTGCCACCGGTGCGCGGGAGTGCTCGGTGCCACCGGTGTTCAGCGTGGCCGAACACCACGTCGCCAGAGACGAGCAGAGAGCAAGGGGCCGCGCGATCAGCG
>NZ_JBIWMV010000018.1:165825-169719 GCF_044766845.1 Streptomyces sp. NPDC101776 | reverse complement strand
ACGCGGCACGCGGCACGCGGCACGCGGCACGCGGCACGCGGCACGCGGCACGCGGCACGCGGCACGCGGCACGCGGCACGCGGCACGCGGCACGCGGCACGCGGCAGAAGATAGCCCGCCACCGACATCCGTCCCCCACCACCCCTCCGACTCCCCTCGTCCGCCACCCGCCACCCGCCACCCGAGCCGATCAACTCCCCTTCCCCTCCCGCCCCTTCACCCCTCCACCGAGCCACCGAGCCACCGAGCCACCGAGCCACCGAGCCGATCAACCCCTTCTCACAGCACCCCCGCCCCCTCAAATCCCCCAAGCCCCACCCCAACCCCCAACCTGCTCACCCCCACCCCCCTCACCCCCGCTGCCCATACCCCCGCAACCGCTCCCCCGCCTCAGCCACCTGCTCCCCCGACAGCAACGTCGGCGACAACCCCGGCACCGACGACGCCGTCAGCCACAACCGGCACATCCACTCCAGCTGGGCCGTGCGGTCGAACGCCAGGTCCAGGGAGTCGCCGTAGGCGATCGTGCCGTGGTTCTGGAGGAGGCAGGCGGAGCGGTCGGCAAGGGCGTGGAGCATGTTCTCGGCCAACTCCTCGGTGCCGTACGTCGCATACGGGGCAACCCGGACCGGGCCGCCGAGCGCGCCGGACATGTAGTGGACCGAGGGGAGTTCGGGGACGAGGGTCGAGACGGCCGTCGCGTGGACGGCGTGGGTGTGGACGACGGCGTGGGCGCCTGTGGTGCGGTAGACGGCGAGGTGCATGGGCAGTTCGCTCGTCGGGAGCAGGGTGCCGAGCACCTGCCGGCCGTCGAGGTCGACACCGATCACGTCGGCGGGCGTCAGACGGTCGTAGGGGACACCCGACGGCGTGACCAGGACGGTGTCGCCGACACGCGCCGAGACGTTCCCGGAGGTGCCGACGACCAGGCCGTCGGCAACCGTCCGGCGCGCGGTCGCAACGAGCGCGCCCCACGCGTGCGCCTCCTCGGCCCGCACACTCCTCCCCCGCACATTCCTCCCCCGCCCCTCAGCCACAGTCCCCGCACCCTCCCGCCCGCCCCGCCCGTCCTGCCCAACCTGTCCGCCCCGCTGGTCCCGCCCGCCCCGCTCGACCTGCCCGTCCCGCCGTTGCTCAGCCATGCCGCGATCCTGTCAGCCAGTGCCCCAACGCACGTTCGGGCGAAGGCACTTTAGGCCGGAAGCCGCGCATCCGAAAGATGACATATGGGCGCCAACCGCCCACTCCGGCCGCCTGGCCGGGGACCGACCGGCATCGGCGGATCTTCCAATAACCACTGGGGGATTTGCCGTGCACGCCGCCATTCCCGGGGGAACCATGGCCCGCGACCGCAAACCGCACCTGCCCCGCACCCGCCTCATCGCGACCACCGTCGCCGCACTCACCATCACGGCAACCGCATCCGCATCGGCAACCACAACCGCACCCACCAAAGCGACCCCGACCCCCGCGACAAACCCCACAAACCCCATAAACCACGCAAACCCCACAAAGGGCCACGACGTCTCCTCCCACCAGAAGAACGTCAACTGGCCCAGCACAAAGGCAAAGGGCGCCACCTTCGTCTACATCAAGGCGACCGAGTCGACCACCTACCGCAACCCCTACTTCGGCCCGCAGTACGACGGCGCCCGCGCGTCCGGCATCATCCGCGGCGCCTACCACTTCGCCCTGCCGGACAGGTCGTCCGGCGCGGCCCAGGCCGCCTACTTCGTGGCGCACGGCGGCGACTGGAAGGCGGACGGCTGGACGCTGCCGCCCGCGCTGGACATCGAATACAACCCGTACGACAAGAAGCAGGGCTGCTACGGCCTGAGCAAGGCCGGGACGGTCAACTGGATCAAGGCCTTCAGCGCCGAGGTGAAGCGGGAGACCGGCCGCCGCCCGGTGATCTACACGACCACCCGGTGGTGGAACGAGTGCACGGGCGACAACACCACCCTGGCCTCGACACACGCGCTGTGGATCGCCCGCCACAAGGCGGCGGACGCGGGCACGCTGCCCGCCGGATGGTCGTACTGGACCTTCTGGCAGTACGACAACAGCGGGAGCCTGCCGGGTGACCAGAACCTCTTCAACGGGACGGTGGCCCAACTGCGGAAGTTCGCCCGGGATTACTAGGCGATCCAGACACCACAGAGACCCCCTCAGTTCATCTTCCGTTCATTCAGGTTTCCTACGGTCAACGCGCCAATGACTTCGAACGATTGCCTGGGTAAATGGAAAGCTTCTCGCTGATCCTCGCGATTGTGGTGATCACCGCACTCGCGTTCGATTTCACGAACGGTTTCCACGACACCGCCAACGCGATGGCCACCACCATCTCGACCGGCGCGCTCAAGCCCAAGGTCGCGGTGGCCATGTCGGCCACCCTCAACCTGGTGGGCGCCTTTCTCTCCGTGGAGGTCGCCAACACGATCTCCAAGGGGCTCGTCGATGAGAGCGGCATCCGTCCCGAGGTCATTTTCGCCGCCCTGGTCGGCGCGATCCTCTGGAACCTGGTGACCTGGCTCGTCGGCCTGCCGTCCAGTTCCTCGCACGCCCTGATGGGCGGTCTGATCGGCGCCACCATCGCCTCGGCCGGCACCGGCGCGGTGCACGGCGATGTCCTGGTCACCAAGGTGCTGCTGCCGGCGATCGCGGCCCCGATCGTCGCGGGCGTAGCGGCGCTGCTCGCCACCCGCTTCTCGTACGCCCTGAGCCGGAACGCCGACGGCAAGGCCGCCGACAAGGGCTTCCGCGTCGGCCAGATCGCCTCCGCCGGACTGGTCTCGTTGGCCCACGGCACGAACGACGCGCAGAAGACGATGGGCATCATCACGCTGGCCCTGATCGCCGGCGGCTCCATCGCCCCCGACTCGGACCCGCCCACCTGGGTCATCCTCTCCGCGGGCCTCGCCATCGCGATGGGCACGTACATCGGCGGCTGGCGCATCATCCGCACGATGGGCAAGGGCCTGACCGACCTCCGGCCGCAGCAGGGCTTCGCCGCCCAGACGAGCGCCGCCGCGGTCATCCTGGCCTCCTCGCACATCGGCTTCTCGCTCTCCACCACGCACGCCGTCTCCGGCTCGGTGATGGGCGCGGGCCTCGGCCGCAAGGGCGGTGTCGTCCGCTGGTCGACCGCCACCCGGATGTTCGTCGCCTGGGGTCTGACGCTGCCGGCCGCCGCGCTGGTCGGCGCGCTCGCCGAGTCCGTGACCGACCTCGGCGACTGGGGCACCGCACTGGTGGCCGTCTTCCTGGTCGCCTCCAGCACCGCCATCTGGCTGCTCTCCCGCCGCCAGGTCGTCGACGCCTCGAACGTCAACGAGTTCGACGAACCGGCCGGCGTGGTGACCACCGCGATCGCCGCCGTGACCCCGCCGCCCCCGTCGGTCGCCCTCGCCGAGGGTCTGACGGCGACGATCCCCTCCCCGGTCCCGGTCACGAAGGCCGACCCGGCCGCCACCGTCTGAGCCCGCGTCCCCGGTCACTCAAGGAAGCAGGAACATGAACATCGACTGGGCAGCCCTCGGCTCCGTCTTCGGCGTCAGCCTCGTGGCCACCGTGGCCCTCGTGGCCGTCTTCACCCTCGGCATCACCGCCCTCTCCCACCGCGAACGCGCCACCGCCCAGGGCGACTCGGCGACGCTCGCGCTCAGCGGCGCGTACGTGTGCTTCGCGGCGTGCGCGGCGGCTGTGGCGTACGGGATCTATCTCATCGTGGCCTGACCGGCTGCCAGTTGGACCCACGTGGGGTGGGGGGGGGGGGGCCCCCCCCCCCCCCCCCCCCCCCCGCCCCCCCCCCCCCCCCCCCCGGGGGGGGGGGCGCGCCCCCCCCCCCCCCCCCCCCACACCAGAGTTTGGCCCCCCCCAAACCAACGGGGGTTG
>NZ_JBIWMV010000018.1:0-165815 GCF_044766845.1 Streptomyces sp. NPDC101776 | reverse complement strand
GCCCCCCGCCGGCCCCCCCCCCCCCGCCCCCCCCGCCCCCGCCCCGCCCCCCCCGGGGGGGGGGGGGGGTGTTGGGGGGGGGGGGGGGGGGGGGGGCGGGCCCCCCCCCCCCCCCCCCCCCCCCCCCACGTCCGCGTGACCCCTCCGACGACCCGCGTGTGGGCATCAGCACACTCCTCCCCCGCAGGTCAACAGCAAGTTGACGCCCCTTCCAACAGCATGGTGGACTGCCGGAGCCATGTACGGCGGCAGAAGAGGAAGCCGGTGTGAATCCGGCGCGGTCCCGCCACTGTCACCGGGGTAGGTAGCCCCGGGAGCCAGGAACTCTCACCGCCGGTCTCGTCGAACCAGGGCGTGGACACCCTGAGTGAGGACATATCGCCATGCTCGGCTGCCGTTCGAGGTCCCGTACCAGCGCAGTGCCCGACCCAGCGATCGGCTGAGCCGATGCGTGCCGACCGCGTCTTCGCGTACGGCGCCGCCGCCGGCCTCCTCGGCGACCACCTGCTCGGCGATCCTCGCCGCGGGCATCCGGTCGCCGCGTTCGGCCGCGCCGCCGGTGCCGTGGAACAGGTCCTGTGGCGCGACCACCGAGGCTGGGGCGCCCTGCACACCGCGGTGTGCGTCGGCGGCGCCGTCTCCCTCGCCGCCGCGGCCACTTCGGCCCTCCGACCGTCCCGTACGGCCTCTGCCGCCCTCACCGCCGCCGCCACCTGGGCGGTCGTCGGCGGGACCTCGCTCGCGCGCGAGGCCGGGGTCATCGGGCGTGCGCTGGAGGCCGGTGACATCGAGGCCGCGCGGGCGCGGCTGCCGCACCTCTGCGGACGCGACCCGCAGTCCCTCGACGCCGACGGCATCGCCCGGGCCGTCGTCGAGTCCGTCGCCGAGAACACCTCCGACGCGGTGGTGGGCGCCCTGGTGTGGGGTGGCATCGCGGGGGTCCCGGGGCTGCTCGGCTTCCGGGCCGTGAACACCCTCGACGCCATGGTCGGCCACAAGTCGGCCAAGTACCGCCGCTACGGCTGGGCTTCGGCCCGTCTCGACGACGTGGCCGGCTGGCCTGGCGCCCGCCTCACCGCCGTCCTCGCCACCGTCGCGGGCGGCGACCCGCGCGGAGCGGCCCGCGCCTGGCGCACCGACGCCCCCAAGCACCCGAGCCCCAACGCCGGTCCCGTCGAGGCCTCCTTCGCGGGCGCCCTCGGCGTACGACTGGGCGGGACGCTCTCCTACGGCGGCCGGGTCGAGCACCGGCCCGTGCTCAACGGGGTCGGGCGCGCCATCGCCGTGGCGGACATCGACCGGGCCGTACGGCTGTCCCGGCGCGTCGGGCTGCTCGCGCTCGGGGTCAGTGTGGCCGGGCGGCTGCTGGTGAAGGGGCGCAAGTCATGAGCGGCGGCGGGCTGTTGGTCGCCGGCACCACCTCGGACGCGGGAAAGAGTGTCGTCACCGCGGGGATCTGCCGGTGGCTGGTGCGGCAGGGCGTGAAGGTCGCGCCGTTCAAGGCGCAGAACATGTCCCTGAACTCGTTCGTGACGCGCGAAGGTGCCGAGATCGGCCGGGCGCAGGCCATGCAGGCGCAGGCCTGCCGCATCGAGCCGACCGCGCTGATGAACCCCGTCCTCCTCAAACCGGGCAGCGACCGCACCAGCCAGGTCGTCCTCATGGGCAAGCCAGTCGGCGAGATGAGCGCGCGCGGCTATCACGGTGGACGCCAGGAGGCCCTGCTCGGCACCGTGTTGGACTGTCTCGCCGAGTTGCGGGGCACGTATGACGCGGTGATCTGCGAGGGGGCCGGCAGTCCGGCCGAGATCAACCTGCGGCGGACCGACATCGTGAACATGGGCATCGCGCGCAACGCACAGCTACCCGTTCTCGTCGTCGGCGACATCGACCGCGGCGGCGTCTTCGCCTCCTTCTTCGGGACCGTCGCGCTGCTCTCCCCCGAGGACCAGGCGTTCGTCGCCGGGTTCCTCGTGAACAAGTTCCGGGGCGATGTGTCGCTCCTGGAACCGGGGTTGGACATGCTGCACGGCCTCACCGGACGCCGGACGTACGGCGTGCTGCCGTTCCGGCACGGGCTCGGCATCGACGAGGAGGACGGACTGCGGATCTCCCTGCGCGGGACGGTCCGCGAGTCGAACACCGCGCCGCCGGTCGGCGAGGACGTGCTGCGGGTCGCCGTCTGCGCGATCCCCCTCATGTCCAACTTCACCGACGTGGACGCGCTGGCCGCCGAACCGGGCGTCGTGGTGCGGTTCGTGGACCGGCCCGAGGAACTGTCCGACGCCGATCTCGTCGTGATCCCCGGAACCCGGGGGACGGTGAAGGCGCTGGAGTGGCTGCGCGAACGCGGCCTCGCCGACGCCCTCGTCCGCAGGGCCGCCGAACAGCGCCCCGTCCTCGGCATCTGCGGCGGCTTCCAGATCCTCGGCGAGCACATCGACGACGAGGTCGAGAGCCGGCAGGGCTCGGTCGAGGGACTCGGAGTACTCCCCCTGCGCGTGCGGTTCGCGCGCGAGAAGACCCTCACCCGGCCCGTCGGCGAAGCCCTCGGCGAACCGGTCGAGGGCTACGAGATCCACCACGGGGTCGCCCAACTGACCGGTGGAGATCGGTTCATCTCTGATGACAATGGACACAGCTTGGACGGCTGCCGGGTCGGCCAGACCTGGGGCACCCACTGGCACGGCTCGCTGGAGTCGGACGGCTTCCGGCGGGCGTTCCTGCGCGAGGTGGCGGCCGCCGCGGGCCGCCGGTTCGTGCCGGCCCCGGACACCTCGTTCGCCGCGCTGCGCGAGGAGCAGCTCGACCGGCTCGGCGATCTCATCGAACAGCACGCGGACACGGACGCGCTGTGGCGGCTCATCGAGTCCGGCGCGCCGCAAGGACTGCCTTTCATTCCACCGGGAGCGCCCGCATGAGCACAGTGTTGTTGTTGTCGACCGCCGACACGGATCTGCTGGCGGCCCGGGCCTCCGGCGCCGGGTACCGGATCGGCAACCCGTCCCGGGTGGACGCCGCCGAGGAGTTGCCCGCGCTCATCGCGGGCGCGGACCTCGCCGTCGTACGACTCCTCGGCGGCAAGCGGGCCTGGGAGGACGGGCTCGCCGTGCTCAAGGCCTCGGGCATCCCGACCGTGCTGCTGGGCGGAGAGACCGTCCCCGACGCGGAGTTGATGGCCGAGTCGTCGGTACCGGCGGGTGTCGTGGCCGAGGCGCTGCGCTATCTCGTCGAGGGCGGACCGGACAACCTCACCGAACTCGCCCGCTTCCTCTCCGACACCGTGCTCCTCACCGGCGAGGGCTTCGAAGAGCCGCAGAAGATGCCCGAGTTCGGCGTCCACGGCGAGCGTGCCTCCGTCGAGGGCCGACCGACCGTCGGCGTCCTCTTCTACCGGGCGCATCACCTCTCCGGCAACACCGGCTTCGTGGACACGCTGTGCGACCAGATCGAGGCGAAGGGCGCCAACGCCCTTGCCGTGTACTGCGGTTCGCTGCGCGACGCCGACTCCGGGCTGTACGAGATCCTCGGCAGGTCGGACGCGCTGATCGCCACCGTCCTCGCCGCGGGCGGTGCGCACGCCTCGCACGCCTCGGCCGGCGGTGACGAGGAGGCCTGGGACATCGGTGCCCTCGCCGACCTCAACGTGCCGGTGCTGCAAGGACTTTGCCTTACGTCGTCCAGGGCGGCCTGGGACGAGTCCGACGCCGCCCTCTCCCCCATGGACGCGGCGATGCAGGTCGCGATCCCCGAGTTCGACGGCCGGCTGATCACCGTCCCGTTCTCCTTCAAGGAGCAGGGCCCCGACGAGGTCCCGGTCTACGTCGCCGACCCCGAGCGGGCCGCGCGGGTCGCCGGAATCGCCGTACGGCACGCGAAGTTGAAGTACAAGCCGAACGCCGAGAAGAAGCTCGCGGTCGTCTTCACCGCCTATCCGACCAAGCACTCGCGCGTGGGCAACGCGGTCGGACTGGACACGCCCGCCTCGGCGATCCGGGTGCTGGACGCGCTGCGGGACGCCGGATACCAGGTCGACGAACACCCGGACAACGGGGACGAGTTGATCCATCGGCTCATCAACGCCGGTGGCCACGACGTCGAATGGCTCACCGAGGAGCAACTGGCCGCCGCACCCGCACGCGTGCCGCTCGCCGACTACCAGGCATGGTTCGACAAGCTCGAACCCGACCTCCGGCAGGGCATGTTGGACGCGTGGGGCGAGCCGCCGGGCAATCTCTACGTGGACGGCGACGACATCGTGCTGGCGTCCCTCCAGTTCGGGAACGTCGTCGTCATGATCCAGCCGCCACGCGGCTTCGGCGAGAACCCGATCGCGATCTACCACGACCCCGACATGCCGCCGTCGCACCACTACATGGCCGCGTACCGCTGGCTGGACGCCGCGTCATCCCAAGGCGGCTTCGGCGCCGACGCGATCATCCACATGGGCAAGCACGGCACCATGGAATGGCTGCCCGGCAAGGGACTCGGTCTCAGCAGCGGCTGCGCGCCGGACGCCGTGCTCGGTGAACTCCCCCTGATCTACCCGTTCATCGTGAACGACCCGGGCGAGGGCACCCAGGCCAAGCGGCGCGGCCACGCCACGGTCGTCGACCACCTCGTCCCGCCGATGGCGCGTGCCGACACCTACGGCGACCTGGCGAAACTGGAGCAACTCCTCGACGAGTACGCCCTGGTGTCCGACCTGGACCCGACGAAGGCACCGGCCGTCCGCGCGCAGATCTGGACGCTGGTGAAGGCGGCCGAGCTGCACCACGACCTGCATGTGGACGACCAGCCGGACGACACGGCGTTCGACGAGTTCGTGATGCACATCGACGGCTATCTGTGCGAGATCAAGGACGTGCAGATCCGCGACGGCCTGCACATCCTCGGCGGCGGGCCGGTCGGCGAGGCACGTGTGAACCTCGTGCTCGCCGTGCTGCGCGCCTCCCAGGTGTGGGGCGGACAGGCCAACGCGCTGCCGGGTCTGCGGGCCGCGCTGGCGGAGCACTTCGGGCTCGTCGAGAAGGAGTTGCTGGCCGAGCCGGGCGCGCCGGTGAAGGTACCGGTGGAGCTGAGCGAACTGGTCGAGGGACCGGCCCGTTCGGCGGCCGACGCGATCGACCTGCTGGAGCAGTTGTGCCGCCGGTTCGCGGAGGGCATGGAGTCCCAGGAGTGGGAGGTCACCGCGGTCCCGGCACTCGTCCACGCCGTCATCGGCACCGAACTCCCGGCCGCCGTAGCGGTGTTGAGGTTCGCCTGCGACGAGGTGGTCCCCCGGCTGACCCGCACCACCGACGAGATCGACCACATCCTGCTCGCGCTCGACGGCGGTTACGTCCCGGCGGGCCCGTCCGGCTCCCCGACCCGCGGACTGGTCAACGTCCTGCCGACCGGCCGGAACTTCTACTCCGTCGACCCCAAGGCCATTCCTTCCAGGCTGAGTTGGGAGGTCGGGCAGTCGCTGGCCGACTCGCTCATCCAGCGCTACCTCCAGGACAACGGCGAGTTCCCCAAGTCCGTCGGCCTCACGGTCTGGGGTACGTCGGCGATGCGCACCCAGGGCGACGACATCGCCGAGATCCTCGCGCTGCTGGGCTGCCGCCCCGTCTGGGACGACGCCTCGCGCCGGGTGACCGGCTTCGAGGTCGTGCCCGTCACGGAGTTGGGCCGGCCGCGCATCGATGTCACCGTCCGGATCTCCGGCTTCTTCCGGGACGCGTTCCCGCACGTCGTCGGACTGATCGACGACGCGGTACGGGCCGTGGCCGACCTGCCGGAACCCCCCGAGTCCAACTACGTCCGCGCACACGCCGACGAGGACACCGCCGAGCACGGCGACCGCCGCCGGGCCACGGCCCGTATCTTCGGCTCCAAGCCGGGCGCGTACGGCGCCGGTCTGCTCCCGCTGATCGACGCGCGCAACTGGCGCAGCGACGCGGACCTCGCCGAGGTGTACGCGGTGTGGGGCGGATACGCGTACGGGCGCGGCCTCGACGGGCGGGCGGCGCGCGGAGACATGGAGACGGCGTTCAAGCGAATTGCCGTAGCGGCCAAGAACGTCGACACCCGCGAGCACGATCTCGTCGACGCCGACGACTACTTCCAGTACCACGGCGGCATGGTCGCCATGGTCCGCCATCTGACCGGCGCCTCCCCCGAGGCGTACGTCGGCGACTCCGCCACCCCGGACCAGGTGAAGACCCGCACGCTGGGCGAGGAGACGCACCGCGTCTTCCGGGCCCGGGTGGTCAACCCCCGCTGGATGGCGGCGATGCGGCGGCACGGCTACAAGGGCGCCTTCGAAATGGCGGCGACCGTCGACTACCTCTTCGGCTACGACGCGACGGCCGGGGTCGTCGACGACTGGATGTACGAGAAGCTCAGCGCGGAGTACGTCTTCGACCCGGAGAACCGGGACTTCATGAAGAAGTCCAACCCGTGGGCGCTGCGCGGCATCACGGAACGGCTCCTCGAAGCCGCCGAGCGCGGTCTGTGGGCCGAGCCGGACGCGGACACGCTGGAGAGACTGCGGGCCACCTATCTGGAGCTCGAAGGCGACCTGGAGGGTGACGACCAGTGACAACTCCCTTTCCGTTCACGGCCGTTGTCGGCCAGGACGATCTGCGGCTCGCGCTGCTGCTGAACGCCGTGTCGCCGGCGGTCGGCGGGGTGCTGGTGCGCGGCGAGAAGGGCACCGCCAAGTCGACGGCCGTACGCGCTCTCTCGGCGCTGCTGCCGGAGGTCTCCGTCGTCCCCGGCTGCCGTTTCTCCTGCGACCCCGCCGCCCCCGACCCGGCCTGCCCGGACGGACCGCACGAGACCGGGCCCGGGGTCGGGCGCCCCGCGCGCATGGTCGAGTTGCCGGTCGGCGCCTCCGAGGACCGGCTCGTCGGCGCCCTCGACATCGAGCGGGCCCTCGCCGAAGGCGTCAAGGCCTTCGAGCCGGGCCTGCTGGCCGACGCGCACCGGGGCATCCTCTACGTCGACGAGGTCAACCTCCTCCACGACCACCTGGTGGACCTCCTGTTGGACGCGGCGGCGATGGGCGCGTCGTACGTCGAACGCGAGGGCGTCTCCGTCCGGCACGCCGCCCGCTTCCTGCTCGTCGGCACCATGAACCCCGAAGAGGGCGAACTGCGCCCGCAGTTGCTCGACCGCTTCGGCCTGACCGTGGAGGTCGCCGCCTCGCGGGAACCCGACCAGCGGGTCGAGGTCGTACGGCGCAGGCTGGCCTACGACGACGATCCGAACGGTTTCACCGAGCGCTGGGCGGACGAGGAGTCCTCCGTACGGACCCACATCATCGCCGCGCGTGCGCTGTTGCCGTCCGTGCGGCTGGGCGACGGGGCGCTGCGGCAGATCGCGGCGACCTGTGCGGCCTTCGAGGTGGACGGTATGCGCGCCGACATCGTGATGGCGCGTACGGCGACCGCGCTCGCCGCGTGGGCCGGTCGGACCGACGTGCTCGCCGAGGACGTACGCCAGGCCGCGCTGCTCGCGCTGCCGCACCGCAGGCGGCGAAATCCCTTCGACGCGCCGGGACTTGACGAGAACAAGCTCGACGACACCTTGGAGGAGTTCGCGGAGCCGGAGGACGACGATCCAGGACCGGACGGTCCTGACGGTCCCGATGGCGGCGGAGGTGGCGGACAGCAGCCGCCCGAGTCGGACCCCGACGGGCCTCAGGGCGACGACACCGGCGCGCGGCCCGAGGCCGGTGAGGGCGGGCAGCCGCAGCCTTCCGGTTCCGGGGAGCAGCAGCCCGTACGGGCCTCCGAGCCCTTCCGCACCAAGGCGCTGAGCGTGCCGGGGATCGGTGAGGGTGCCGCCGGGCGGCGTTCGCGGGCGCGGACCGAGCACGGGCGGACCACCGGGTCCCGGCGTCCCCAAGGGGCCCTCACCAAGCTGCACTTGGCGGCGACCGTACAGG
The DNA here is from genome assembly GCF_044766845.1 of Streptomyces sp. NPDC101776. Classification (NCBI taxonomy): domain Bacteria; kingdom Bacillati; phylum Actinomycetota; class Actinomycetes; order Kitasatosporales; family Streptomycetaceae; genus Streptomyces; species Streptomyces sp. NPDC101776. Next base: position 157,879 of record NZ_JBIWMV010000018.1, on the reverse strand, counting down.
CGGCCGCCCCGCATCAGCTGGCACGTGGGCGGGCCGGGCGCGGGCTGGTCGTACGCCGGGACGATCTGCGGCAGGCGACGCGGGAGGGGCGTGAGGGCAACCTCGTCCTGTTCGTCGTGGACGCCTCCGGGTCGATGGCGGCGCGGCAGCGGATGAGCGCGGTGAAGGGGGCTGTGCTGTCGCTGCTGCTGGACGCGTATCAACGGCGGGACAAGGTGGGTCTGGTGACCTTCCGAGGGTCGGCCGCGGATGTGGCCCTCCCTCCCACGTCCTCCGTGGACGCCGCCGCCGTACGGCTGGAGTCCTTGCCGACCGGGGGGCGTACACCGCTCGCGGCCGGGCTGCTCAAGGCGCGGGACGTGCTGCGGGTGGAGCGGCTGCGGGATCCGGCGCGGCGGGCGTTGGTGGTCGTGGTGACCGACGGGCGGGCGACGGGTGGTCCCGAGCCGGTCGCGCTCGCGGGGCGGGCGGCGCGGTTGTTCGCGGCCGACGGGGTCGCCTCCGTGGTCGTCGACTGCGAGTCGGGGCCCGTACGGCTGGGCCTGGCCGGGCAGTTGGCCGGTGAACTGGAGGGTACGGCGGTGACGCTGGACGAGTTGCGGGCGGACTCGATCGCCGGACTGGTGAAGGACGTACAGAGGAGGGCCGCGTAATGCCGCAGGGACAGCCAAGTGTCGTACCGGACGACGGATTGACGACCCGTCAGAGGCGGAACCGGCCGTTGGTGGTCGTGCACACGGGCATCGGCAAGGGCAAGTCCACCGCCGCCTTCGGGCTGGCGTTGCGTGCCTGGAATCAAGGGTGGCCGATCGGGGTGTTCCAGTTCGTCAAGTCGGCGAAGTGGAAGGTCGGGGAGGAGAACGCCCTTCGGGTGCTGGGTGCTTCCGGCGAGGGCGGGTCCGTCGACTGGCACAAGATGGGCGAGGGCTGGTCGTGGGTCCAGCGCGACTCCCAGATGGACAACGAGGAGAAGGCCCGCGAGGGCTGGGAGCAGGTCAAGCGGGACCTCGCCGCCGAGACGTACAAGCTGTATGTGCTGGACGAGTTCGCCTATCCGATGCATTGGGGGTGGGTCGACACGGACGAGGTCGTGTCCGTGCTGCGGGACCGGCCCGGGAACCAGCATGTCGTGATCACCGGGCGGAACGCGCCCGAGAAGCTCGTCGAGTACGCCGACCTCGTGACCGACATGTCCAAGGTCAAGCACCCCATGGACGCCGGCCAGAAGGGCCAGCGGGGTATCGAGTGGTGAATCCGTCGTGACTTCCTCGTCCTCCGTGTCTCCCGGGTCCTCCGTTCCCCGGCTGGTCATCGCCGCGCCGTCCTCCGGCAGCGGCAAGACCACCGTCGCCACGGGGCTGATGGCCGCGTTCGCCGCGCGGGGGCTCACCGTGTCCCCGCACAAGGTCGGGCCCGACTACATCGACCCCGGGTATCACGCGCTCGCCACGGGGCGGGTGGGGCGGAACCTCGACGCGTACCTGTGCGGGCCGGAGTTGGTCGGTCCGCTGTTCGCGCACGGGGCGCGCGGAAGTGATCTCGCGGTCGTCGAGGGTGTGATGGGGATGTTCGACGGGGCTGCGGGGGAAGGGGAGTTGGCATCGACGGCCCATGTGGCGAAGTTGCTCCGAGCTCCGGTTGTCCTGGTCGTCGACGCGTCTTCCCAGTCCCGGTCCGTCGCCGCGCTGGTGCACGGGTTCGCTTCCTGGGATCCGGAGGTCCGGGTCGGGGGCGTGATCCTCAACAAGGTCGCGTCGGACCGGCACGAGGCGCTGCTGCGGGAGGCGTTGGACTCGGCGGGGGTGCCGGTGCTGGGCGTGCTGCGGCGGGCACCGCAGGTGGACACACCGTCCCGGCATCTGGGGTTGGTACCGGTCGCGGAACGCCAGTCGGCCGCGGTCGAGGCTGTCGCGGCGATGGCTGCGCAGGTGGACGCCGGGTGTGATCTTGAGGGGTTGATGGCGCTGGCGCGTAGTGCCGGTGCGTTGTCGTGTGCGGCTTGGGACGCGGCTGAGGTCCTGGTTTCTTCGCCCCCGCCGCCCCTACCCGTCCCGTCCCTGGGGGCTGCGCCCCCAGACCCCCATCGGCCTGAACGGCCTCGTCCTCAAACGCCGGACGGGCTAAGAATTGCCGTCGCCGGAGGCCCCGCCTTCACCTTCTCCTACGCCGAGCACACCGAACTCCTCACCGCGGCCGGCGCCGAGGTCGTCGTGTTCGATCCGCTCCGGGATGAACAACTCCCGGACGGGACACGCGGGTTGGTCATCGGGGGCGGGTTTCCCGAGGTGTACGCCGCCGAGTTGTCGGCGAACGAGCCGTTGCGCAAGGCGGTCGGCGCGCTCGCGGAGAGTGGCGCTCCCCTGGCCGCCGAATGTGCCGGACTGCTGTATCTGTGCCGGGAGTTGGACGGACGGCCGATGTGCGGGGTGCTGGATGCCACCGCGCGGATGAGCGAACGGCTGACCCTGGGGTATCGGGACGCCGTCGCGCTGAGCGACAGTGTGCTGGCCGTCGCCGGGACGCGGATGCGTGGGCACGAGTTTCACCGGACCGTCGTCGAGCCCGGCTCGGGGGCGGCTCCCGCCTGGGGGGTACGCGCCCCCGAGCGGCGGGTCGAAGGTTTCGTACAACAGGGTGTGCACGCGAGTTATCTGCACACGCACTGGGCGGCCGAGCCCGGTGTGGCCCGTCGGTTCGTGGAGAGGTGCCGGACGTCATGAGCAGCAGCAGGTTGATCGGAGTCGGGGTGGGTCCCGGCGATCCGGAGCTGGTGACCGTCAAGGGCGTCAACGCTCTGCGCGCCGCCGATGTCGTCGTCGTGCCCGTGATGGCTGCGTCTGATGGAAAAGATGGCGGTGAGCGGGGGCGTGCCGAGGCGACCGTGCTGCACTACGTGCCCCAGGAGAAGGTCCTCCGGGTCGTCTTCGCGCTCAACGAGCGGACCGACCGGGCCCGGCGCGAGGCCGCCTGGGATGCCGCCGGGGCGAAGGTGGCCGAGCTGCTCGCCGCGCACGAGGTCGTCGCGTTCGCCACCATCGGGGACCCGAACGTCTACTCCACCTTCACGTATCTCGCCCTGACCATCGGGGAGTTGGTGCCGGGGACCGTCGTCGAGACCGTGCCCGGGATCACCGCGATGCAGGATCTCGCCGCGCGCTCCGGTGCCGTACTCACGGAAGGGACCGAGCCGTTGATCCTCGTTCCCGTGACGGCCGGGTCCGCCGTGCTGAAGGACGCGTTGGCCGGGCCGGGGACGGTCGTGGCGTACAAGTTCGGGCGGCAGGCGGCGGAGGTCGCCGAGGCCCTGCGGGAGACCGGGCGGATCGGGGACGCGGTGTGGGGGTCGGCGCTCGGGCTGGACGGGGAGTCGATCCGGCCGGCCGCCGAACTGGACGGGGAGCCGTTGCCGTATCTGTCCACGCTCATCGCGCCCGCGCGGCGCGAGGGCGGGCGGGGCGGGAAATTGTGACCGATCACCAAAGACACAGATCAGGCCGCCAGGCCCACCACCAGCCAGATGAACGCCGCTCCGGCGACCGTGCACAGCAGGGTCGCGGGCGCAGGGTGTTCATGGTGGGCCTCGGGGAGGATCTCGGCGGCGGCGAGGTAGAGGAGCACGCCTCCGAAGAAGCCGAGATAGCCGCCGAGCAGCCCCTGGGGAATGGTCAGGAACGCCGTCGAGGCGGCGCCCGCCACCGGGGCCGCCGCGTCCGCGAACAGCATCGCGATCGCCTTGCGGCGGGCGTTGCCGTACAGACTCGTGATCGTGTACGTGTTGAAGCCGTCCGCGAAGTCATGGGCGATGACAGCGAGCGCGACCGCCGTGCCCATGCCGCCGCCCACCTGGAACGCGGCGCCGATCGCGACCCCGTCCATGAAGCTGTGGCCGACCATCGCGGCGGCGGCCGTGAGGCCCACCTCGGGCGCCCGGCCGTTGTGCTCCTCGGCGCCGTGCGAGGCCTGGCGGGCGGCGAGCAGGCGTTCGACCAGATGGGCCACGAGGAAGCCGGCCACGAAGAGCAGCAGGGCGGCCGGTACGCCGAAGACCTCGCGGCCGGCCGCGCGCAGCGCCTCCGGCAGCAGGTCGAGGCCGACCACGCCCAGCATCAGGCCGCCGGCCAGGCCCAGGACGAGATGGCGGCGGTCGGTCACCCGCTGTGCCGTCCAGCCGCCGGCCAGCGTCATCAGGAACGCGCCGAGCGCGACGAAGACCGCCATAGTCCCCTTGCTATCCGATCAACCCCTGTTCGCGCACATCCTGGACCACTCCACCCCCACGTGCACTGACGTTCCCGTTCTGTTTATCCCGTTTGAGAGGATCCGACCCCATGGCCGCTGTCGATACCGCTGCCGCCCCCACCGGCAAGGTGACCTTCGTCGGTGCCGGCCCCGGCGCCGCCGATCTGCTGACGTTCCGGGCCGCGCGCGCCATCGCCGAGGCCGACGTCGTGATCTGGGCGGCCAGCCTGGTGCAGGCGGAGGTCCTCGACCACGCGCGCGAGGGCGCCGAGATCCTGGACTCGGCGACGATGTCCCTGGAGGACGTCGTCGCCGTCTACGAGCGGGCCCGCAGCGAAGGGCTGCGCGTCGCGCGCATCCACTCCGGCGACCCGGCCCTCTGGGGCGGCACACAGGAGCAGCTCGACCGGTGCGCGGAGATCGGCATCGAGACCGAGATCGTGCCCGGTGTCTCGGCGTTCTCGGCCGTGGCCGCGCTCGCGCAGCGCGAGCTGACGATCCCCGAGGTCGCGCAGTCCGTCGTCCTGACCCGGCTCGGCGGGGGCAAGACGCCGATGCCGCCCGGCGAGGAGGTGCGGGAGTTCGCGCGCCACGGCACGACGATGGCGATCTTCCTGTCGGCCGCCCGCAGCGGGCAGTTGGTGCGCGAACTGCTGGAGGGCGGCTATCCGACGGACACCCCCGTCGTCGTCGCCTACCAGGCGACCTGGCCGGAGGAGCTGATCGTGAAGTGCACGATCAGCACGCTGGAGGAGACGGTCAAGGAGCACAAGCTCTGGAAGCACACCCTCTTCCTGGTCGGCCCGGCCCTCGACGCCCACGGCACCCGCTCGCACCTCTACCACCCGGGCCATTTCCACGGCTTCCGCAAGGCCGACCCGGAGGCCCGCAGGGCGCTGCGCTCGCGGGGCGCGAGCACGTGATCACCGTCGTCGGTACGGGGACGGGCGCGCCGGTCGCGGACGACGTGTTCACCGGTGCCCGGCTCGTCGTCGGCGGCGGGCGCCATCTGGCCGCCGTCGCGGTCCCGGAGGGCGCCGAACAGCTCGTCCTCGGGCCGCTCGCCCCCGCCCTCGACACCATCGAGGCGTACGTCGAGAAGGGCGAGCCGGTCGTCGTGCTGGCCTCGGGGGACCCCGGGTTCTTCGGGATCGTCCGGGCGCTGGCGGAACGGTTCCCCAGCGCCGCCCTCGATATCCGCCCCGGTGTCTCCTCCGTCGCCACCGCCTTCGCCCGCGCCGGGCTGACCTGGGACGACGCGGTCGTCGTCAGCGCGCACGGACGCGATCTCCGTACGGCGGTCAACGCGTGCCGCGCGCATCCCAAGGTCGCCGTGCTCACCGGGCCGGGGGCCGGTCCCGCCGAACTGGGCGCCGCCCTCACCCACCGCGTGACCGGGCGCGTCCTCGTCGTCGCGTCCGCGCTGGGCTCCGATGAGGAACAGGTGGAACGGGTCACGCCCGCCGAGGCCGCCGCCCGCGACTGGGGTACGGCGGTGAGCGTGGTGCTGTGTCTGGACGAGTCGCGAGCCCTGGGTGCCGTGCGGACGGTCGCCGGGGCCGCCGTCGGACCCGCCCAATGGGCGCTGGACGAGCGGGAGTTCGAGCACCGGGACTCGATGATCACCAAGTTCGAGGTACGGGCGCTGGCGCTGGCCCGGCTCGGTCCGCGGCTCGGCGACCTGGTGTGGGACGTCGGCTCGGGCTCCGGGTCCGTGGCCGTGGAGTGCGCGCGGCTCGGCGCCGCCGTCACCGCCGTCGAGAAGACCCGGGACGGTGTCGAGCGGATCCGCGCCAACGCCGAGGCGCACGGCGTGGACGTCCACACCGTGCACGGGGCGGCGCCGACCGTACTGTCCGACCTCGACGACCCCGACGCCGTGTTCGTCGGCGGGGGCGGGCGCGAACTGCCCGCCATCGTCACCGCGTGCGCGCGGCGGGCCCGGCGGACCGTGGTCGTCGCGATGGCCGCGCTCGACCGGGTACCGGCGGTGCGCGAGGCGCTCGGCGGTGTCGGCTTCGCGGTCGACGGAGTGCTGTTGCAGTCGTCCCGGCTGGCGCCGCTGCCCGGGGACGTGACCCGGCTGGCGGCCACCAACCCCGTTTTCCTGCTGTGGGGCGTCCGGCCTCCGGCACCTGCTGAAGGAGTTGCTCAGTGATCGGCCTCATCTCCGCCACCGCGGCGGGAGCGACGGCGCGCGACCGGCTGGCCGCCGCGTGGCCGGACCGTACGCGTGTCTACGAGGGTCCCGTCGGGGACGCCGTCCGGGCCGCGTTCGCGGAGTGCGAGCAGCTCGTGTGTTTCCTCGCCACGGGGGCCGTAGTACGGCTGATCGCCCCGCTGTTGGCCGACAAGCGGACCGACCCCGGGGTCGTGTGCGTCGACGAGGGCGGCCGGTTCGCCGTGTCGCTGGTCGGCGGGCATGGCGGCGGGGCCAATGAACTCGCCGTCGAGGTGGGCGAGTCGCTCGCCGCGCAGCCCGTGGTGACCACGGCCACGGACGCGGTGGGCGTCCCCGGTCTGGACACGCTCGGGTTCCCCGTGGAGGGCGACGTCGCCGGGGTCTCACGGGCCCTGCTGGACGGTGAACCGGTCGCCCTGGACGCCGAGTCGGCGTGGCCGCTGCCGCCGCTGAAGTTGTCCGCCAACGGCTCCTACGTCATCCGGGTCACCGATCGCGCGGTCGAAGCAGGCGAGCGGGAGGTCGTACTCCGGCCGCCGTCACTCGTCGTCGGGGTCGGGGCGTCCAAGGGTGCCCCGGTGGACGAGGTGGTGGTGCTCATCGAGAGCGCGGTGCGTGACGCGGGGCTTTCCTTGAAGTCCCTCGCCGAACTCGCCACTGTCGACGCCAAGGCCGACGAGCCCGGCATCGTCGAGGCGGCTCAGCGCCTCGGGGTACCTCTGGTGACCTACTCCGCCGAGGAGTTGGCGGCCGTAGACGTGCCCAATCCGTCCGCCGCGCCGCTCGCGGCCGTCGGCACACCGTCCGTGGCGGAGGCCGCGGCTCTCGCGCGGGGCGGCGAACTCCTCGTCCCCAAGCGGAAGTCGGAGCGCGCCGACGGCCGGCCCGCGATGGCGACCTGTGCCGTCGTACGGCGGGTCGCGCGCGGGCGGCTCGCGGTGGTCGGGCTCGGGCCGGGCGCCCGCGATCTGCTCACCCCGCGCGCCAAGGCCGAACTCCGGCGCGCGGCCGTGCTGGTGGGGCTCGACCAGTACGTCGACCAGATCCGCGATCTGCTGCGGCCCGGGACGCTGGTCCTGGAGTCGGGGCTCGGCGCCGAGGAGGAGCGGGCCCGTACCGCCGTGGCCGAGGCGCGGAAGGGGCAGGCCGTCGCGCTGATCGGCAGTGGTGACGCCGGGGTGTACGCGATGGCCTCGCCCGCGCTCGCGGAGGCGTCGGACGACATCGACGTGGTCGGAGTCCCGGGCGTGACGGCCGCGTTGGCCGCCGCCGCGATCCTCGGGGCACCGCTCGGCCACGACCACGTCTCCATCAGCCTCTCCGATCTGCACACGCCGTGGGAGATCATCGAGCGCCGGGTACGGGCGGCGGCCGAGGCGGACATCGTGGTGACGTTCTACAACCCCCGTAGCCGGGGCCGGGACTGGCAGCTCCCGAAGGCCCTCGCGATCCTCGCCGAGCACCGGGAGCCGACGACCCCGGTGGGTGTCGTACGGAACGCCTCGCGGCCCGACGGATCCAGCCGACTGACGACACTGGCCGCGCTCGATCCGGCGACAGTGGACATGATGACGGTGGTGACCGTGGGCAACACTGCCACCCGGGACATCGCGGGGCGCATGGTGACGCCGCGCGGGTACCGCTGGCAGGCGGCTCAGGCAGCAGAGGAGGGCGCCGAGTGACCCCCGTGGACCGTGTGGTGCATCCCATCGAGGTGGAGTCGTACCGGCGGATGCGCGCCCGGCTGGACACCTCGCACCTCCCGCCGCTGAGCCGCGCGGTGGTGGAGCGGGTCGTCCACTCCGCCGCCGATCTGGAGTACGCGTCCGATCTCGTGCTGAACGAGGGCGAGTTGGCGAAGGCGCACAGCGCGCTGCACGCGGGGGCGCCGGTGGTGGTGGACGTGGCGATGGTCGCGGCCGGTATCACCCAGCTCCCAACCGTGTGCCGACTTGCGGACGCCAAGTCCGGTCCCGGGCTGACGCGTTCGGCACACGCGATCCGGCTCGCCTACGAGGAGGTCGGGCCCGGCGCCCTCTGGGTGATCGGCAACGCGCCGACCGCCCTGGAGGAGTTGCTGACGCTGGACGCCTCCCCCGCGCTCGTCATCGGGCTGCCCGTCGGCTTCGTCGGCGCGGTCGAGTCCAAGGCCGCGTTGCGCGCGAGCGGGCTGCCCGCGGTGAGCAACGTGTCCGAGAAAGGCGGTTCGGCGGTCGCCGCGGCCGCCCTCAACGCCCTGCTGTACCACCCTGTTTCAGATATCGAGGAGAAATCGTGACCACCCCGCCGCCCGCCCTGCTCATCGCCGGACACGGCACCCGGGACGAGGCCGGAGCCGAGGCGTTCCGTTCCTTCGTACGGGAGTTGGGCCGCCGCCACCCCGAACTGCCCGTCGCGGGCGGGTTCATCGAGCTGTCGCCGCCGCCGCTGGGCGACGCGGTGACCGAGCTGGTGGAGCGGGGGGTGCGCCGGTTCGCCGCCGTACCGCTGATGCTGGTGTCCGCCGGGCACGCCAAGGGGGACATCCCGGCGGCGCTGGCCCGGGAGAAGGAGCGGCACACGGGGATCTCCTACACGTACGGCCGTCCGCTGGGCCCGCATCCGTCGCTGCTGAACGTGCTGGAGCGGCGGCTCGACGAGGCGCTCGGCGAGTCGGCGCGGACGCCCGCCGACCGGGCCGATGTGACCGTGCTGCTTGTGGGGCGCGGTTCGACGGACCCGGACGCCAACGCGGAGGTGCACAAGGCGGCGCGGCTGCTGTGGGAGGGGCGCGGATACGCGGGCGTGGAACCGGCGTTCGTGTCGCTGGCCGCGCCGGACGTGCCGAGCGGCCTGGACCGCTGCGTGAAGCTGGGCGCCCGCCGGATCGTCGTCCTGCCGTACTTCCTGTTCACCGGCATCCTGCCGGAGCGGGTGCGGCAGCAGACGGAGGGCTGGGCGGCGGCGCATCCGGACATCGAGGTGCGGTCGGCCGAAGTCATCGGCCCGGAGCCCGAGTTGCTGGACCTGGTGATGGAGCGGTACCGGGAGGCGGTCAAGGGCGATCTGCGGATGAACTGCGACTCGTGCGTGTACCGCATCGCGCTGCCCGGCTTCGAGGACAAGGTGGGGCAGCCGCAGCAGCCGCACTTCCACCCGGACGACGACGGTCACCATGACGGAGAGCACGGCGGTCACCACCACGGGCATCACCATCACGGTGGGCACGCGCATGCACACTGACAGAGCCCACGATCCGGCGCGCGAGACCCATGACCTCCGTCATCACGGTGACGCCGAAGTCCGCGACGACGGCGCGCAGTTGATCGACCTCGCGGTGAACGTCCGCGCGGACACGCCGCCCGCCTGGTTGCGCGGGCGGATAGCCGGTTCGCTGACCGGCCTCGCCGCCTACCCGGACGGGCGGGCCGCGCGGGCGGCGGTCGCGGCGCGGCACGGGCTGCCGGTGGAACGCGTCCTGCTGACGGCGGGTGCCGCCGAGGCCTTCGTGCTGCTCGCCCGCGCGCTGAAGGTCCGTCAGCCGGTCGTCGTGCACCCGCAGTTCACGGAGCCGGAGGCGGCGTTGCGGGACGCGGGGCACGCGGTGGAGCGGGTGCTGTTGCGGGAGGCGGACGGATTCCGGCTGGATCCGGGGGCGGTCCCCGAGGACGCGGACCTGGTGGTGATCGGCAACCCCACGAACCCCACGTCCGTCCTGCACCCGGCCGACGCCATCGGCCAACTCGCGCGCCCCGGGCGGACGTTGGTGGTCGACGAGGCGTTCATGGACGCGGTGCCGGGTGAGCGCGAGGCCCTCGCGGGGCGGACCGATATCCCCGGCCTGGTGGTCCTCCGCAGCCTCACCAAGACGTGGGGGCTGGCGGGGCTGCGGATCGGCTACGTCCTCGCCGCCCCCGACACGATCGCGGAACTGGAGCGGGCCCAACCCCTCTGGCCGGTGTCCACGCCGGCGCTCGCCGCGGCGGAGGCGTGCGTGGAGCCGCGGGCACTCGCCGAGGCCGCCCACGCCGCGCACCGCGTCGCCGCGGACCGGGCCCATCTCGTCGCCGGGCTGGCCGAGTTCGCCCCCGACGGACTCCATGTCGTCGAGCCCGCCGAAGGCCCCTTCGTCCTGGTCCGTGTCCCCAACGCGGTCGCCGTCCGGCGCCATCTGCGCGACCTGGGCTTCGCCGTTCGCCGCGGGGACACGTTTCCCGGCTTGAACGAACAGTGGCTCCGCCTGGCGGTACGGAACCGCTCCACCGTCAACCGGTTCTTGCAGGCACTGGACCAGGCGGTGACGTTGTCGGGACGGTGAGGAGACGCACCGCTAGGTTCACCCGCTCCTCAGCCAGGTCGACCAAAGGGGGCCCTCCAAATCTTCCTCACCCACCGCCCGACGCGGCGAGCCGAGAGCGCACCCTCAAGCCCTGCCCACTGGCCGCCCGACTCGGACGACCGAGAGCGCACCCTCAAGCCTTTCCCACCTACCCGCCCAACGCGGTCGCCCGAGAGGTCACCCTCCAAGGCCTTCCGTCCACGCCGTTCCCACGTGCCGCCCGACTCGGCCCGCCGAGAGGCCACCTTCACGCCTTCCTACCCGCCCGACTCGGCCACCCGAAAGGTCGCCATCAAGCCTTTCCCTCTCAACCGCCCGAATCGAACGCCCAAGAGGTCCCCTTTCAAACGCCCGAGACGGGTGGGTGGGTGGGAGAGGTTGTTGGGTCAGGTTCGGCGGCGGCGCGTCATCAGCACCGCTCCCCCGCCCAGCGCGAGCAACAGCACCGCCCCACCCGCGATGTACGGCGTCACGGAACTACCCCCCGTCTCGGCCAACCCCGCCTCCGCGGGCGCCCCCTGCGGCTTCACATCCGGCGCCGGATCGGAACTCCGCTTCACCGGTGCCGGCGACGGCGCCTCACACGTCGCCCGCGCCAGCGTCACCGTCCCCTCCACATCCGCCACGTTCAGCTTCAACGGGTTGATGGACACCCTGAGTTCGAGCGCGGTCGCAGCAGCCGTACGGGACGTGGTCGAGGTCTTGGACAAGTCGAGGCGCACCGAACCGACCCCCGGCACCTGAACCTCCGTAGGACCACTGGCAGTCACCGTGACCCGCTTGCCGAGCACCGTCACGGACCCCGGCAGATGCGACGTGGCGACCGGCGCCCTCCCCGCCTCACACGTCGCCTTGGACGTCACCGCGTCGACCTCGATGAGCGACAGCAACGGCAACCCCGGGACATGGAGCCGGACATGGGCGAGGTTCGTGTACCCCTCGGCCTTGGTCGCGGACACGGTCGCCTTCGCCGTGGCGACATCCGCACCGAGCACACTGAACGGCCGCCCACCGTTCACCCCGTCCAACTGGGCGGTGAGCGCGGTCTTTTCGGCACTCTGCGGCGCCTGGACCTCGTTGAGGGAGACCGCGAGCGGGGCATCCACGGTCTTGTTGAGCAGGGACACGTCGAGCCCGGTTCGCAGGACGACGGCGCTCGCGCGACCCTGGTCGGTGGTCGCGTGCGCGGACCCCGCGCCGGTCAGCGCCACGGGACCGGCGGCGAGCGCGGTGGCCGTGGCCACGGTGGCCCAACGGCGTGCGGGCATGCGGAAGTTGGTGCCGTTCAAGGTGTGGGACCCCCAGAAGAGACATGCTTGGGACCCGGTAAGAATTACCCACGACGAGTGAACCGTCAGCGATCCCGCGTCACTTCACCCCATCGTGGGTTTTCCGTGAACGTATTCGAATCGCCTGGCGACTATTCGACCACCAGCCCGTTCAGCACCACCCGCCGCGGCGACGCGAGCACGCGCACATCGGCGCGCGGATCCGCCTCGTACACGACGAAGTCCGCCGGTGCGCCCTCTTCGAGCCCCGGCCGCCCGAGCCACCGCCGCGCGCCCCACGCGGTCGCCGACAGCGCCTCCACGGCCGGGATGCCGGCGGTGACGAGTTCGGCGACCTCGGCGGCGACCAGGCCGTGGGCGAGGGAGCCGCCCGCGTCGGTACCGACGTACACCGGGACGCCCGCGTCGTAGGCGGCGCGCACGGTGTCGTAGCGGCGGTCGTAGAGCCGGAGCATGTGGGCGGACCAGCGCGGGTACTTGGTCTCGCCGCCCGCGGCGAGGTGCGGGAAGGTCGCGATGTTCACGAGGGTCGGCACGATCGCGACGCCCCGCGAGGCGAACAGCGGGATGAGGTCCTCGGTGAGGCCGGTGGCGTGCTCGACGCAGTCGATGCCCGCCTCGACCAGGTCGCGCAGCGCGTCCTCGGCGAAGCAGTGCGCGGTGACGCGGGCGCCGAGCCGGTGGGCCTCGGCGATGGCCGCCTCCACCGCGTCACGCGGCCAGCAGGCGGACAGGTCGCCGAGGTCGCGGTCGATCCAGTCGCCGACCAACTTGACCCAGCCGTCGCCGCGTTGGGCCTCCCGGCCGACGTAGGCGACGAGTTCGTCGGGTTCGATCTCGTGGGCGAAGTCGCGGATGTAGCGGCGGGTGCGGGCGATGTGCTTGCCGGCGCGGATGATCTTCGGGAGGTCTTCGCGGTCGTCGATCCAACGGGTGTCCGAGGGCGAGCCGGCGTCGCGCAGCAGGAGGGTGCCGGCGTCGCGGTCGGTGAGGGCCTGCGTTTCGGCGGTGTCCTTGTCGACGGGGCCGTGGGTGCCGAGGCCTACGTGGCAGTGGGCGTCGACGAGACCGGGGAGGGTCCAGCCGTCCACGGTACGGACGTCGCGTCCGTAGGTTGGCCGGTCGTAGGAGATCCGGCCGTCGATCACCCAGAGTTCGTCGCGGATGTCCTCGGGGCCCACCAGGACCCGGCCCTTTACGTGCAGCACCGGTTGATCGCTCATGGGACGCACGATAGTTCGTCGGGTGCGGGTCCGGTGGGGGCTGGGCGCGCCCACGCGGCGGAGCCGCAGATCGACACAGCCCCGCGCCCCTAAAGGGCGCCTCCCTCGTCCGGCACTTCAGTCATCGCCGGGTCCAGCAGACGGGACAAGAAGAGGCGCGTTCGATCGTGCTGCGGATCGGCGATGACCCGGTCCGGGCTGCCGTCCTCGACGATCACGCCCCCGTCCATGAACACCACCCGGTCCGCCACCTCCCGCGCGAACGTCATCTCATGGGTGACCACCATCATCGTCATGCCCTCGTTCGCGAGCATCCGCATCACCGCCAGCACGTCCCCCACCAGCTCCGGGTCGAGCGCCGAGGTCGGTTCGTCGAAGAGCATGACCTCGGGGTCCATGGCCAACGCCCGCGCGATCGCGACGCGTTGCTGCTGACCGCCGGAGAGGGAGGCGGGGTAGGCGTCGGCCTTCTCCGAGAGGCCCACGCGCCGCAGGTTCTCCGCGGCCACCTTCGCCGCTTCCGCCTTGTCCCGGCGCAGGACCCGGCGTTGGGGCAGGGTGAGGTTCTCGGTGACAGACAGGTGCGGGAACAGGTTGAACTGCTGGAAGACCATGCCGATACGGCGACGTACGGCATCGATGTCGACGTCCGGGTCGGTGACTTCGGTGCCGCCGACGAACACCCGCCCCTGGGTGGGTTCTTCGAGCAGGTTCACGCAGCGCAGGAGCGTCGACTTGCCCGAGCCGGACGGCCCGATGACGCACACCACCTCCCCCTGTCCGATCTCCAGGTCGATCCCGCGCAGCACCTCGTTCGTGCCGAACGACTTGTGCAGGCCCCGGACTTCGATCTCGGGACTCCCGGACAGGGCGGTCATCGCACGGCCTCCCCCGTCTTCGTCTCCATACGGCGCACCACGAAGCTCAGCGGGATGGTGACCAACAGATAGCACAGGCCCGCCACCAGGATCGGCGTGGAGTTGGCCGTCGTACTGGCCAAGTCGCGTCCGTATTTGGACAGTTCGCGTTCCTCCAGGGTGACGCCGAGGAACAGGACCAGCGAGGAGTCCTTGAAGAGGAGGACGAGTTCGTTGGTCAGCGGCGGCAGGATGATCCGGAACGCCTGCGGGACGACGATCGACACCATGGCCCGCGCCTGCGAGAAGCCGAGCGAACGGGCCGCCTCCAACTGCCCCTTGGGCACCGCCTGGATGCCCGCGCGGATCGTCTCGGCCATGTACGCGGCCGACACCAGGCCGAGCGCGAGGGCGACCTTGCCGTAGGTACCGCCGATGATCTCCGTGCCGGGGAAGGCGAGCGGCACCGCGACGCCTACGAAGATGAAGATCAGCAGGGCGGGCAGTCCCCGGAAGATCTCGATGTAGATCCCGGCGAGCCAGCGGTACGGCCCGACCGACGACAGCCGCATCAGCGCGACGACCATGCCGAGCACGAGCCCGAAGACGAAGCCGGAGAAGGTGTAGAGCACGGTGTTCTTCAACGCCAGCGTGATGACGTCGGGGAACATCTGCTTGGCGATGCTCCACTGCGCGAACTGGTTCTTCAGGCGCCCCCAGTCGGCGGTGACCGCGAAGGCGATCACCGCGCCGAGGAACACGACGTACTGAACTCCCCTGGACAGCCTGCGCCGTTGACGACGCGTCAGGCCTTTTGCCCGCGGCTGGAGTCGCAGGTCGGTCATGAGGCGGACGGGGAGGCCGAGGGCGAGGCGGCGCCGGCGTCGTACGGGCCGATCCACTTCTCGTACAGCTTCTTGTACGTCCCGTCGGCCTTCGCGTCCTTGATGGCCCTGTTGACGGCGGCGAGGAGTTTCGTGTTGCCCTTCTTGACCGTGAAGCCGTACTGCTCACCGGTGTTGAGGTTGTCGACGACCTCGAAGGCGTCCGCGTTGGCCTTGGTCTTGAGCCAGCCCTGGACGACCGGGTAGTCGATGATGACGGCCTGGACCTGGCCGGTGCGCAGGCCGTTGAGGACGGCGTCGGAGGACTCGAAGGAGACGGGGTCGAAGCCCTTGCTCTTCGCGTAGTCCTCGCCGGTGGTCTGCGCCTGCGCGCCGAGCTTCTTGCCCTTGGTCTTCACATCGGCGAGCGAGGTGATGCCGCTCTTCTTGTCGACGAGGACGGCCTGGGTGGCGTCGAAGTAGGGGTCGGAGAAGTCGACGTTCTTCTTGCGTTCGGCGGTGATGGTCATGCCGGCGGCGGCCAGGTCGCACTCGTCGGCGTTGAGGAAGGCGCCGGTCTTGAAGTTCTCGAACGGGGTGTCGAGAATCGTCTGCTTCACGCCGAGGTTCTTGGCGACGAGGTCGATGAGGGAGACGTCGAAGCCCTGCACCTTGCCGTCGATCTCGGACTGGAAGGGCGGGTAGGGCAGGTGCGTGCAGGTGGTGAGCTGACCGGCTTTCACCAGTTCGACGCCGCCGGCCGCGGTCTTCGAACCGCTGCCCCCGCTGTCGCTCGACGTACAGCCGGCCACGAGGACGAGTGCGGCCGTCGCGGTGGTGGCGGCCAGGGTGCGGGCCCGGCGGCCGAGGAGCGTGTTCACGGAGGCCTCCTGTGACGGAACTGTGGCTTCCGATTATTCGGAGGAGCCGGGTGGACCGCTCGCCGTGGACCGGTGGACACGGGGCCGTACGGGCTAAGAAGTCGCCGGTCAGAGGGGGCCCAGGGGCGCCGGTTACGCTCGTTCCCATCGATCCCGGGACACCTCGGTCCCCTCGGCTGAAAGAGCACCCCCGTGACGCACCCCTTCCTCGACCTGGCCCCGCTGAGCGCCGCGCACTTCGCCGCGATCGAGGACCGGGTGGCTCGGTTGCTCGGTACCGAGCAGGATGTCGTGATCATGCAGGGCGAGGCGTTGCTGCCGCTGGAGGGCGCGATCCGTTCGACGGCCGGCCCGGGCACGGTCGCGCTGAACGTGATCACCGGACCGTACGGGCAGACCTTCGGGAACTGGCTGCGGGACTGCGGCGCCGAGGTGATCGACCTGGCGGTCCCGTTCCACACGGCGGTGACCGCCGACCAGATCCGGGACGCCTTCACGGAACACCCGGAGATCGACTTCGTCTCCCTCGTCCACGCGGAGGCGGCGACCGGCAACACGAACCCGGTCGCGGAGATCGGCGAGGCCGTGCGCGCGCACGGCGCGCTCCTCTACCTGGACGCGGTGGCCTCCATCGGCGCGGAGCCGG
Source organism: Streptomyces sp. NPDC101776 (assembly GCF_044766845.1). NCBI lineage: Bacteria > Bacillati > Actinomycetota > Actinomycetes > Kitasatosporales > Streptomycetaceae > Streptomyces > Streptomyces sp. NPDC101776. Next base: position 141,420 of record NZ_JBIWMV010000018.1, on the reverse strand, counting down.
TGCTGCCGGACGCCTGGGGTGTCGACCTGTGCGTGATCGGCGCACAGAAAGCGATGGGCGGCCCGGCGGGCGTATCGGCGGTGTCGGTGAGCACACGGGCCTGGACCCGCATGACCTCGAACCCCGGGGCCCCGCGCCGCTCGTACCTCTCCCTCCTCGACTGGAAGGACCGCTGGACCGACGCCGGCCGCACGGCCCTGCCGCACGCACCGGCCCAGTTGGAGATGCTCGCCCTGGAGGCGTGCGTGGAGCGGATCGAGTCGGAGGGCCTGGACACGGTGATGCGCCGCCACGCCGTCACGGCCGCGGCGACCCGGGCGGGAGCGGTGGCCCTGGGCGGCGGCCTCGAACCCTACGTCCACGACGCGACCGAGGCCGCCCCCGTCGCTACGACCCTCAGGACACCGCCGGGTGTCGTCGCGTCGGAACTGGTGGCGAGGGCCCTGGCCTCGGACCCCACCCTGCCGCTGGTGGCGGGTGGCGGCGCCCTGGCCAAGGAGATGATCCGGGTCAACCACTACGGGGCCGACGCGACGGTGGGAGCGGTACAGAGCTGCTTGGCGGCGCTGGGCGCGGCACTGGCCGAGCAGGGGCTGTCGGTGGATCCGGAAGGTGCGCGGGGAGCCGTTGAAGGGGTGTGGCGGTAACCCGGCGCCGCGGAGGGCCGGCTCCCTACGCTGGCCCTCGTGACTCCGACCCTCCCGGACGGCCGTCCCTTCCCTCTCGTGACGGGCGCCGAGCGCCCCATGCTCGAAGGCTGGCTCGCCTTCCACCGGGCCACGCTGGAGTTGAAGTGCGCCGGCCTCGACGACACACAGGTACGGCTGGCGGCGGCCGAGCCCTCGTCGCTGACGTTGCTCGGCCTGGTCCAGCACCTCGCCGAGGTCGAACGGAACTGGTTCCAGCGGGTGTTCGGGCTCGACGTGCCGCCGGTGTACGACGCGGAGGGCGGATACGCCCTCGACCCCGGGCGCGGGATCGAAGAGGCGCCGGCCGTATGGCGGCGGAAGATCGCGCGGGGCCAGGAGCACTGCGCGGGGCTGTCGCTGGACCACGTCGGGCGGGTCACCGACGGGTCGATGGCCGGGCTCCGGGTCAGTCCGCGACGGGCGCTTATCCATCTGGTCGAGGAGTACGCGCGGCACAACGGCCACGCCGATATCCTGCGAGAAAGCATCGACGGGTTGACCGGGACGTAATAGCGCGCTCAATTCGGATGCAATTCCAGAATTCTCCTGCCCGATTTCCGCGCACCTAAACGCAAACAATTCGCGTAGATCCCGTGAGGGTTACACGCTTGTGACCCGTTACACAGGGCACCCGATTTACGGCTTACATGCGGGTCAAACCAGTACATACCTCACGCACATGCACGCGTGATAACACAGCGCAGCCTCAGACGTAACCCCCTCCCTCCATGCAATTTCAAATTTCCCTCGGTAAATTCAATTCGCATGACTGCCACCCGAGCCGACCTGTTTGCCGATCTGTACATCGACCGCCCCACGGTGGCCGACGGCGCCGCACTCTGGCGTATTGCCAAGAACTCGGACGCCCTCGACCTGAACTCGTCGTACAGCTATCTGCTGTGGTGCCGGGACTTCGCCGGTACGTCGGCGGTCGTACGGGACGAGCGCGGGGAGCCGGTCGGCTTCGTCACCGGGTACGTGCCGCCGGACCGGCCGGGCACCCTGCTCGTGTGGCAGGTGGCCGTGGACGCCGCGCAGCGCGGTCGCGGACTTGCCTCCCGGATGCTCGACGGACTCGGCGAGCGGGTCGCGGCCGAGTACGGGGTGACCGGGATCGAGACCACGATCTCGCCCGGCAACACCGCCTCCGAGCGCCTCTTCACGTCGTACGCCGAACGGCACGGCGCCACCGTCGAGCGCACGGTCCTGTTCGAGGCCGGTGACTTTCCGGACGGACCGCACGACCCCGAAGTGCTCTACCAGATCGGCCCGTTGAGTCTCTGAGCCCCCAGCCTCCGAGAACCCCCCACACCCACCGAGGAGCAATTCGCGTGACCATCACCCAGCCCGATCTCAGCGTCTTCGAGACCCTGGAGTCCGAGGTCCGCAGCTACTGCCGCGGCTGGCCCACCGTCTTCGACCGGGCCCGGGGCAGCCGTATGTACGACGAGGACGGCCACGCCTACCTCGACTTCTTCGCGGGCGCCGGCTCACTCAACTACGGACACAACAACCCGGTCCTGAAACGGGCGTTGATCGACTACCTGGAGCGGGACGGCGTCACGCACGGGCTCGACATGTCGACCAGTGCGAAGCGCGCGTTCCTGGAGACCTTCCAGGACCTGGTGCTGCGGCCCCGCGACCTGCCGTACAAGGTGATGTTCCCGGGCCCGACCGGCACCAACGCCGTTGAATCCGCACTGAAATTGGCGCGGAAGGTGAAGGGCCGCGAGTCGATCGTGTCGTTCACCAACGCCTTCCACGGCATGTCGCTCGGCTCACTGGCCGTGACCGGCAACGCCTTCAAGCGGGCGGGTGCCGGTATCCCGCTGGTGCACGGCACGCCGATGCCGTTCGACAACTACTTCGACGGCCAGGTCCCCGACTTCCTGTGGTTCGAGCGGCTGTTGGAGGACCAGGGCTCCGGCCTCAACAAGCCGGCCGCCGTGATCGTCGAGACCGTGCAGGGCGAGGGCGGCATCAACGCCGCCCGTCCCGAATGGCTGCGCGCGCTCGCCGAGTTGTGCGAGCGCCAGGACATGCTGCTCATCGTCGACGACATCCAGATGGGCTGCGGGCGCACCGGCGCGTTCTTCTCCTTCGAGGAGTCGGGCATTGTGCCCGACATCGTCACCGTCTCCAAGTCCATCAGCGGCTACGGCCTTCCCATGTCGCTGTGCCTGTTCAAGCCGGAGCTGGACATCTGGGAGCCGGGCGAGCACAACGGTACGTTCCGCGGCAACAACCCGGCGTTCGTCACCGCCACCGCCGCCCTGGAGACGTACTGGGCGGACGGCTCCGCGATGGAGAAGCAGACCCGGACCCGCGGTGAGCAGGTCGAGCAGGGGCTGATCTCCATCACCGAGGAGAACCTCGCCGACATCAAGGAGTACCGGGGCCGCGGGCTGGTCTGGGGCATCGAGTTCAAGGACCCCGAGCGCGCCGGACGCATCTGCGCCCGGGCCTTCGAACTCGGCCTGCTCGTCGAGACGTCGGGCCCGCAGGGCGAGGTCGTGAAACTCCTCCCCGCGCTGACCATCACCCCGGAGGAGCTGGACGAGGGCCTGAGCGTCCTCGCCCGCGCCGTACGCGAAACCGTCTGAACAACCCGACCGTCCGACACCACGCCAAGGAGGCGTCACCACACCGTGATTGTCCGTTCGTTCAAGGAACTCGAAGGCACCGACCGGCACATCAAGGCCGCGTCCGGCACCTGGGAGAGCAAGCGCGTCGTCCTCGCCAAGGAGCGGGTCGGCTTCTCGGTCCACGAGACCGTCCTGTACGCGGGGACCGAGACGTCGATGTGGTACGCGAACCACATCGAGGCCGTCGTCTGTGTCGAGGGCGAGGCCGAACTCACCGACAACGAGACCGGGATGACGTACACGATCACGCCCGGGACCACGTACCTCCTCGACGGGCACGAGCGGCACACGATGCGGATCAAGGAGGACTTCCGCTGCATCTGTGTCTTCAACCCGCCCGTCACCGGACGGGAGGACCACGACGAGAACGGCGTCTATCCGCTGCTGACCGAGCCCGAGGAGGTCTGACGAGCATGACCACCGTCACCAGCGTCACCGACCTGTACCCCAGCCGCGGCATCACCGAGGTGTCCGGCCCGCGCAAGGACCCCGTCGTCTGGGGCTCCCCCGACACCCCGGGGCCGATCCCGACGACCGACCTCCAGACCTTCGAGCGCGACGGCTTCCTCGCCATGCAGGACCTGCTGCCCGACGACGAAGTCGACGTCTACCGCCGGGAGTTGGAGCGCCTGGTCGCCGACCCCGCGATCCGGGCCGACGAACGGTCGATCGTCGAGCCGCAGTCGAAGGAGATCCGGTCCGTCTTCGAGGTGCACCGGATCAGCGAGGTGTTCGCGCGGCTCGTGCGGGACGAGCGGGTCGTCGGGCGGGCCCGCCAGATCCTCGGCTCGGACGTGTACGTCCACCAGTCCCGGATCAATGTGAAGCCCGGCTTCGGGGCGAGCGGCTTCTACTGGCACTCGGACTTCGAGACCTGGCACGCCGAGGACGGTCTGCCGAACATGCGCACCGTGTCCGTGTCGATCGCGCTCACCGAGAACCACGACACCAACGGCGGCCTCATGATCATGCCGGGCTCGCACCGCACGTTCCTCGGCTGCGCGGGCGCGACCCCCGAGGACAACTACCGCCAGTCGCTCCAGATGCAGGACGCGGGCACCCCGTCCGACGACGCGCTGACCGGCATGGCCGCCGCGTACGGCATCAAGTTGTTCACGGGCAGGGCCGGTTCGGCGACCTGGTTCGACTGCAACTGCATGCACGGCTCCGGCGACAACATCACCCCGTTCCCGCGCAGCAACGTCTTCATCGTGTTCAACAGCGTGGAGAACAAGGCGGTCGAGCCGTTCGCGGCGCCGGTGCGTCGGCCGGAGTTCATCGGGGCACGGGACTTCACCCCGGTGCGGTGACCCGCCCCTTCCGACCTCAGCCGGCCAGCACGTCCACAAGCCGGTCGACGTCCTGCGGGGTGTTGTAGAGGTGGAAGGCGGCGCGCAGGTTCCCGGCGCGGTCGGAGACCTCGACTCCGGCCGCGCTCAACTCCCCCTGTCTCCGGCCCAGTCCGGGCACCGACACGATCGGGGACCCCGGGGACGCGACGGGCTCGTGCCCGAGCGTGGCGAGGCCCGCGCGGAAGCGGTCGGCCAGGCCGAGGTCGTGCGCGCGTACGACGTCCACGCCCAACTCCTCCAGCAGAGCGAGGGAGTGGCGGGCCCCGGCGTAGGAGAAGAGGGCCGGGCTCTCGTCGAACCGGCGGGCGGAGTGGGCGAGTTCGGCGACCGGGCCGTAGCAGCTGTCCCAGGGCGCCTCGCCCGCGACCCAGCCGGCGAAGACCGGGTTGAGGCCGCCGAGGTCCTCCGGCGTGACCAGGAAGGCGACCCCGCGCGGGCAGAAGAGCCACTTGAAGCCGACGGCGGCGACATAGTCGTAGGCGTCCGCGTCGAGGTCGAACCAGCCGACCGCCTGCGACGCGTCGACGTACGTCCGCGCCCCGTGCTCGCGTGCCGCCGCCCGGAGCGCGGGCAGGTCGGCGATGCGACCGTCGGCCGACTGCGCGGCGCTGACCGCGACGAGTGCGGTGCCGGGGCGCACCGAATCGGCGATCCGCTCCAGCGGGACGCTGCGCACCTTGAGGTCGGCGCGCATGTGGAAGGGGTTCACCACGGAGCTGAAGTCGGCATCGGCGGTGAGGACTTCGGCGCCGGGAGGCAGCGCGGCGGCGATCAGTCCGCTGTAGACCGCGACGGACGCCCCGGCCGCCACCCGGCCCGCCGGAACGCGGGTCAGGCGGGCGAAGGCGGCGCGGGAGGCCTCGACGTCGTCGAACATATCGGTCGGTGTGCCGACCGCGGCGGCCTCGACGGCGGTGTGCATCGCGGTGACGGTGCGGGTCGGGAGGAGGCCGGTGCTCGCGGTGTTGAGATAGGTGTTCTTCGGGGCGAACTCGGCGCGGACGAGGCTCTCGAAGGTCTCCATGGCACCACTCTGCGGTGCTGTACGAGCCCCGTCCATTGCGCGTTTTTGCGTGGTTCCTCGAAGCAACGCTTATGAGTCAGCGCTGACCTGCGGCTTTCAGGCCTGCGGGACCGCGCAGCCGTCGGGACCGCAGGCCTCCGCGTCACCGTTGTCGATCAGCTTGAGCGGGGAGTGCTCGCCCCACGCCTGGGTCAGCGCCTGGGCGAAGACCTCGGCGGGCTGGGCGCCGGAGACGCCGTACTTGCGGTCGAGGACGAAGAACGGGACGCCGTTCGCGCCCAGTTCGGCGGCCTCGCGCTCGTCGGCGCGGACGTCGTCGGCGTACGCGGTCGGGTCGGCCAGCACCTTGCGGGCCTCCTCGGCGTCCAGCCCGGCGCCGGCGGCGAGTTCGACGAGCCGCTCGTCGCTGTCGAACACGGACCGCTCTTCGGCGAAGTTCGCCTTGTACAGCGCCTGGATCAGCTCGTCCTGGCGGCCCCGCTCCTTGGCGAGGTGGAGCAGGCGGTGCATGTCGAAGGTGTTGCCGTGGTCACGGTCGCGGGTGCGGTAGTCGAGCCCCTCGGCGGCGGCCTGCGCGCCCAGGTTGTCCTCACCGGCCTGCGCCTGCGCCTCGCTCATGCCGTACTTCTTGGTGAGCATCTTCAGCACGGGCTGGGTGTCGCCCTTGGCACGGCCCGGGTCCAACTCGAAGGACCGGTGCACGACCTCGACCCCGTCACGGTGCGGAAAGGCGTCGAGCGCCTTCTCAAATCGGGCCTTTCCGACATAGCACCAGGGGCACGCTATATCCGACCAAATTTCGACGCGCATTCTTCGGCTCTTTCCAGACGTGTACGACTGACGGAGACTCCCTCCGTTTCCCCCGTGAACGCCCCGCCGACCCGCTTCATTCCCCGGCGAGGGCCAGCCGCATCCCCAGGTGATGATCACCGTCGGCCGCACCGGCGACCCAGCCCTGACGGACGTAGAACGCCTGCGCCCGTTCGTTGTCGACATGCACTTCGAGTACGGCGGTCCGCCGGGCGTCGGCCCGCCACTGCTCGACACAGGCCGTGTGCAGGGCCGTACCGAGACCGGCGCGCCACCGGTCGGGGTCGACGTGGAACTGGAACAGCGTGACCGTGTCCGCCGGGTCGCCCTCCGGGGTGCGGAAGGAGGCGATGGCGACGATACGGCCGTTCTCGACCGCGCACAGCACATGGCCGTCGGGGCGTTCGACGGCGGCCAGCCAGAGGGCGCGCCAGTCGACGTCGGACGGCGGGAGGCCGTCGGGGTAGTAGGTGGAGCGGGCGCGGAAGTGCAGGTCGGCGATGGCCTCGGCCTCGGCGGGCAGGGCCGTGCGGATCATCAGGGTGTCGATGGCGCGATCGCTCGTCATACGACCGATGACGTGACCTGTGTCGCTTCGGTTCCCAGTCGGCTGACCTCCGCCGTTTCGGTTCCCAGCCGGCTGAACTGCGCCCGGTAGGCGCTCGGGGTCAGCCCGGTGCGCCGGACCAGGTGGCCGCGCAGCGAGTCCGCCGTGCCCAGGCCGCAGGCGCGGGCCACCTGGTCCATGGGGAGGGTGGTGGTCTCCAGGAGTTCCCTGGCGCGCTCGACGCGCTGGTGGAGCAGCCACTGCAACGGGCTCACCGCGCTCTCCGCGTGGAAGCGGCGGGTGAGGGTGCGCACGCTGACGCCCGAGTGCCGGGCCAGGTCGGTGAGGGTGAGCGGCTTGTCGAGGTTGCGCATGGCCCAGCCCCGGGTGTCGGCGCAGGCGGTGCCGCGCTCGGGCGGCAGCGGGGTCTGCGTGAACTGGGTCTGGCCGCCCGGCCGTACGGGTGCGACGAGGGCGAGGCGGGCCACCTCGTTGGCGACGGCGGCGTCGTAGTCGGTGCGGATGATGTGCAGGCAGAGGTCGATTCCGGCGGCGTATCCGGAGGAGGTCAGGACCTGGCCGTCCTGGACGTAGAGGACGTCACCGGTGAGGTCGACCGCCGGGTAGCGGCTGCGCAGTTCCTCCGCCTGGTTCCAGTACGTCGTGGCCCTGCGGCCGTCCAGCAGTCCCGCCTCCGCCAGGGCGAACGCGCCGCTGCAGGGGGATCGCCGTGTTCGGGGCGCTGGTCTCCGACGGTTTCACGACGGGCCTGCGGGAGAGCCTCGCGATCAGCGCGACTCTCTTCGCGGTGACGGCCTTCCTCAGCTTCCGTCTCTCAGGTCGTCCGGCCAACTCGCCCTGAACTCAAGGTGGTCGTACGTCACGACACACCCCTCCCCCATCGGCGACTGCGTCATGAACCCGACCAGCGCCGCGTCCGTCTCCTTCTCGTCCCCGAGGGTGAAGAGCCGGACGAAGGTCCAGCGCTCACCGTCGAGGGAGGCGTGGAAGGCGAAGGCGCGGCCGGTGCGGCTGATCCGGAGCCACACCGAACTCCCCTCCACCGTGAAGGAGTTGGCGTCGTCGGAGTGTCCCCGGGTGACCACCGTGCAGACGGTGGGCACGTCCGGCGAATACTCCAGGCACAGCTTGGCCCAGGCCCGCTCCCCGACATGGACGTAGAGCACCCCGGCATCGAACGACCCCGCGAACCCGACAGTCACGCGAGCGATGAGCTGAAAGTCGCCGTGCGGCGCCCCGAGCAACCGGGGCGCGTCGGAGGCCGGGTCCAGCCCCTCCCCGGTGGGCGGCACGAACCGGTCCTGCCGGGGACCCGCCCACCCGGTGAGCACACCGTCCTCGTAGGACCAGTGCCCGTCGGGCCCATAAGTACGGAGGGGGAAGGGTAGTTCGAAGAGTTCCAAGTCCATCCACCAATCATCTCAGGCGCAGTGGACCTACCAGGGGCGCGGGGAACTGCGCGACCAGCCACAGCGGACCTTCAGCCCGAAAACCACCGCACCCCGACGACGCTACCGCTCCAAGTGCCCGTCATAACGCCGAGGCAGGCCCAGCGGATTACCGTCCCGCAACTCCAACGGCAGCAACGCCTCAGGCGTGTTCTGGTAAGCGACAGGCCGCAGCCACCGCTCAATAGCCGTACCGCCAACAGAAGTTGAGGTAGACGTCGTAGCCGGGTACGGCCCCCCGTGCTGCTGAGCCGCCGCAACCGCGACCCCCGTAGGCCACGCATTCACCAACACCCGCCCGGCCAACGGCGTCAGCTCCGCCAGGATCTCCGCCCCACGCCCCTCCCCGGCCGCCTCCCCCGCCGACAGATGAACCGTCGCCGTAAGATTCCCCGGGAGTCGCGACAACACGGCCTGCGCCTGCGCGTCATCGTCATAGCGCGCCACCACAGTGACCGGCCCGAAGCACTCTTCGAGCAGCAGGTCGTACGCCCCCTCGGACGCCAGCTTCTCCGCCGGCACCGTCAAGAACCCGGGACTCACCGTGTGCTCGCTGCCCGCGCCGGGCGTCACCGGCGAGTCCACCTCAGGGAGTTGGGCCCGCTCGCTGACCCCCGCGAGGAAGTTGTCGCGCATCCGGTGGTCCAGCAGCACCCCGGAGTCCGTGTCGCTGACGGCATCGGTGAGGGACTTGACCAGCCCGTCCCCGGCGGAGCCGGACGGCACGAGCACCAGCCCGGGCTTCACACAGAACTGCCCGACGCCCAGGGTCATCGACCCGGCAAGCCCCGTACCGATCGCCTCGGCCCGCTCGGCCGCGGCCGCCTCGGTGATCACGACGGGGTTGAGGGAGCCCAGTTCGCCGTGGAAGGGGATCGGGACCGGCCGGGCCGCCGCCGCGTCGAAGAGGGCACGGCCGCCGCGTACGGAACCGGTGAACCCGGCCGCCGAGATCAGCGGGTGCTTGACGAGCTCCACGCCCGCCTCGAAGCCGTGCACCAGGCCGAGGACGCCGGCCGGGATGCCCTGCTCGGCGGCGGCCCGGCGCAGCACGCTCGCGACCAGTTCGGACAGGCCGGGGTGGTCGGGGTGGGCCTTGACGACGACCGGGCAGCCGGCGGCCAGCGCGCTCGCGGTGTCGCCGCCGGGGACGGAGAAGGCGAAGGGGAAGTTGGAGGCCGAGTAGACGGCGACGACACCCAGCGGCACCTTGTAGCGGCGCAGGTCCGGGATCGGCGGGGTGGCCGTGTCGTCGGGGTGGTTGATGACCACGTCGAGGAAGGCGCCCTCGTCGACGATGTCCGCGAAGGCCCTCAACTGGTAGCAGGTGCGGGCCAGTTCGCCGTTCAGCCGGACCGGGCCGAGCGCGGTCTCCGCGTCGGCGACTTCCACCAACTGGTTCTTGGCCGCTTCGAGCTGGTCGGCGGCGCCGCGCAGGAAGGCCGCGCGGACCGTACGGTCGGCGAGCGAGCCGCGCGCGGCGTGGGCCGCGCGGACGGTGGCGTCCACCTCCTGGGCTGTGGCCTCCACCGCAACCTGTTCCCGCTGCTTCCCGGTTCGGGGGTCGACACTCCAGACTGGTGCTGCTGCCACCGCGGGTCCCTCCACATGTAGTGCCGCAGTTCTGGGTCATTCACCAGGCTCGTTCGATATGCTGAACGCTGTCTCTGATGATGAATATGCTCGTGGGAGACGATAACTCAAGGTTCTCGTCGAACGAAGGGGTCAAGGGCGATGTCGGCAGGCGAGACAGGCGGCGGGGCACAGGTCAAGTCCGCGGTGCGGACGGTGGAGCTGCTCGAATACTTCGCGGGCCGGCCCGGTATGCACTCCCTCGCGGCGGTCCAGGAGGCCGTCGGCTACCCCAAGTCCAGCCTCTACATGCTGCTGCGCACGCTCGTGGAGCTGGGCTGGGTGGAGACGGACGCGACGGGCACGCGGTACGGCATCGGCGTACGGGCACTCCTGGTCGGCACCTCGTACATCGACGGCGACGAGGTCGTGGCGGCGGCCCGCCCCACCCTGGACCGCCTCTCGGACGACACCACGGAGACCATCCACCTCGCCCGCCTCGACGGCACGAACGTGGTCTATCTGGCCACCCGCCAGTCGCAGCACTATCTACGGCCCTTCACCCGCGTCGGCCGCCGGCTCCCGGCGCACTCGACCTCGCTGGGCAAGGCGCTGCTGAGCACCTACTCGGACGAGCAGGTCCGCAAGATGCTCCCGGAGACGCTGCCCGCGCTCACCGAGCACACGATCACCGACCGCGAGAAGCTCATCGAGGAACTGCACACGGTCCGTGAGCAGGGCTTCGCCGTGGACCGCGAGGAGAACACGCTGGGCCTGCGCTGCTTCGGCGTCGCGATCCCGTACCGCACCCCGGCCCGGGACGCGATCAGCTGCTCGGTGCCGGTGGCCCGGCTGACGCCCGCGCACGAGCAGATGGTGAAGGACGCCCTGTTCGACGCCCGTGACCGGCTCACCCTCGCCACCCGGAGGCTCTGACTCATGGACGTCGCGCTCCGCCCGGTCCACGACAGTGATCTGCCCGTCTTCTTCCGGCAGATGAACGACCCCGAGTCCCTCCGGATGGCCGCCTTCACACACAAGGACCCGGCCGACCGGGACGCCTTCGACGCCCACTGGAGGACCGTGCGCGCCTCCCCCTCCGACGTGGTGCGCACGGTCCTCGCGGACGGTGACGTGGTGGGCAGCGCCGCGCTCTACGGGGAGCCCGGCGAGCGCGAGGTGACGTACTGGATCGACCGTTCCTACTGGGGCAAGGGCATCGCGACGGCCGCGCTGCGCGACCTCCTGGCCGAGGTGCCCGAACGCCCGCTGTACGCGCGCGTGGCGGCCGACAACCCGGCGTCCCGGCGCGTACTGGAGAAGTGCGGGTTCGTGGTCGGCGCCCATGCCAGGGGGTTCGCCAACGCGCGGGGCGCGGAGATCGACGAACTCGTGCTGACCCTGGGTTCATGAGCACTCGATGAGAAAAGCGCCGTAAGGGAACGGTTCGTTCCCGCCCGGTCGTCTTCAGAGCGGGATGAACAAGACGATCAGGCGCACCTCCGTGTTCGTACTGCTCCTCGTGTTCGCTCTCCTGGTGAGGGCGACCTGGGTGCAGTTCTACGACGGCCAGGCACTCGCGGACGACCAGGACAACCGACGGAACGCGATCGAGACGTACGCGGACCCGCTCGGGAACATCATCGTGGCCGGGAGCGCGATCACCGGCTCGGCCCGGACGGAGAGCAGCAGCGACCTCGCGTACAAACGCACGTACACGGACGGCAAGCTGTACGCGGCGGTGACGGGGTACGCCTCGCAGAGTTACGCGCCGACGCAGTTGGAGGGGATCTACGCGAATCTCCTCGACGGCACGGACAGCGGCCTGAAGACCGCCATGGACACGGTCACCGGCGAGCGGGCCGCCCCGGGCAACGTGGTCACGACGATCGACCCTGATGTGCAGAAGGCGGCGTACGACGCGCTCGGCGACAAGAAGGGCGCCGCCGTGGCGATCGATCCGACGACCGGCAAGATCCTCGCCGTCGTCTCGACCCCGTCCTACGACCCCTCGACGCTGACCGACGCCAACACCGCCGCGTCGGCCTGGAAGCAGCTCAACGCGGACTCCGACAAGCCGCTGACCAACCGCGCGCTGCGCCAGCCGCTGCCGCCGGGGTCGACGTTCAAGCTGGTCGTGGCGGCGGCCGCGCTGGAGGACGGCCTGTACTCGTCGGTGGACCAGAAGACGACGAGCCCCTCGCCCTACACCCTGCCGGGCACGGTCACCCAACTGAAGAACGAGAGCTCCTCGGCGCCCTGCGAGAACGCCTCGATCCGGGTCGCGCTCCAGTACTCGTGCAACACCGTGTTCGCGAAGATGGCCGTCGACCTGGGCCAGGACAAGGTCAAGGCGACGGCCGAGAAGTTCGGCTTCAACGACGACAAGCTGGACATCCCGGTGCGGGCGTACCCGAGCGTGTACCCGTCGAACATGAACAAGTCGTCCACGGCCCTGACCGGCATCGGCCAGTACGACGTGACCGCCACCCCGCTCCAGATGACCATGGTGTCGGCCGCCATAGCCAACGACGGCAAGCTGGTGACCCCGCACATGGTGTCGGAGACCACCGACAGCGGTGGCGATGTGGTCCACAACTACGACGACAGCACCACGACGAAGGAGATCGTCAGCTCGCACACCGCCCAGCAGCTCCAGTCGGCGATGCAGACGGTCATCACCGACGGCACCGGCACGAACGCCCGGATCGCGGGCGTCACCGTGGGCGGCAAGACAGGCACGGCCCAGCACGGCGAGAACAACGACCAGTCGCCGTACGCCTGGTTCACGTCCTACGGCAAGTCCGACTCGACCGGCAAGGAGATCGCCGTGGCGGTGGTGGTCGAGCAATCGGACGCGGCAAGATCAGAAATCAGCGGCAACGGCCTGGCGGCCCCGGTGGCCAAGGCGATGATGAAAGCGGCATTGCAGTAGTGCCGTTATTTTCAGGGGCGCGGGGAACTGCGCGACCAGCCACGACGAACCGTCAGCCGACCGCGCAGCGACCCTTACTTCACACCCAGAACCTGCTCCACGGGGTCAATCGCGAAGTACACCAGGAACAGCGCGGACACCCCCCACAACAACCAGTTGACCTCCTTCGCCTTACCGAGCACCGCCTTGATCACGACGTAAGAGATGAACCCCGCCCCGATCCCGTCAGTGATCGAGTATGTGAACGGCATCGCGGCGATCGTCAGGAACGCCGGAATCGCGATCTCGTACTTGTCCCAGTCGATGTACTTGACGTGGGTCATCATCAGGAACCCCACAGCGATCAGCGCAGGCGCGGCGGCCTGTAGAGGCACGATGGTCAGCAGCGGTGTAAGGAACAACGCAAGCCCGAACAACCCACCGGTGATGAGGTTCGAGAACCCGGTACGCGAGCCCTCACCAACCCCCGAAGCCGACTCGATATATGCGGTGTTGGAGGACGCGGAACCAATACCACCGGCGACGGCAGCCGCACCGTCGATGAACAGAACGCGCCCAATGTTCGGCACCTGTCCATCGTCGTCCAGAAGACCGGCCTCCGCGCTGATACCGACGATCGTGCCCATCGCGTCGAAGAAGTCCGACAGGATCAGCGTGAAGATCAGCAGGATCACGGTGATCGCACTGGTCTCACCGAACGCCCCGAACAGGCTGAAGTGGCCGATGAGTCCGAAGTCGGGCGTGTCCACAATCTTGTCCGGCACCTTGGGGGTCATCAGGCCCCAACTCTTGATGTCGGCGGCGGAGTTGATGATGATCGCGAGGACGGTCATCGTCACGATGCTGATCAGGATCGCGCCCTTCACCTTGCGGGCGACCAGCGCGATGGTCAGCAGTACGCCGAGACAGAACACGAGGACGGGCCAGCCGGCGAGATGACCGACGGCACCGAGCTGCACGGGGACCGTGGTCTGCGCGGCGTCCGGGATACGGCTGACGAAGCCCGCGTCGACGAAGCCGATGAACGCGATGAACAGTCCGATGCCGACGCCGATGGCCTGCTTGAGCTGTTGCGGGATCGCGTTCATGATCGCCTCGCGCAGTCCGGTGAGGACCAGCACGCAGATCAGGACGCCCTCGATGACGACGAGGCCCATCGCGTCGGGCCAGCTCATCAGCGGCGCCAGCTGGAAGGCGACGACGGCGTTGAGGCCAAGACCGGCCGCGATCGCGAGCGGCAGGTTGCCGCCGACGCCCATGATGACCGTCATCACACAGGCCACCAGGGCGGTGGCGGTGACCAGTTGGCCGGTGTCGAGCGTGTGCCCGAACTTGTCCTTGGCGCTGCCCAGGATGATCGGGTTCAGCACGAGGATGTAGGCCATCGTGAAGAACGTGGCGAAGCCGCCGCGTATCTCACGCCCGAAGGTGGATCCCCGTTCGGAGATCTTGAAGAACCGGTCGACACCGTTCGCCGCCGGTGGTTCGGCACTTGGCCGTTCGGCCACCGCCTGGGACTCGGACATGCGGGTACTCCTCGTTTGCCTCAGTGATCGGTGCGCGGATGCTGGCTGGATTGTTCCCGCGTTGAACCTGTTTCAGGTTTTCCCCGTGTTACGGAATCAGGGTCGGCCCGCCAGTCGCTTGGTCGACCTGTCAGACAGTGTTCGAAGGTCCGTACCAGAGGGGCCAGTTGATCACTGCTACGCTCCGGATCTCATCGGGTTCGCCCCTGAATGATCACGTGTCATCTACATGACACTCACATACCGTAGCGAGGAGAGGTACGCCGTGGGCACAGTCGTCGACGCCGCCGCCTCCGAGGAGTTCCACGCCTTCTTCGAACGCCACTACGCCGAACTGTCCAGGCTCGCCCACCTGTTGACGGGCGAGGCGGACGCCGCCGACGATCTCGCGGCCGACGCGCTGCTCGCGCTCTGGCACCGCTGGGACCGGGTGCGCGCTGCCGACCATCCGGCGGCCTACGCCCGTGGGGTGGTCGCCAATCTGGCCCGCACCCGGATCCGCAGCGCGGTGCGCGAGCGGCGGCGGGTCGCCCTGTTCTGGTCGCAGCGCGAGGAGAAGACCGAGAACCCGGACGTGGCCGGTGTGGTCGACGTCCAAGAGGCCTTGCGCAGACTGCCGTTCCGCAAGCGGGCCTGTGTGGTGCTGCGGCACGCGTTCGATCTGTCGGAGAAGGACACCGCGCTCGCACTCGGTGTGTCCGTCGGTACGGTTAAGAGCCAGACGTCGAAGGGCATGGCCGAGTTGCAACGTCTGCTCGGTCCGCAGAGCCCCCCGCTGCGGATGCACGCGGTGATTGCACGCGGCGGCGAGACCGGAGGGAGGAACCGATGAGGCATCAGGACGTGCACGACGACGAGTTGATCGCCCGGCTGCACGAGGCGGCCGAGGCACACGAACCCGACCGGGCGCGCATCCTGGCGCGGCTCGAACGCGGTATGGCCACGCAGTCGCGTCCCGATCACCGGGCCACCCGGCCGCCCGTGTTCGGCTGGGTGCGCGTGGTCAGCGCGACGGCCGCGGTGGCGAGCGTCCTCGCGATCGGCGGCTACGCGGTGGCGTCCGCCGTGAAGAACAACTCCCCCGCCCAGCAGACGGTGTCCGTCTCGCCGACCCCGACACCTACGCCGTCGCCGGACGCGACGAGTCGTACGCCGGTCAAACCGGTTGCTCCGACGGCGAGTTCGGGTCCCGACGGCACCACGCACAACTCACCGAAGGCGAGCACGTCGCCGACTGCCAAGTCCCCGACCGCGTCCGCCTCCACGCCCGCGCTGCCGCCCGCGTCCGGTGTCCAGGACGGCCCGCTGTGGTCGGACGGTTCGATCGACCCGGGCAGCAACGACTTCTGGGCGCAGAGCGACGTCACCCTGAAGACGAGCAAGCAACTCACTGCGCTCACCGTCCAGTTGAAGGTCAAGCTGACCGCCGGGGTCAGCTCCGCGGGCGCCTGGCGCTCGCTGCCCGAGCAGGACTTCACGCAGACGGTGGCGGAGCAGGACGGGTTCCTGGTCTACACCTGGGTGCTCAAGGAGGGCCGTACGGTCGCGGTCGGCGAGTGGGTCTTCGCCGGGCAGTACAACCATGCGCGCGGTGGCCGGGACGCCAAGGACGACAGCTACTCGGCGGCGGGCACGGCGGCCGGCCAACAGCTGTCCGTGAAGGGCGACTTCGCGGCGCAGAAATCCTAGGCAGAAATCCGGGACGGGCGGCAACCCTTTCTCCGGCGGTGGCGACAAGGAAGCGCAAGGTTCCTCTCGCACGGAGTCATACGGAGCAAGTCGCTTGAGCACGCACAAGAAGCACCTCACCCGCAGGCGGGTGCTCGGAGCCTCCGCGATCGGTGTCGCCGCCACCGGCGCGGCCGTCGCGGGCGGCACCGGTCTCCTCTCGTCCGCGTCGGCCGCCGCCTTCGGATACACGGACGATGGCTCCAACTACGTGGTCACCACGGGCAGTTCGCTCATCCTCAAGATCTCCAAGTCGACCGGTGACATCACGTCCCTGGCCTACAAGGGCAAGGAGTACGAGGGATACGGCGGCAAGCACTCGCACGTCGAGTCCGGGCTCGGTGCTTCCACGGTCACGATCAAGCAGTCCGGGTCGACGATCCTGGTGAAGGTCGTGCACGGCGCGATCACCCAGTGGTACGCGGCCCGCAGCGGCGAGAACAACGTCTACCTGTGGACGGACAAGGCCGACGCCTCCTTCACCGCGACCCGGTACATCGTCCGCGTGAAGCCGGGGCTGTTCCCCAACTCGGGCTCCGACGCATGGGATTCGACCACCGACACGATCATCGAGGCCGGCGACGTCTGGAAGCACCCCGACGGCACGACCCGCTCCAAGCACTACTCGGGCAAGCGGACCATCGACTACGACCACGTCGGCTTCACCACGGGCTCGGTCGGCCTGTACCTGGTCCGCTCCAACCACGAGAAGGCGTCCGGCGGTCCCTTCTACCGCTCCCTGCTGCGCCACTCGAACGAGGGCGGCGCGGGCCTGTACGAGATCCTGCACTACAACGAGGCCCAGACGGAGCCCGAACGCTTCGGTCTCCAGGGCCCGTTCGTTGTGACGTTCACGGACGACGGCACGCCTTCGACCTCGCTCTTCGCGGCGAACCTCGACACGTCGTGGGTGGACTCGCTGGGCATCACCGGCTGGGTGGGCAAGGCGGGGCGCGGGAGAGTGGCGGGGGTCGGCCTCAAGGGGATGGACGCCGAGTACCCCTACACGGTGGGCTTTTCCAACTCGACCGCGCAGTACTGGGCGAAGGCCGCGGCCGGCACGGGCACCTTCTCCTGCAAGGGGATGCTCCCGGGGACGTACACACTGACCGTCTTCAAGGGCGAACTCGCCGTGCACACCGGGTCGGTGACGGTGACGGCGGGCGGTACGACGTCGCTGCACACCCTGAACATCACGGGTGACCCGTCCACCGCGGCGGCGGTGTGGCGCCTGGGCAACTGGGACGGAACTCCAGGGGCGTTCAAGAACGCCGAGCTGATGACGTACGCGCATCCGTCCGACGCGCGGGCGGCGAAGTGGACGGGGAACGTCACGATCGGAAGCGGAAGCGAGGCCGCGTCCTTCCCGGCGTACATCTGGAAGGACGTCAACGACGGCATCCTGGTCTACTTCAAACTGACGGCGGCGCAGGCTGCGGCAGCGCACACGCTGCGGGTCGGGGTGACGACGGCGTACATCAACGCGCGTCCCCAAGTCACGGTGAACGACTGGGTCTCGACGATCCCCGCGCCGCCCGCCCAACCCTCGACCCGCGACTTGACGACGGGTTCGTACCGAGGAAACAACCACACGTTCGTCTTCAACGTCCCGGCAAGCGCGTGGAGTTCGGACGTCACGAAGGGCAATGTGCTGAAGATCAACGTCGTCAGTGGTTCGACGGGTTCGGGATTCCTCAGCCCGGGCACGTCGTTCGACTGCATTGATCTACTGGTTTGAGTTGATCTACCGACTTGAGCCGACGCTCGCCGGGGCCCTAGGCTCGACGACGTGACTGCCGGGTCGGCCATGGGCCATACACGAGTAGGGCACCCGGCCGCGGCGTGAGCGCGGGGCGGGCCAGAGCCCCGCCTTCTCTCCTTGTCTTCCCTCCCCGCGCCCGCAAGCGGCGCTCTCACCGGACTCAAGACATGGAGACCCACCCACAGATGACGCACGACCTCGACCTGCCGGCGACCGTCCAGTTGAACCACACCGCCGTCTACGCCAAGGACCGGCAACTGTCGGCCGAGTTCCTCGCCGCGATCCTGGGTCTGAAGGTCAGCGCCCCTTTCGAACCGTTCCTGCCGGTCGACCTGGGCAATGGCGTGACCCTCGACTACTACGAGAAGCGCGACGAGCCGATCCAGCCGCAGCACTACGCGTTCCTCGTACCGGACGAGCAGTTCGACACGATGATCGCCCGTCTGGAGGTGGTGGGGGTCGCCTACTACGCCGACCCCCGTCACACCGAACCCGGCCGGATCAACCGCCTCTTCGGCGGTCGCGGTGCCTACTTCGAGGACCCGAACGGCCACAACATGGAGATCATGACCCGGCCGTACGCCCGGCCGTAGCAAGCCGTACGTGGAGATGACCATCGCGGGGAAAGGCCGGCGGCGCCGCAGGCAGAACACTGTCGAAGGCGTACCGGCTCTTCTCCGCGACCCGGCAGGATGCCAAGTTGTCCACCTGGTGCAGGAGTTCGAGCCGCTCCAGCCCGTCGGGGCCGAAGGTGTCGAAGGCCCAGCCGGTGAGTGCCTCCAGGGCGCGCGGGGCCACGCCCCGCCCGCGAGCGTGCGCGGCGGTCCAATAGCCCACCTCGGCGGCCGACTTGCCGGAGACGACCTTCTTGAGGATCACATTGCCCACCAACCGCCCACGATCCGCCCCGGGTCGCACCTCCAGGACAGCGAAGCCGAACAACCCTCCCGCCGCCCACCCGCGCTGCTGGTCCTGCACCCAGCGTGCCCCGTCAACTTCGTTGTCCACGACGGCCGTTGTCCACTGCCGCAGCACGGGATCCCGGCGTGCCTCGACGAGTTCGGCAACGTCCTCCATGAGCCAGGGACGAAGGAAGAGAGCGGGAGAGGCCGACGTGGCGGCCACATGAAGTTCGACGGCGGCATTCATGAACCGATTATCTCCGGCGGCGATTTCACCCGAGGCAGACCGGGTCCGCGTCGCGCGGCCGTACGACCGCCCGTCATCACGTTGTCCGGACACGCAGAGCCTGGACGGACCAGTCGAGTGCCGGGGCAAGACTCTCCGGGGCGGGCCATCCATTGACCACGGCGAGCAACTGCAGATACCGCTCCCTGCGAGGGTCGTTCACGCCCGACAGCCGAGCCGCCAGCCGCCGACGAAGGTCGACGTCGTCGGGTCGGCTCAGCAGGCGTGCGTAGTGCCCGATGAACGCCGAGACGAACGGATCGGCCTGGGGCGAGGCGGGGTCGATACCGGCGCCGAGGGCCGGCCCGACCTGCTCACGGACGACTCCGGCGATATCGCGGCGCGGGCCACCCACATCACCTCGAACCTGCTCGGCAATCTGCTCCTCGGCCAACTGCCGTGCGGAGGCGCGGAATTCGGGGTCCAGAGACAGCTCGGCCAACTCCACCCAAGCCTGGACCTGTTCAGCCTCCGCGTCGTCGGGCAACTCAGGTGTCATCGAGCGCATGACCCCGGCGAATGCGGGGGCGTCGTCAAAACCGCCGAAGACGGCATCCAGGAACTCACCGATCAGACGGCGGCGTTCGTCCTCGGAAAGCCGGGCAAGTCGATGCATGAATTCCATCTCCTCAGGTGTGGACCCACGCTCGGCCACCGCCGTCAACACCGCCCGCCGCAGCCGCAGGACCCGGATCTGCACGGCCAGCGCCTCGGCGTGCGCCGCGGCGACCTCGGGCAGCGAGAGCTCACTGTCCACGACCTTGCGGATCGTGGTGAGGTCAAGTCCCAACTCTCGCAAGGTCCTTACGAGGTCCAGGCGTGCGACGGCGTCGATGCCGTAGAGGCGGTAACCGGCCGGGCTGCGGTCTGCCGGCACCACGATCCCTCGATCGGAGTAGAACCGAACGGTCTTGACCGTGAGCCCGGTCCGCCGAGCAAGCTCACCGATCGAGTAGAGCGCGTCGCCTTCCATGCCCTCACCTTTACGTCTCCCCTTACTGGAGACTCAAGTCCGTGAATCAAGGGAGCCGTCCGGCCTGGTGAAGCACGTCGAAAGCCATCTCGTCGACGGCCGAGACCCGGTCCCTATCGGCGTAACGGGACCACGCCTTCTCGGCGATCTCCCTCGACGGAGTCAGCTCACCGCGGTGATCGGCGGTGTAACAGATCATCCGGAAGGGACCGTGATCCGGATGCCCCTCGCCGTTCTCCCTCACCAAGGTCTCGCCGTCGGACTCTCCCGGCTCACGGTGACCGCCGGGGAAGTAGAAGCGATCTCTGCCGTGGCTACGCGCCACCAACACCCGCCCGTCCCGAACCAGGATCCACGCCACCTTCTCCGGGACACCGTCGCTATTCGCCATGGCTCGGGACGGTATCGGAGGGCATCGACCGCGTGGTGCGCTTGTGGTGCGGTGCCGGGTTACGGGCAGCAACAGGAGGGTCCATCAGGTGCGACTGCCACTCGGCCGGCGTCAGTGTTTCAGAGAGAAACGCCCATCAGCATTCTGTTGCCGTGCGGCGTACGTTGACGCTGTCCACAAGAGTTGCGCCTTGGGGAAGGTGCTTTCCGAGATCCCAGTTCTTGTTGGCCATCCTGCTGGCAAAATCATCTGTCAGGGTCTCGGTGCGGACGAGGATCAACTCGTATACCAGACCGGCATCTTTCTTATTGCCACCGACGGTAGCTTGGACGCCCCACTTGTCGTAGGTGCCTGAAGCCGAGGTCTCTGCATGTACGGATGGTTCGATGCGGCGGTTGAGGTAATAGGTCGACCATGCACCAGGGCCCCGCACCACGAGCCAGTAAGTCTGGTTCTTTTCGAGCTGTGGTGCTACGCCACTGACCGCCGCGCACTGGCTGACTTCGTCTCCTTGGAATGGGCTGACGATCAACGCCAATGACCGGCCACTCGGTCGGGCCGATGCGGATGTCTCGTGCTCACTTCCTGAACCCGGGCCGTTGTACTGGAGCCATCCAGCCATGAGCGCACTGACCGCGCTGACGGCTGCGGCGACCACCAGCGCCACTGCCCCGATCAAGGCGACCTTGACCTGCGGGTCCAGCCTGGTGCGAGTCTCGCGGTCGGACTCGGGATCACTTTGCGTTGTTGCCACTCGGTCTCCGCGTCTACATTGCCAAGCCCATGGGAGCACTCTGACCGTCTGCTCCAAAGGCGGCCACATCACCTGCTGTGCCAGCCGCCGAAGCGGCCAGGCCGACGACGCTAAAGCCAATCAAAGGCACTTGTTTCTGAGTCTGGTCGGCATTCACCCAGATAGGTGGTCGGGGCTTCACCAGCAACCTGTCACTACGCGCGGCCGGAAACCGACCGATTCGCTGACTCATCGCGCCCTCGTCGGAGACCTGGGGTCAGCGGGCCGTGGTCCGCGCGTGGGTGATGACCGGCAGCACACCGGCGAGGACCAGTGCGATGCCGCCGGAGACCAGCAGCGGAAGGTGGCCGTCGGCGCCCCAGGAGAGCCCGGCCCACACGCCCGCGAGAAGCACGGCGGCGCCGGTCGCGCCCTGGAAAAGGCCCTGCGCGGTGCCCTGTTGGCGGTCGGGGACGAGCGTGGAGATCCAGGCTTTGCCGACGCCGTCGGTGCAGGCCGCGAAACCGCCGTAGAGCGGCAGCACCACGAACACCGCCCAGGGGCTGTGGATCAGGCCGAGGCCCAGATAGCCGATCGCGAAGCAGAGCAGGCCGGTGGCGAAGACAAGCGGGCGTGGCAACCGGTCCGACAGCGCCCCGGCGGGGTAGGACAGGGCGGCGTAGACGAGGTTGTAGACCGCGTACGCGCCCACCACCCCGGCTGTCGAGAGACCTAGGTCGTGGGCGCGCAACAGCAGGAGCGCGTCGGGGAAGTTGACCAAGTTGAAGGCGAGCAGCACCCCGAGAACCCGCCAGTAGGGGCGCGGCAGGGATCGCCAGGGTGTGCGGGCGGACCGCGTCGAGGAGCTGCTCGTCCCTCCGGATCGGGGGTCGCGGACGGCGGTGACCAGCGCGACCGACGCGACGGCGGGGATCACGGCGACCCAGAAGAGCGGGCGCAGCCGGTGGTCGAGCGCCTCGTAAAGAACCAGCCCCATGAGCGGGCCGACCACCGCGCCGGCGGTGTCGGCGGCCCGGTGCAGACCGAACACCCTGCCGCGCTGTTCCTTCGGCACGCCCTCCACGAGCAGGGCGTCGCGAGGCGCCCCTCGCATGCCCTTGCCGAGCCTGTCGGTGACCCTGGCGACGAGGACCAGCGGCCAGACGGTCGCCAGCGCGATCAGTAGCTTGCCCATCGCGGCCAATCCGTATCCCGCACCGATCAGGGGACGACGGTTGAACCGGTCCGCGAGGCGCCCGGCGGCCACCTTGGTGATCGACGCCGCGCCCTCGGCCGCGCCCTCGATCGCACCGACCGCGGCGGGCGGGGCACCCAACACCACGGTCAGGAAGATCGGCAGGATCGGGTAGAGGAGTTCGCTGGCCGCGTCCTGGAGAAAGGAAACCCCGCACAGCACCTTGACGTTGCGGGTCAGCCACACCGGGTGGCGTCCGGTCGGTCGCGGGGTGCCGCTGGGATCGGTCACCGGTACAGGATCTCCAGGAAACGGTAGAGCGCCATAGCAGGCGGCTTATGGTGCGGTTGTGGTGCGCACGCACGCCCACTGGTCGGGACAGGAACCCCCGGGTCATCGACCTGGGGGTTCCTGTGGAGCGGGTGACGAGAACCGAACTCGTACGCTCAGCTCGGGAAGCTGGAGGTTCTCCTCACCCGCGAAGAGCGGCTCAAGCAACACCAGGAGCTGGGCTGGTGACCCACTCCGGAAACAGCAGAGGAGAGGCCCGGTCAGCTACAACCGGGGCCCCTCCGCGCGTCAGCCCTGCGCATCGCTCCCCGAAAAGCGGAACCCGCAGTGAGGACACGTCAGTTCATCGTCGCCCCGATCACCGAAGACCCCGTCGTCAGGAACGTCGTCGACGGCAGCGTCCCACCCGACGAGCGCGCCCCATACGCCGTCGTCGCATCCACGGACCTGAACGACGGAGTAGCGACCCCGCCGTCCCAGTTGTTCGCCGCCGACACCGTGCCCGAACCGAGCTTGTCCAGGCCCCCCTTGTTGCCCACCGCAAGATTACGGGCGAGGCGGGACTTGCCGGTCGCGAAGAAAAAGCCGGACTCCGTGTTGGCGTACGCGGTGTTCCGGTTGAGGATGATCGCGCCGGTGTTGGAGTTCTCGGTGAAGCCGTTGAGGGTGTTGTTCCAGGCCGCGTTGTCGTTGACGACGTGGGCGACGGAGACCCCTCCGCCGCCCAGTTTGAAGCCGTTGCCGTTGCCCTCGAAGGCGGAGTCGTTCCAGCGGTTCTTGCCGTTGCCGAAGGCCCAGGAGTGTTCGATGGTGACCGGCGAGGAGAACTGCCACAGGTCGAGGCCGTCGTCCGAGTTGTTGTAGAGGCGGGCGCCGGTGACCTTGTTGCCGGAGCCGGAGCCGAACTTGATGGCGATGCCGTCCGCGTTCTGGCCGTGTCCGGCGGCGTCGTAGTTGCCGTAACTGTCCAGGTTCTGCACGAGGTTGTTCGTCGTGCCGTCGCCGCGCAGGGTGAAGCCCGAGTCACCGTTGTTCGCCGTGACCAGGTTCTTGAAGATGCCGCCGACCGACGACGTGGCTACGAAGCCCTGGGCCGGGGAGCGCTGGAAGGTGAGGTTCTGGACGGTCCAGTAGTCGCCGTAGATACCGGCCAGCCACTGGCCCGCGGGGAGTTTCGAGCCGTCGATCCTCACCTTCTCCGTGCCGTACGCCTCCAGCGTGATCCGGGCCGAACTCGTGCCGTTCGCCGTGGACTTGAGGGTCGCGGCCGGGGTGTAGGTGCCCGCGCGGACCTGGATGACGGTACCGGCGCCGGCGTTCGCGACGGCCGACTCCAGTTGGGCGGTGGTGGAGACGGTGATCGTGGCCGAAGCGGCTTGCGCGCCACCGCTGTTGAGGCCGAGGTAGACGCCGCCCGCCCCCGCGGCGACGGCCACCGCGGCGGCGATCGAGAGGGTGCGGGTCCTGCGGTGGCGTCCGGTGCTCGTGCGCACGGCGTTGGTTCCTTTCCTGGATGACGACGAGGACGAAACGGGCCGGAGGGGCCGCCCCGGCCCGTTTCTGGTTCCTGGTCGCCGCCGTGGCCGGAAAGGGTTGCCACGCGAACGGAAAAACCTAGCTGACGAAGTACGTCGGGTTCGGGATCTTGTACGTCTTGTCGGCGTAGCCCCCGTCGAGGTCCGAGTACTGGTCGCCGAAGTTGGCGATGATGTTGTACCCGAGGTCCTCGATGTGCTTCCGGGTGCCGGACTTGTACTGCACGGTGGTGCAGGTCCAGGCACCGGCCGTGGCGCAACCGCTCAGGTACGACGGCGGGTTGTCCGCGTCCTTGAGGAACATGTGGTCGGCGTCGAGGTTGACGTCGGCTCCGACCTTCTTCAGGTTGTCGACCGCGTAGGTGCGCTGCGACTCCTTCAGACCCGAGTTGTAGAAGACCGTGACGCCCTTGGACGCGGCGTACTTGACCAGCTCGGGGGTGCCGAAGACCTCCGGGCGGTTGGCCTGGGCGACATACGCGGCCCAAGTGGCCGAGCTGTAGCCGTAGTTGTTCTTCTTCTCGTAGTCGAGGCTGAGCAGCAGCGTGTCGTCGATGTCGAAGACGACCGCGGGCTTGACGCCCTTGTGGTGCTTGCGGACGGCCTCGTCGATGTACTTCTTCGCCGACGCGTCGATGCGCGCCAGGTCCTTGGCGTACGGGCTGGTCGCCGAGGCCTGGTAGACGCCGCTGCTGTCGAGCGCGGTGCCGTAGTAGGTGTCGATGTCCTTCGTCAACAGGCCGATGTTGTACGGCTCGTGAGTCGAGTTGGCCGTCGACTGGCCGGCGGTGGCGACGCCCGTGCCGTACAGGGCGGCACCGGCGACGACACAGGCGGCGCCGAGGGCGGCCGCTCTAAGGGACTTCCGCATGGAATCTCCGGATCTGGTTCTGATGGGTGATGCACCAGGTCAGGGACTGTCTACGCGCATCACACCGTGGAGGCGAGGACCTTTATCCGATCGATACATAACCCACAGAGTGGGGAATTACCCGCCCTTGGGGCCGACTTGACCTTCTCTTGGTCGGCTTTCCCTACCGTCGTGGCTGCGACTGCGAACGGGGGAACGCGCGATGGGTGACGGCAAGGACCCGGCCAAGGTCCTCGACATCAGGACCGCCGATGTGAAGCGGGCGGCACCGGACTTCCAGACGGCGGCAGTTGATCTGGGCAAGGCGCTGACCGCGCTCGTGAAGTCCCTCGACGGGCTGGGCGAGCCCTGGGGGAACGACAAGCAGGGCAAGGAGTTCGGCGACTCCTACAAGCCCTTGCAGAAGAAGATCGAGAGCGCGGCGGGCACGCTGGTGCTGGGTCTGACGAGCATTCACGAGGCGATGACCGACATGGCGGACGGTCATGTCGACAACGACGAGTTGATCGCCGGGATGTTCACCGAAGTGAAGGTCACGAAGGCGGACGGTGCCGGTGAGCGTTGAGGACGAGGCCCGGAAGATCCTGCTGCATCTGGGCCTGTGGTGGCCGGAGGCCGACTCCGGCAAGCTGCGTTCGGCGGCGACGGCCTGGCGTACCTTCGCGGACGCCGTGGACGATCTGCGCGGCCCGGTCCAGCAGAGCGCGTCCTCGATCATCCACAACAACACGGGTGAGTCGATCGAGGCGTTCGACAAGTTCTGGGGCCGGTACTCGAAGAACGCCGAGGGGAACGACAGCGGCTGGCTGAAGGATCTGGCCGGCTCGGGGCGGGACATGGCCACCGCGCTGGAGAAGTTCGCCGACGCCATCGACGACGCCATCAACAAGCTCTGGACGCAGATCGGCATCGACGCGGCCGTGATCGCGGGCGGGGTGGCGCTGGCCTTCTTCACCGCGGGGCTGGCCTCCGGCGCGGCCGTCGCGGCGGCCGACCTGGTCATCGAGTTCGGCGCCGGCCTCGGTGTCGCGGTCTCCACGACGATCGCCGAGATCGCCGCGGGCACCCTGGTCGCCGCCACCTTCGGCGGGATCGAGTCGGTGACCGTCGACCTGGCCGTGGCCCAGCCCCTGAAGATCGCGACCGGTCTCCAGCAGGGCTTCAGCCTCGACGAGGTCAACCAGGCGGCCAAGGACGGCATGATCTTCGGCGGCGCGCTGGGCGCGGGCGGCGGAGTCGTCAAGGCGGGCATCGAGGGCGCGTTCAGCGACACGACACCGCTGCTGCTACGACCGCCCTCGCTCCGCCCCGACCTGGTCGAACTCGGCCCGGCCGCCCGCAACGCCGACCGCACCCCCTGCGTCGGCGAGCCGATCGACGTGGCGACCGGCGCGATGCTGATGACGGCGACGGACCTGGCGCTCCCGGGCAGCCTGCCGCTGGAGTTCACCCGCACCCACCTGTCCTCGTACCGCGGTGGCGTCCGCTTCGGCCCAACCTGGATCTCCACCCTCGACGAATGCCTCCAGATCGACGGCGAGGGCGTGGTGTTCGCGGCGGCGGACGGCATGCGCCTGGTCTACCCGGTACCGGAACCGGGCGTCCCGACCCTGCCGGTCAAGGGCGTCCGCTGGCCCCTGGAATGGGACGGCAAGCCGGACAGCGCGATGACCGTCACCGACCCGGCGACGGGAGTCGTCCGCACCTTCGCCGCCCCCGTCCCCTCCCCCACGTTCGGCGTCTTCCACCTCGCGCTGGACTCCTGGACCGACCGCAACGGCAACCGTGTCGACGTCGAACGCGACGACGAAGGCGTCCCGTTCGGCCTCCGTCACTCCGGCGGCCACTACATCGCCGTAGACACGACGGGCCCCCGCATCACGGCCCTGCGTCTGCTCGACGAACCCCCTTCGCGCTACGGCCCCGACGGCCCGGTGGGCGAGGGCACGGTCGTCGTGCGCTACGGCTACGACGCAGTCGGCAACCTCACGGAGGTCGTCAACTCCACTGGGGAACCACTGCGGTTCGCGTACGACGAGCTGGGCCGGGTCACCAAGTGGACGGACCGGAACGGGACTTGGTTCGGGTACGTCTACGACGAGCGCGGCCGGGTCGTCCGTACCGAGGGCGTCGACGGCATCCTGTCCGGCGCTCTCACCTACGACGACACGTCACGCACGACGACGTACACGGACTCGCAGGGCCGCGTCTCCACGCACCGTCACAACGCGGAGGGCCTGGTCGAGGAGGAGACGGACCCGCTGGGCAACGTCACGCGCACCCGCTGGGACGAGTACGGCGCGCGACCCGTCACGGTCACGGATCCGCTGGGCCGTACGACCCGCTACTCCTACGACGACGCGGGCAACCTCACCGAACTCACCCTGCCCGACGGCGCGTTGGCGCGCGCCGAGTACAACGCGCTCGGCCTGCCGACGGAGGTCGTGGAGCCGGGCGGGGTGGTATGGCGGCACACGTACGACGAACGGGGCAACCTGCTGGCGACGGTCGACCCGACAGGCGCGGAGACCCGTTACGCGTACGACGCGGCGGGCCACCCGACCTCGATCACGAACGCGCTCGGCCACACCCGGACAGTGGCATACGACGCGGCCGGTCTCCCGGTGTCCCTGACCGACGAGTTGGGCCACACGACGTCGCTCCGCCGGGACCCCTTCGGCCGGATCACCGCGATCGCCGACCCGCTGGGCCACACCACCCGGATGGGCTGGACCCCGGAGGGCAAGCCGTCCTGGCGCGAACTGGCCGACGGGGCAAGGGAGTCGTGGACGTGGGACGCGGAGGGCAACCTCCTTACCCACACGGACGCCGCGGGCAACACCACACACCACTCCTCGGCCCACTTCGACGTGCCCGCCTCACGGACCGACCCGGACGGGGCGCGGTACGAGTTCGCGTACGACACGGAGATGCGGCTGACGGAAGTGACCAATCCGCAGGGACGGACGTGGTCGTACACCTACGACGAGGCCGGGCGGCTGACCGGGGAGACCGACTTCGACGGGCGGACGCTGACGTACGCGCACGACGCGACGGGACGCCTGGCCTTCCGCACCAACGGTGCCGGAGAGACGCTGGGCTTCACACGCGATGCTCTGGGGCGGGTGCTGGAGCAGCGATCGGCCGGGACGAACCACGTCACGACGTTCTCCTACGGCCCGGACGGCGGCCTGACGCGGGCGGCCAACGCGGATGCCGAGGTCGTGCTGGAGCGCGACGCACTGGGACGCGTGCTGTCGGAGACCGTGAACGGCCGTACGACCACGCACACTTACGACCCCCTCGGCCGCCGTACCCGCCGGGTGACGCCGTCCGGGCTGGCCTCCGACTGGACGTACGACCCCGCCGGACGCCCGTTGGCCTTGCGCTCACCCGCGGGCACCCTGGACTTCGTCCACGACGCCGCGGGCCGGGAGACGGAACGTCACCTCGACGCGGAGGTGACGCTGACGCAGAGTTGGAGCAGCACCGGGCGGCTGACCTCTCAGACCCTGACCACCGCCGCGCCGTCGGCCGGCGCGGACCGCCTTCTCCAGCACCGTACTTACGCCCACCGGGCCGACGGCTACCTCACCGAGATCCGCGAACTCACCTCCGGCACACGGCGGTTCGACCTCGACGCGATGGGGCGCGTCACCGGTGTCCGCGCGCACGGCTGGACCGAGACCTATGCCTACGACGCGACGGGCAACGTCGTCAGCGCCTCCGCGCCCGCCCACGGCACGCCCGGCGAGCGGGAGTTCGTCGGCACCCTTGTCCGCACGGCCGGCCGCACCTCCTACCAGCACGACGCGCAGGGCCGCCTCGTCCGCAGGACCCGGAGACTACCGAGCGGCAAGACCCGTACCTGGACGTACGCCTGGAACGACGAGGACCGTCTCACCGGTGTGGTCACCCCGGACGGCGGCCAATGGCGCTACGCCTACGACCCGTTCGGCCGCCGTGTCTCCAAAGAGCGTCTGAACGAGGACGGTTCGACGGCCGAGCGCACGGAGTTCGGCTGGGACGACACCTGTCTGGCGGAACAGACCGCGGCGGACGGCCAGGTCACCACCTGGGACTACCTGCCGGGCAGCGCTCGCCCGGTGGCCCAGACCGGTCACAGGCCGGCTCGGACGTCTCCCAACGCGTCGTTCCTGGCTCGGCTCGCGGAGGAGACCGGCCATGGGCTCGCCGCGCGTTTCCTCGCCGTGGTGACCGACTCCGTCGGCACTCCCACGGAGTTGGTCGCCGCGACCGGTGACCTCCTGTGGCAACGACGCACAGCTCTGTGGGGCACCAGCCTCCCGGCCCCTGAGGTCGACCCGGCGACAGTCGACTGCCCGTTGCGTTTCCCGGGCCAGTACGCGGACGACGAGACGGGCCTGCACTACAACCTGCACCGCTATTACGACCCCGAGACCGCCCGGTACATCAGCCAGGACCCGCTCGGGCTGGAGCCCGCCGGCAATCCGAGCGCGTATGTGACGAACGCCCTGGGCTGGACTGACCCGTTGGGTCTGGCCCCGAAGTGCGGCATCGATCTGTCCAACGCGACCCCGCACAGCGGCCGTTTCCCCCAGTCGGCCAAGCCGGACGAGATCCTGGTGCGCCGCAAGGAAGACGGAACCGTGACGGCCTACGCTGTCTACGACGATCAGGGCCTCCCCATCAAGCGGGTCGACGTGGATCCGAGTTCCAAGCCGCACGGTGGGGTGCCGGCACCCCATGTGCTGGAGACGTCGAAGAACGTGAATCCCAAGACCGGTCAGGTGTTCCTCACCTGGAACAAGATGCCCCGGGCCGCCCGGCCCGACGAGCTTCCTCAGTGAGCGAGAAGAAGAACCCCATGGACCCCCAGAGCATCCCGGACGTCAGGGAGTGGACGGCAGCGGTAGGCGGTGGCACCGACTACCTGGACTATCTCTCGCAGGAGGCGGGCCTGGGTGAATGGGCCGCGTTCTCCCGTGTGTTCATGCCGCGATTCGTGGAGGTGGACGGCTGCGTGCTGTGGGACCGCGTCTACGAGCCCGACAACTTCCGCGCCTGGCAGGAGCAGTTGGGGGGCGACGCGACGTCGGTCGAGGCCATGCTGAATCAGCTGCGGTTGTGGCTCTACATCGATATTCCGGACGACCACGAATCCGAGGCCGGCGCCCTCGCGTTGGCCGAGGACATCGCGGCCTCATGGCGACGCTCCCTGGCCGACGCCTTCCCGGACCGCGCCTTCGAGGTCGCCGCGACCGATTCGGAGGACGGCCCGATCGTGAGCTTCGTGACCGTCCGGTGAGCCGACACCGTCCCCTGATGACAGACCTCGACTTCTACGCGGAAGTGCGCGTGGTGGACTCGCCCGACAGGCCCGGATCGCTGGCGAAGGCAGGCGCGATCCTGGGCATCGCGGAGCCGGCGGACGAGACGACCGAGCCCACCTACGCGGTACTGTTCGACGGCGACGACCGCCTGATCCAGTTCCGCCGGGAGCAGATCGAGCCGACTGGGCAGATGCGAAAGCGCGAGGACTACTACTGAACCACCGCGTCGAACGTGACGGTCCGCTGAGGGCGTGGGCCCAGCCCCGCGACACCCGAACTGGGCCCACATCACAGGTCAGTTCATCGTCGCGCCGATCGTCGTGCTGCCCGTCGTCAGGAACGTCGTGGACGGCAGCGTGCCGCTCGACGAACGCGCGTTGTACGTCGTCGACGCGTCCGTGGAGATGAAGGACGGGGTGGAGATGCCGGAGTCCCAGTTGTTGCCGGACGAGGTGACCGCGGAACCCTTGCTCACCGAGCCGCCGCCGTTGCTCACCGCGAGGTTCTTGCCGAGCTTGGCGGAGCTGGTGGCGAAGTAGTAGCCCCACTTGCTGTTGGCGTACGCGGTGGTGCGGTTGATGACGAGGGCGCCGGTGTTGGAGTTCTCGGTGAAGCCGTTGCCCGCGTTTCCCCACGCGGCCGAGTTGTTGATGACGTGCGCGACGACCTCGCCGTCACCGCCCAGTTTGAAGCCGTTGCCGTCACCTGCAAACGCCGAGTCCGACCAGCGGTTGTAGCCGTTGCCGAACGACCAGGTGTGTTCGACGGTCACCGGCGTGGAGAAGGACCAGAAGTCGATCCCGTCGTCCGAGTTGTTGTAGAGACGCGCGCCGGTGACGAGGTTCCCGCTGCCGGAGCCGAACTTGATGGCGACCCCGTCCGCGTTCTCGCCGTGCGTGGCGGCGTCGTAATTGCCGTACGAGTCAAGGTTCTTGACCGTGTTGTTGACGGTGCCGTCGCCGGTGAGCGTGAAGCCGGAGTCGCCGCCGTTGATGGTCTTGACGTTGTTCCAGTTGGTGCCGGTGCAGGACTGGCAGACGACCGCGCTGTCCGGGGAGTTCTGGAAGGTCAGGTTGGAGACGTTCCAGTAGTCGGCGGTCAGCTTGAAGATCCAGGAGCCGGCCGCCAGCGACGAACCGTCGATCTTCACCGTCTCCGAGCCGTACGCGGTGAGCGTGACGGGCGAGGACGAGGTGCCGTTCGTCGTGGACTGGAGGGTGGTCGTCGGGTAGTACGTGCCGCCGCGCACCTGAATGACCGTGCCGGCGGTGGCACTTGAGATCGCGCTGGTCAGTTCGGCGGTCGTGTCGACGACGACCGTGGCGGCCTGGGCCTGGGTGGGGAGGACGGCCAGCCCGGCGCCGAACGCCAGGGCCGTGCCGAGGGTGAGAGCGGTACGACGAGACATAGGAGTGCGGTCCTTTCCTCGTACGGTTGCGAACAGGGGGACTTCAGGGACGCCAGTCACCGAGATAGGTCGCGGGGGTGTGCAACGCGGCATCGGCGGCTGTGAGTTGGGGCCGGTTCTCCGGGACGGTGATCACGGATCCCGGTCCCGTGTCGCGGTACTCGTGGAAGCGCATCGACTGCCAGGGATAGGCGTCACGCATGTTCGTGTACGGCGCGACCGGGTCGATGCCGGGCCCGATCCGGGTGTCCCGCACGACGAGGGACGGCCAGGCCGTCGTCTCGTACGACGGGACCCACGGCCGGGCCAGCTTGTACGCGGCGTCCTCGGCGCCGGAGGTGATCCGCGAGCGGACCGCGAGGATGCCGTGCTGGTTGGCGCGGGCGGTGGACGGGGCGAAGACCATGCCCTTCGGCGTGAAGGCAACGTCCCGTTGGAGGGTGTGGAAGTGGCAGTCCGCGAAGACGGCGGTGGCCCGCCCGAAGACGAAGTCGACGTCTCCCTCGATGTAGCAGTGGGTGAAGTACTGCCGGTCGAAGGCGTCCAGCGCCGAGGTGTCCACGAACAGGGTGTCCTGGTGGGCGAGCAGCCTGACGTGCGAGAACCGCGAGCGGTCACCCGTCACATACGCGGCCACCGCCTGCGTCCCCGTGATCTCCGGATGGTCCGCGCGCAGCCAGTCGTTGGCCAGGGTCAGGTCCCGCACGGTCAGCCCGGGCGCCGTCGAGGTGAAGGTCGCGGAGCCCGCCGTGCCGTACGTCCCCGAACCGTCCGGTTTCTGCGTCCCGTTGGCGTTGTCGTAGACGATGACGACGTCTCGCGGGTCGCGCCCGCCGCCGCGCAGGGTCAACTCGCCTTTGTTCGTCGGCACGTTGACGACTTCGCGGTACGTCCCGGGGTGCACGACGATCGTCCAGCCGCCGCCGTCCACCGCGTCCACGGCCGCCTGGACCGAGTCACCGGGCCGCACGTGCAGGACGCGTCGCCGGTCGAGACCGAAGGCCGGTGCCGTGCCGACGGCCACCAGGCCTCCGGCGATTCCTGTCAGGAGGGTGCGTCTGCGCAGGGTCATCTCCGCCCCGGCCTCCAGTCGCCGAGATAGACCTCGGGCGTCACCGACTCGGCCTGTCCCGCGCTGAGTTGGGGCCGGTTCTCCGGGACACTGATCGCGGCACCCGGGCCCGTGTTCCGGTACTCCGCGAACCGCTGGCTCTGCCAGGGATAGGTGTCGGACATGTTGGTGTACGGCGCCACCGCGTCGATCCCCGCGCCCAGCACCGTGTCCCGCACGGTGAGCATCGGATGGGCGGTGGTGTCCGAGCCGGGCACCCAGGGCCGGGCCAACTTGTAGTAGCCGCGCGGTGCTTGGCTGCTCACGCGACTTCGCGTCACCAGGTATCCGCGCGGGTTGGCGACCGCCGTGGAGGGCGCGAAGACGAAGCCGTACGGTGCCGTCGCCAGGTCGGTGCGGTCGAGCGTCCGGAAGTGGCAGTGGTCGTAGACGGCGGTCGCCCGTCCGAAGACGAAGTCGACGTCTCCCTCGACGTAGCAGCGCGCGTAGTACTGGCGGGCGAAGACGCCGAGGGCCGACGAGTCGGCGTACAGCGTGTCTTGGTGCCCCAGGAAGTGGCAGTCGAAGAACGCCGAACGGTCGCCCTGCACCTTGATCGCGACCGCCTGTGTACCGGTGATGTCGGGGTGGTCGGCGCGCAGCCAGTCGTTGGCGAAGGTGATCCGGCGGGCGGTGAACCCGTCGGTGCGGATGAGGGTGGTGGCCGAGCCGGAGGTGCCGTAGGTGCCCGAACCGTCGGGTTTCCGGGTGCCGTTGGCGTTGTCGTAGACGATGACGACGGCACGCGGGTTCTCGGAGGCGCCGAGCCATGTCATCTCGCTTGCCGCGTCGGAGAGTTGACCGGTCGCCGGGTCCGTGACGCCGACGGTGACCGTCTCCCGGTAGACGCCGGGCGCGATGACCAGGGTGTACCCGGCGCCGGTCGCGGCGGTGACGGCGGCCTGGACGGTGGTGAAGTCGCCCCGGCCGCGCGGGTCGACGTACAGGGTGAGCGGGGTGAGGCGCGCGGCCGGTGAACCGTAGCGGCCGAACGGGCGGGGCCGGGTGGCGGCCCGGGCGGGGCCGGCAGCGAGGCCGAGCGCGGTGCCCGCGGCGACGGTGCCGGTCGCGAGGAACCCCCGTCTGGACAGGGGATGTCGGAGGTGCTCGTGCAAGGGCATGCGGGTGCTCCTTATGACGAGTTGGCGAGATGCTGCGATGACGAGGGGTCAGCGCAGTCGGCCCGCACCGGCGTTGCGGTCGACGATGAACGGCACGGCCCTCGCGGGGTCGACCTTCGTGCGCAGGGTGGGCGTCCAGCCCGCGCCGGACTGGAGGATCTCGCTGGGCACACCGGCGTTGTGGACGGCGATCAGGTCGGTGAGGGTGCCGTTGACGTAGTTGTCGTCGGCGGAGAGCCGCGCCTCGGACCACTTCTTGAGGATGGTCGCCTCGGAGATGCCGGCCGGGACCGTGAACGCGTTGTGTTCCGCGACGAGTTGGGACTCCAGACCGATGCCGTAGCTGTAGCCGTATCCGGGCTCGGCGACGAAGTGGTTGTTGTAGGAGTCGACTTGACCGAAGCGGACGCGGGGTGCGCGCTCGACGAGGTTGGAGAACAGGTTGTGGTGGAGCGTGACCTTCAGATGCCCACGGTCGACGGCGGCGGTCGAAGCACTGTCGCTGTTGCCGATGAGGATCGTCTTGTCGTGGTCGGTGAAGACGTTCCAGGAGGCGGTGACGTAGTCGGCGCCCTTGACGATGTCGAGTTCGCCGTCGTGCTGCTCGAAGATCCGCCCGTAGTAGGTGGGCAGCGAGCTGTCCGGGTGGTCGCCGTCGGTGAACGTGTTGTGGTCCAGCCACACATGGGTGGAGCCGTAGATGACGGCGCTGTCGTACTCGGAGTTCCAGTTGCCGGTGTCGCCGTCGGTCGGGTCCCACTGCGGGAAGCAGTCGAGCGGACTCTCGAAGGCGAGATTGCGGACGATGACGTTGTCGACGGCCGTGATCTGGAGGCTCGCGCCCTTGAAGCCGGCGTTCCTGCCGATGCCGACGATGGTGGTGTTGGCGGGGACGGCCGCCTTGATGACCTTGTTCTGGTTGGCGGCCGACACCCGGCGCAGGCCCTCGGGGCTGTCGGCCGGTTCGGCGTCGAGGTTCTGGTCGTAGCCCCAGACGGCGGGGTCGTAGGTGGCGAGGTACTGGGCGAAGTCGTAGCCGGGCGCGGCGAAGGAGTCGCAGCCCTCGGCGTTGGCGTCGATGACCCCCTTGATTCTGATGATCTTCGGCGCGGTACCGCCGGCGGCCAACGCGGCTTTGAAATCAGCCCAGTTGGAGACGGTGTAGACGTGTTCGGGGGTGGCGGCGGCGCCACCGCTGGTGCCGGTGCCGTACGACGCCCAGCCGTCCCCCGCACCGAGGGTCTCGCGGGCGAGGCTGCGGGGATGGGCCTGGGCGGTGGTGCCGGTGAGGGCGAGAGCGAGTGCCGTGCACCCCACGAGCGAAGTCATGACGCGTCCATGACACATAGATATGCGCACTGTGCGGTTCTCCTTGCTCAGCGGAGGTCCGAGACGTCGGTCGCCTCGGGCCAGGTGATCCAGGACGTGGGAATGTCGTCGCGCAGCCGATGGACCTCACGCGGCGCGAGCACCCGGGTGCGCAGCAACTCCCGCGCCACCAGCCGCGCCACGGCGATCGCACCGGGCGGATTGAAGTGTGTGTTGTCCTGCTCGGTGTCGGTCCAGTTGAAATAGACCTTCGTCTCCTCGACCCCGAGCCGCTGCCACAACGCCAGCGACAACGCCTCGATGTCGAGCAGCGCGACGCGCTCCTGCCGGGCGAGCGCGCGCATCGCGGCCGGGTAATCCCCGTGGGTGGGAAGGGCGTTGCCGTCCGCGTCGAACCTGCGGCGCTCCACGGGGGTGGCGAGCACGGGCCGTGCGCCACGGCTGCGGGCCCCTTCGATGTACAGCCGCAGATAGTCCTGGTACGTGGTCCAGGGCTCGGTGTAGCGGGTGGGATCTGCGATCTTCTCGTCGTTGTGCGCGAACTGGACGAGGAGGAGATCACCGGGCCGGATGCCGGAGAGAATCTCCTCCAACCGACCCTCGTCGATGAAACTCTTCGAACTCCGGCCATTCACGGCATGGTTGGCGACTTCAACTCCCCTCCGCAGAAAGAAGGGAAGCGCCATTCCCCACCCGGTTTCGGGCGCTTCGGTGGAGTGCTTCTGGGCGGCGGTGGAATCACCGGCGATGTAGAGAGTCCGGCCCTTCTGTAGACCGCCTCGTAAGGGAACAGCGGCAAGACCAGCAAGGGCGACCTGTCTGCGGGTAAGGGACACGATGGCTCACCTTCCGGCTTTGTCTTTTGTCTTTAGGGGCGCGGGCCTGTGTCGAATATGCGGCTCCGCCGCGTGGGCACGACCAGCCCCCACCGGCCCGCAGCCCCCCACAATCCGAAACCACCCAACTCAGTGGTTCTTCTTCCAATCCGCCTGCGCCGCGTTCAACTGGTCGGCCAACGTGTCCAGAAACTCCTTCGCCGTCACCTTCCCCAGCAACAGCTTCTGGAAATTCGGCTCGTTGTCCGCCTTGGAGATCGTGTTCCAGTCCGGCAGGTAATACGGCAGCTGCACAATCTTCGTGGACGCCCCGTTGAGCGCCTCCGCCGCCAACTGAGTCGGCTCAGACTTCTGAATCCACGCGGAGCGAGCCGCGTCCGTGTTAGCCGGAACCTGCCCCGCGGACTCGTTGTACTTGGAGTTCTCCGCCGCGGAAACCGCGAACTCGATGAACTTCCACGCCGCGTCCTTGTTCTTGCTGGACTTGAACAGACTCAGCCCGTCAACGGGGTTGGAGATCTGCACCCGCGTGCCGTCGTCCTGCGTCGGATTGGGGATGCCCTTGAACTTGTCCGCGCCCAGCGCCTTCAGGTGATCCTGATAGGAACCGAGGTTGTGACTGAGCATCCCGATCGTGCCGCTGTCCCACTGCGCGACCATCTTGGTGAAGTCGTTGTTGAGGTCGGCGGACGGCGTGTCCTTCTTGAACAGGCTCACGTACTTCGCCAACGCGGCAACGTTCTTCGGGTCGTTGACCGTCGTCTTGTCGCCGTTCCAGAAGGACGTGATCCCGGTCTGCCCGTACACCGCGTCGAGGGCCGGCGCGATGGACCCCTCTCCACCGCGAATGGTGAAGCCGAACTTGTTCTTCGCCTTGTCGGTCAGTTTGTCGGCGGCGGCGTAGAACTTCGACCAGGTGGTCGGCGCGTCAAGACCCGCCGCCTTGAACAGATCGGTTCGGTACCACAGCGTGCCGTTGTTCGCGGAGGTCGGGATCTGGTACAGCGTGTCCCCGCCGCCAGCGGACTTGCTGACGTCGAGCAGGTTCTGGCTCAACTTCCCGTTCAGGGAACTGGACTTGAGCCGGCTGTCCAGCGGCTCCAGCGCCCCCTGCACGGCGACCTCGGCGAGCACCGCGGTCCCCACCCCGCCGACGTCGGGCAGCCCGCCGCCCTGGATCGCGGTGTCGTACTTGGACTGGGCGCTCGCGGCCGGAATCCCGACGTACTTGACCTTGATGGTGGGGTTCTTCTTCTCGAAGTCCGCGATGATCTGCTTCCAGATGTCGGTGCGCACAC
Source organism: Streptomyces sp. NPDC101776 (assembly GCF_044766845.1). Lineage (NCBI taxonomy): Bacteria > Bacillati > Actinomycetota > Actinomycetes > Kitasatosporales > Streptomycetaceae > Streptomyces > Streptomyces sp. NPDC101776. Next base: position 103,766 of record NZ_JBIWMV010000018.1, on the reverse strand, counting down.
CACCGTTGTTGTCCCAGAACGTGATCGTGCCCTTGCCGGAGCCCTCGTCACCCTTGTCCCCCGCGGCGCCGCTGCCGTCGTCGCCGCAGGCGGTGGCGGTGAGCGCGAGCACGGAACCCAGGGCGACGGCCATCGCGGCACGCCGGCTTCTGCGGATGCTGGTCTTCATAGGTCGGCTCTCTTCTTGTGGATCCAGCGGGGTCATGAGGGCGCAAGGCATTGGCAAGCGCTTGCTACGGAGGTGCGTCATTGCGACTCCCAACAGGCGTACGGGCAGGGCGAGTTAGCAGGACGATCTGGCAGGACGAGTTACTGAACCGAACTGATCCGGAACCGCGTGAACACGGCCGCGCCGGCATGTCCCGCGCCGGCGGGCGCGAGCGCGAAGAGCCCGAGCAGGGCCCCGACCCAGCGCCAGGGGGTGGCGGCGAACACCCGACCGGTCGGACGCGGCCCGCCCCCGACGTCGTAGAAGAAGCGGCAGCGCGCCCCCGCGCCGATCTCGATCCGCAGCCGGACGCGGGCGTCGGGGGCGAGGCAGGACTCCCCCGCGTCCCGTTCGCGCTCGGCGACGGGGTCGGCGAAGCGGTGGACGAAACGCACCTCTCCGTCCGCGCCCCGCTGGAGTCCGATCCAGCTGTACGCGTCGCCCAGCACGGCGAGCCCGGCCCGTGCCCCCAACTCCGCGCTGTGGAGCCGCAGTTCGACCTCGACCGTGACGGGCGTGCCGGGCAGTCGCTGGGTGAGGAGGTTCGGGAGACGGCGCAGGTCGTGGCCGTCGGGCGTGCGGGCGCAGGTCAGTCGCAGTCCGTCGCCCGAGTGGTGGGTCGCCCAGCCGTCCTGGGGGTTCGCGGTCCACTGCCACTGGCGGCCGTACCGTCCGCCGGGGAATTCGTCGTCGGTGGCGGGCGCGGCGGGCGGCTGCGGCGGGAGGTCGGGTTTCGGGTGTACGGCCACGGGGGCGCCCTCGTCGCCGATCACCGGCCAGCCGTCGTCGCCCCAGCGCATCGGCTGGAGGTGGACGACTCGGCCGTGGGCGCCGCGCTGTTGGAAGTGCAGGAACCAGTCCTCACCGGACGGGGTGCGCACCCACGCGCCCTGGTGGGGGCCGTTGACGTCGGTGTCCCGTTGTTCCAGGACGACCTTCTCCTCGTACGGCCCGAAGAAGCCGCGTGAGCGGAACGCGCCCTGCCAGCCGGTCCCGACTCCCCCTGCGGGCGCCAGGATCCAGAACCAGCCGTCGTGTTGGTGGACCTTGGGGCCCTCCAGGGTGAACCAGCCGGGGAGGCGGTCCGCGTCGACGATCACCTTGCCGTCGTCGAGCAGGGTCGTGCCGTCGGGGTGCATACGGTGGCCGGTGAGGCGGTTGTTGACGCCCGCGCGGGACTTGGCCCAGGCGTGGACTAAGTAGGCCTCGTCGTCGTTCTCGTCGTCCCACAGGGGGCACGGGTCGATGAGGCCCTTGCCCTCCTTGAGGAGGTGGGGGCGGGTCCAAGGGCCCCTGATCTCGGGGGCGTTGATCTGGAAGATGCCCTGGTCGGGGTCGCCCCAGAAGATCCAGAAGCGTTCGTCGTGGTACCTCAACGCGGGCGCCCAGACGCCGCAGTCGTGCCGTGGAGTCCTGAACTCCTCAGCCGGTTCCAGGCGTTGGAGGGCGTGGCCGATCAGGGTCCAACTGACCAGGTCGCGGGAGTGCAGCAGTGGCAGGCCCGGTACGCGGCCGAAGCTGGACGCGGTGAGGTAGAAGTCGTCGCCGACGCCGATGGCGTCCGGGTCGGACCAGTCGGCGTTCAGGACGGGGTTCGTGTACGTCTCGTGGGTCATTGGCCGACCGCCTTCCGCACCAGCACCGCCGCCTCGCCCCGGTCCAGGCGGCCGTCCGCGACGACCGTGACGATCCGTCGTACGACCGTGTCGCCGGGCGGGATCGGCAGCCGCTCGTCCGTCGCCAACGACGCGCCCACGCCCGGGAATTCGGTGGTGCGGACGAACCACGGGTCCTGGCGGGTGCGGTCCGTGGCACCGGCGAAGACCAGCGTCCAGCCGGGGCCGGCGAGGGCGAGCCAGTCGGCGTGGGTGCCGTGGACGGCCGGTTCGCCCTCGCGGTCGGCGGTGAAGACGCGCGGGGTGTCGGCCTCCTTGCGGGCCCGCCAGAAGAAGCCGCCGTACGCGGCGCCGGGGCGGCCGTTGGTGGCCGGGCTGCCGATCGACAAGGGGTCGGGCGTCACGTTGGTGAGCGAGAAGGTGAAGTCCAACGCCCAGGCGGTGTCGGTGAGTTCGGTGGCGGCGACCGTACGGCGTTCGCGGAGCAGCTCGACGCCGGAGGCGACCCAGCGGAGTTCCTCGACGAAGCCGTCGGGGTCGCGGAGCTGGAAGCCGGAGTGGCGTTGGGCGCCGTGGTTGTCCAGTTCCGTGGGGCCCTCGTCGCGGACGTACGTCCGGCCGCCCCAGAAGTTGTGCCCCTCGACGTCGGGAACGGCGACACCGACGCCGAGGTGGTGGGTGTGGTCGACGGGGCTCAACTCGGTGACCGTCGTACCGGACAGGGTGGTGACAGGGTGCAGATAGGGGCGCGGGGAGAGCCGGTCGGGCAGCTCGGGCCGGGTGACGTACCGGGCGACCGGGCGGCCCGCGACGCGGAGCACCGGCGTGTCGTGGGTGATCATCAAGGGCTCACCTCTTTCGGTGGGGCCCAGGGGGCGCCCAGCTCTGAGTAGAGGGCGAGGGTGTCGGCCGCCGCCGTGACCAGCGCGTCGATGCCGGGGACGACCCGGCGGTTCTCGGTGGAGATCAAGTTCCAGGCATTGGTGGGGAGTTGGGCCGGGTCGGGGGCCTCGCGGATCGCCTCGACCACCTTCATGAAGGCGCCGGTCGCGTCCGGTTCGACCAACAGCGCCTCGCCGTCGATGAGATGGGCGACCAGGTTCTCCAGCAGGTCCGTGCTGCCGTACTCGAACTCCTCGGGGCCGTGGCCGGCCCGCTGGAGCAGGGCGCGGTCCTGCTTGTACCAGTAGGTGATCCGTCCTTCGCTGCCGTGCACCAACACGTAGGGCTCGCCGGGGTGTTCGGCGCAGAGCGTCACGGCGACGGTGACCGGGCGGCCCTGGACGGTGGTGACGCGGACGCAGGAGGTGTCGTCGGACTCGATGTCGTTGGCCCGGACGAGTTCGGTCTCGATGCGGGTGACGTCCTCGGCGCGGGTCGTGCCGTTGAGGGCGAGGGCGGTGGCGACGGCGTGCGCGAGGGGGTTCGTCAGCGCGCCGTCGATCACGTCGACGCCGTTCAGGCGCCGCTTGCCCGCCCAGGGGGCGCGTCGGTAGTACGCCTCGTCCCGCGCCCAGGCACCGGCCCCGCCGACCCCGGTCAGGGTGCCGATCGCGCCCTCGGCGATCAGCTTCCGGATCGCGGGCACGGCGTGCGAGCCGAGCGACTGGAACCCGATCTGGCAGGCCACCCCGGCCGCGGCGACCCCGTCTGCCATCCGGCGGAACTCGGCGTACGACGGGGCGGGCGGCTTCTCCAGGAGCAGGTGCACGCCGCGCTTCGCGGCGGCCAGGGCGAGGTCCGTGTGGGTCGGGATCGGGGTGCAGATCACGGCCACCCGGGCGCCGGTGGCGTCGAGGAGCGCCCCGAAGTCCGGTGACTGGGACGGGAGTTCGGCACCGAACTCCTCCTCGGTCAGGGGGGTCAGCTCGCAGAGGCCGACGAGGCGCACGAGGCCCTTGTCCTGGAGTCGGCGGATGTTCTCGACGTGCCAGCGGCCATGGCCCCGAGCACCCGCCAGGACGACCGGGACGGGCATGGAGACGGGCGCGGGAACCGTCGTGGCGGCGGGCGCGGGGGCGGTCGTGGCCACGGATGCGGTGACGGCCGTAGGACCGGTCTTGGATGTCATGGGGTTCTCCCTGCTTCGACGATCTTCGCCAGCAGGGTAAGCGGTTGCCTCATCCCTTCACCGCCCCCGCGCTGAAGCCGGTGATCAGCCACTTCTGGATGAAGGCGAAGACGATCACCACGGGTACGGCCGCGACGATGCCGCCGGCGGCGAGCGCGCCGAGGTCGACGCTGTCCGCGCCCATCAGGGTGTTGAGGCCGACCGGGATGGTCTGCTTGCTCTGGTCGGACAGGAACATCAGGGCGAAGAGGAAGTGGTTCCAGGCGTGCACGAAGGCGAAGGAGCCGACGGCGATCAGCCCGGGCCGCAGGAGTGGGAGGACGACGATGCGGAACGCGGTGAGGCGGTTGCAGCCGTCGACCCAGGCGGCCTCCTCCAGGGACTGCGGGACGTTCCGGATGAAGCCGCTGATCAGGATCATCGACAGCGGGAGCTGGAAGACGGTCTCCGCGATGATGACGCTGCCGAGCGAGTTGATCATCTGGAGCTTGGCGAAGATCTGGAACAGCGGGACCAACAGCAGGGCGCCCGGCACGAATTGGGAGCAGAGCAGGGCCAGCATGAAGACTCGTTTGATCCTGAACTCGAAGCGGGCGAGCGCGTAGCCGCCGGCCAGCGCGACGACCGTGGTGAGGATCAGGGTGGCCACGCCGACGTAGACGCTGTTCTGGAAGTAGACGCCGAAGCTGCGTTCCGTCCACACCTTCTGGAAGTGGTCGAAGGTCATCGGCCAGGGCACCAGGGAGGTCGAGCCGGCCGGGCGGAACGCGAAGAGCAGGATCCAGTAGAAGGGGATCAGGGTGAAGACGAGGTAGATGCCCAGGGGGACGTAGATCTGCCAGCGCGGGACCTCGTCCCAGGCGCGGCGGGCCTTGCGCGGCTGGTGCGGTGCGGCGGTCTCCCGCTCGCGGGCCGGGGCGATCTCGGTGATCACTTGTCGCCGCCTCCGAACTTGCTGAGCCGCAGATAGATGATCGAGAAGAACAGCAGGATCACGAACGCGACCGTGGTGAGGGCCGAGGCGTAGCCGAAGTTGTGGGCCTCGACGCTGGTGTTGGCGACGTAGAGCGGGAGCGTGGTCGTCTCGCCGGCCGGGCCGCCGCCGGTCAGGGTGTAGAGGAGGTCGACGTTGTTGAACTCCCAGACCGCGCGCAGCAGGGTGGACAGGACGATCGCGTCCTTGAGGTGCGGCAGGGTGATGTGCAGGAACTGCTGGAAGCGGCTCGCGCCGTCCACCTCGGCGGCCTCGTAGAGGTCCTTCGACACGGACTGGAGGTCGGCGAGGATGAGGATCGCGAAGAAGGGGACGCCCCGCCAGAGGTCCGCGACCACCGCTGCGGAGAAGACCGTTGAGGGGTCGGAGAGCCAACTCGTGCCGTACTGGCCGATTCCCATGTCGGCGAGGTAACGGGTCACGCCTGTCTGGGAGTTGTAGAGGAGCACCCAGATCGCGGAGGTCAGTACGCCCGACACGGCCCAGGGGGAGAACACCAGCGCGCGGCCGATGGATCGCCCTACGAAGGTCTGGTTGACGATGAGCGCGAGGGCCAGTCCGAAGAGGAGTTGCAGGCCGACCTCTACGACGACCCACTTGGCGCTGAAGGTCAACGTGTCCCAGAACTGGGGGTCGTCGGTGAAGGCGTGGGTGAAGTTGTCGAGGCCCGCGAAGCCGTTGCGCCAGGGTTTGGTGGGGTTGTAGTTCTGGAGGCTGTAGTAGAAGACGCTGATGACCGGGTAGGCGATGAAGCCCAGCATGAGCAGTCCGGCCGGGGCGATCAGCAGGTACGGGAGCCTGCGCGGGGTCGCGGAGGCACGGCGCCGCCGGGGTGGCGCGGGCGGTTTCGCCACGGCTGCGGCTTGGGCCATGACTGTTCTCCGTTCAGTACAGGACGCTCGGTGCGGGACGCTCAGTGCAGGAAGCGCTTGCTCGACGGGCGTGCGAAGGACGGGGGGTACGGGGGTGCTCAACCGGCGTACGGATCAGGCACCTTGCCCGGCCGGGCGAGGAACTCGAAGTCGCAGCCGGTGTCCGCCTGGGTGATCTGTTCGTTGTAGAGCGCGCCGTAGCCGCGCTCGTACCGTGCGGGCGGCGGTGTCCACTCCGCCCTGCGCCGCGTCAACTCCTCATCGTCCACGTTGAGTTGGAGGGTGCGAGCCTCGACGTCCAGGGTGATGGTGTCCCCGGTCCGGACGAGCGCCAGTGGTCCGCCGACATACGACTCGGGCGCGATGTGCAGCACGCACGCGCCGTAACTCGTGCCGCTCATCCGGGCGTCGGAGATGCGGACCATGTCCCGGACGCCCTTCTTGAGCAGGTGGTCGGGGATCGGGAGCATGCCGTACTCGGGCATGCCCGGTCCGCCCTTGGGGCCCGCGTTGCGCAGCACCAGCACGCTGTCGGCGGTGATGTCCAACTCCGGGTCGTTGATGGTGCGTTGCATGGTCCGGTAGTCGTCGAAGACGACCGCGGGGCCGGCGTGTTTGAGCAGGTGGGGTTCGGCGGCGATGTGCTTGATGACGGCGCCGTCGGGGCAGAGGTTGCCGCGCAGGACGGCGACCCCTCCTTCGCTTGCCACCGGGTTGTCGCGTGGACGGATCACGTCGTCGTTGTGCACCTGGGCGCCCGCGAGCTGTTCGCGCAGGGTGTCGTGGGAGACGGTCGGGCGGTCCAGGTGGAGCAGGTCGGTGATCCGGGAGAGGAAGCCGGGCAGGCCGCCGGCGAAGTGGAAGTCCTCCATGAGGTACGTCCGTCCGCCGGGCCGTACGTTCGCGAGGACCGGGACCGTGCGGGCGATGCGGTCGAAGTCGTCGAGCGTGAGGTGGACGCCCGCGCGGCCGGCCATGGCGATCAGGTGGATCACGGCGTTGGTCGAGCCGCCGAGGCCGAGGACGGTGGTGACCGCGTCCGCGAAGGCGTCCTGGGTGAGGATCGACGAGAGAACACGCCCTTTGTGGACTTGTTCAACGATCCTCATGCCGGATTGCGCGGCCATCCGATCGTGCCCCGAGTCCACGGCGGGGATGCTGGAGGCGCCCGGCACGGTCACGCCCAGCGCCTCGGCCGCCGCCGTCAGCGTGGACGCGGTCCCCATGGTCATGCAGTGGCCGGGCGAACGCGCCAGGCCGCTCTCCAGCTCGGTCAGCTCGCAGTCGCCGATGAGGCCGGCGCGCTTGTCGTCCCAGTACTTCCACATGTCGGTGCCGGAGCCGAGGATCTCGTTGCGCCAGTGGCCCGGGAGCATGGGTCCGGCGGGGACGAAGACGGTGGGCAGGTCGACGCTCGCGGCGCCCATGAGCAGCGCGGGCGTCGACTTGTCGCAGCCGCCCATGAGCACGGCACCGTCGACGGGATACGACCGCAGCAGTTCCTCGGTCTCCATCGCGAGGAGGTTGCGGTAGAGCATCGGGGTCGGCTTCTGGAAGGTCTCGCTGAGCGTGGAGACCGGGAATTCGAGGGGGAAGCCGCCCGCCTGCCACACGCCCCGCTTGACCGCCTGGGCGCGGTCCCGGAGGTGCACATGACAGGGATTGATGTCCGACCAGGTGTTGAGGATCGCGATGACGGGCTTGCCGAGGTGTTCCTCGGGGAGATAGCCGAGCTGGCGGGTGCGGGCCCGGTGGCTGAAGGAGCGCAGCCCGTCGGTGCCGTACCACTGGTGGCTTCTGAGCTCTTCCGGTGCCTTCATACGGACCATCCGGCGGCTATCGCGGCGACCTCGGCGCGCTCGCTCTCGGGCAGGGGCTTGCTGGGGGGCCGTACGTCACGGCGGCACAGGCCGAGGGACGCAAGCGCTTCCTTGACGATCGTGACGTTGTTCGCGGAGCCGTTCGCAGCCCTTAGTTCCTCGAATCTGCGGATCTGTTCCCATACCTTCATGGCTCCGGGATAGTCCCTTGATCGAAGCGCTTCGATCATGTTCAGCGAGACGGACGGGGCGACGTTCACGAGTCCTGAGGTGAAGCCGGTGGCGCCCGCCGAGAAGTAGGAGGGCGCGTACGGTTCGGCCAGCCCGGCCACCCACACGAAGCGTTCGAGCCCCGCGTCCCGGGCGAAGGCGGCGAAGCGGGCCGCGTCCGGGACGGCGTACTTGACGCCGATGACGTTCGGGCAGTCGTCGGCGAGTTCGGCGAGGCGGGCGCCGAGGAGCTGGGCGTTGCGGATGTACGGGACGACGCCCAGGTCGGGCACGGCCTCGGCGATGGCGCGGTGGTAGTCGACCCAACCGCCCTGCGAGACGTAGGGGTGGACGGGCTGGTGGATCATCACCATCTGGGCGCCGTGGTCGAGGGCGTGCCGGGCCGAGGCGATGGCGGTGGGCACGTCGTGGCCGACGCCGACGAGGACGGTGGCCCTCTCACCCGTCTCGTCGAGGGTCAACTCCGTGACGAGCTGCCGCTCTTGAGGGGTCAGGGTGTAGAACTCTCCGGTGTTCCCGTTGGGCGTGACGATGCCGATCCCGCCGTCGAGCAGTCGGCGCAGCAGGGCCCGGTGGGTGTCCTGGTCGACGCCGCCGTCCTCGGCGAACGGGGTCACCGGGATCGCCACCACGTCGGCCAGGGCGGCCCGTTGGGCCTCGAACGTCGCCGTCATGCCCGACCGTCCTCTCGGGGAGTCTCCAACTCGGTGCCGGGGAAAGCCCGTTGCACGAACGACGCGATGTGGGCGTGCAGCGCGGTCGCCGCGCCGTCCGCGTCGCCGTCGAGGGCGAGCCGCAGGATGTCCCGGTGTTCGCCGGCCTCCCGCTCCCAGGAGGGCGAGGCGGCCCAGGCGACGGCGGAGACGAGGGCGGCCTGGTCGCGGACCTCGTCGAGCATCCGGCCGAGCAGCGGGTTGCCGCACGGCAGGTACAGGGCGCGGTGGAACTCCCGGTTGGCGAGGGAGCGTTCGGCGGTGTCGGTCGCCACGTCGGCGCGGGTCAGGGCGTCGCGCGCGGCGTCCAGGGAGGCACGGCGACGGACGGCCCGCCGTAGCGCCTCCGGTTCGAGGAGCAGCCGGACGTCGTACACCTCGCGCGCCATGTCCGCGTCCACCATGCGCACCGTGACGCCCTTGTACTGGTTCATCACGACGAGCCCGGTACCGGCCAGGGTCTTGAGCGCCTCGCGCACCGGGGTCTTGGACACCCCGAACTGTGCGGCGAGTTCGGTCTCGACCAGTGGCTGACCCGGCGTCAACTGCCCGGTGAGGATGCGGCGTTTGATCTCCTCCTGCACGTACTGCGTGCGGGACGGGATCGGCGTGGGCACAGAGGTCATGCGCGCCTCTCGGATGTCACGTGGCTGCGGTCGCGGATCGGCTCTCGGATATCCGATCTCGCGTATCGCGTCTCATATATGACGTACGAAGTACGACGCGTTGAAGGTAGGAGCGGCCCTGTGTTTCGTCAATGCTTCTGACAGAAGAACTAGAAAGCGCTTCACATGGCCGCGGTTCACATGGTCTTGGTGACGCCTTCGAGCGCGGCGGAGGTCCGGCCGGGGAAGATCGCGGCTGCGCGCTCCAGCGCCGCTTCCCTGGTGAGGGTGGGGCCCACGTGGGTGATGAGCAGTTCGCGCGCGCCCTTGGCGCAGGCGCCGGCGTCCTCCGGCGTGAGGTGCACCTGGCGTTCGCCTTCGCGATGCCGATCGATGTCGGCCTCGCAGAGGAACACGTCGGCGCCGCCCGCGAGTTCGGCCAGCGCCTCGCAGGGTCCGCTGTCCCCGGAGTAGGCGAGGACGCTCCCCTGGCACTCGGCGCGCAGCCCGTACGCCTCGACGTCGTGGACGACGGCGCGTGCGGTGAGGCGGAGGTTCCAGTGCCGGACGGAGTGGCCGTCGTAGAGCGTGCGGAAGTCGAAGACGCCGCTCAGGAACCGTACGTCCGGCTGTCCGAAGAAGCCGGCGAGGCGGCGGGCGCAGTCCTGTGGGGCGTAGAGCGGGATCGGGGCGGCCGGGGTCATCCCGCCGAAGGCGAACGCGTAGGCCGCGGCGAGGAGATCGGCGCAGTGGTCGGCGTGCAGATGCGAGATCCAGATCGCGGTGAGCCGCGCCGGGTCCGTGTGCCGCTGCAACTCCGCGAACGTCCCGGTGCCCGCGTCCACCCACACCTCGGCGCCGCCGCCGCGGAGCAGGTACCCGGAGCAGGGGCGGCCGGGGCGCGGATGCGGGGAGGCGGTGCCGAGGACGGTCAGACTGAGGGGCATGGTGGGGAAGAGTACGGTTCCGGGGGCCTCGGCACTCACATTTCAGGGCGTTCCGTGGTGCCTGGCCTCGGACCGCCCGCGCCTGGGCACCGCGGTCAGTACCCTGACGCGGTGCTCTTCGGGGCGGCGACGCACGGGGAGGCGGGACGGGCTCCTCTGCAACCCCACGGCGTCAGCGCGGAGTTGGCCCGTTCCAGGCGTCCTCCCCTCCACGACCTACGGCTTCCAGCCCGGGTCCCGTCCGCTCAGGCCCACCGCCCGGTCGAGTAGGGGTGCGTCGGTCGGGACCAGGACCACCGGTCCGAAGATGCCCCCGCCTCCGGTCGGGTCCTCGGCTGCCGCCAGCAGGAAGGTGTACGACGTCTGCAGCGCGGCCGGGTCGGGGTCGTAAGGCTGGCCGGTGGCCACGGCCAAGTCCCAGCCGTGGATGACCAGTTCGTCGGCCACGACGGCGGCGGCGACCGCGCCGGGGAGGTCGATGCCGCCCGCGCGGGTCATGCCGGTCCAGGCGGCCGGGTCGCGCCAGGCCTCGGCGAGTCCGTCGAGGACCTTGGGGAAGTCCTCGCGCCAGCCGGGGCCGATGTCGGAGGCGCCGGTGTCCGGTGCGGTGTCCGTCATGACGCCCAGATCCTTGCGCGCGGCGTCCCGAAAGGCGACGGACAGGCCGAGCAGATGCCCCAGCATGTTGCGTACGGCGGTGCGGGGGCACGGGGTCACCTCCGGGAGCTGCTCGTCGGTGACGCCCTCGACGAGACGGGCGACGACGCGGGTCTGCGGGCCGAGGTCGAAGCGGCTGTCGGTCATGCGCTTTCCTTTCGGGGGGCGGTCTCCACTCGTGAGGTAGACCGGCGAGGGCCCCGAAACTCATCGCTCGCCCGCGCGCCCTGTGCGGGACCGCGCCGCGGGGGCGTATCTCGTGGGCCCGGCCTTGTAGGGTCCGCCGTCGCCACGATCGCCGACGATGACCTGCTGCGCGACTTCAGCGGAGCGTTTGCGCCGCTTGGACCAGGCACGCTTCTCTGGCCTCGCTCACTCCGGGCGCGTCCTGGTACTGGTCACCGTCCTCGCACCCGCACTCGCACCCGACTCAGAGTCCGGCCGGCGTCTCCTGCCCCAACCCGCCCCCGGCTCCGTCCCTGACGCCGCGTCCGACTCAAAGTCCGCCCAACGCCTCCCGTACCCCCGTCAAGTCCCCCTCCGACGCCAACCCCGCGTGGTAGAGCCGGAGTTCGGTCGCGCCGAGTTCCCGGGCGCGGGCCGCGTCCGCGCCCAGGGCCCCCGGGCGGCCTCCCATCCCGGAGACGACCGTGAAGTTGGCGGCCAGCACCGCGCCGGCCCGGGCCTGTTCGGCGAACGGGGTCAGCAGGCCCGCGCCGCCTGTGCAGGGGACGACCACGCCGTCGGACACGGAGAGGATGTGGGCGGGGTCCACGCCGGCGTTGGCGCCGCAGTGGTAGGACTCCGGGTCCGCGTGGAGCAGGATCTGGAAGTCGGCGGGTGCGGCCGCCCGGACCGCCGCGATCGCCGTCTCCTGGAGGGTTCGGGCCCTGTCGTCGCGCCACGCGCGGGTGACCGTCGCGTTCGCCTCGCCGAGGAGTTTCTCGACGCCCGGCCAGCCGCCGTCGGAGGGCGCCCCCTGCCACACCGGTTCCAGCGCCACGCGTACCGCCGCCGCCAACTCCTCGGCGTCGAGGCCCTGTTCGCCGTAGCCCTGGTGGCAGGTCGGGCAGAAGCAGAGGGCCATCAGGTACTGGCCCGCGTCCCCGAGGGGCACTCCCCCGGTCTTGTCGTGGGCGTGCAGGTGGGTGAGGCCGTACCAGCCGAGGGACTCCAGTTCGGTGCCGCGCGCGCCGGGGCGTACGGCCGCCTCGGCGGCGAGGTCGACGAGGTACGCGCGCGTGGCGGGCTGGGCGACGCAGGGGGCCCAGGGGTAGCGGTCGCCGTAGGCGTTGACCACCGAGGTGTCCGGATGGTCCGCGCCCAGGCGGGAGTTGTGGGCGAGCACGACCCAGGTGTGCACGTCCAGGCCCGCGTCCGCGAGCGCGGTGGCGGCCTCCCCGTAGGCGTCGCCCGGCGCCCAGTCACCGGCCTCGTACGGCCTCAACTCCCGTCCCTGCCAACGGGAGTCCGGCGGGTACAGGACGGCCGCGTGCTCGGCGGTGACGACGCGGTGGCGCGGGTGGCGGGGGGTCAGCGCGCGCGTGGAGTGGTACGCGGAGGCCAAGGTCGCCTGCTGGACTCCGAGTTCGGCGATCCGGCCGCCTGCCTCCGGGTCGCCGTTGACATCCCAGGGGTAGACGAAAGCCGACGCCTTCACGCGCCCTCCTCGATCCGTGAATCCATCTGCGCCTCGACCAATGTGTAGCCGCGCTCGATGAGTTGGGCCAGTTGTTTGACGTGGTCCTCGGTCGGTTCGGTCAGCGGTGGGCGGACCTCGCCGACGTCCAGGCCGCGCATCCGCACGCCCGCCTTGACGAGCGAGACGGCGTAACCGCGGCCCTGGGCGCGCAGTTCGACGAACGGCAGGTAGAAGCCGTCCAGGAGGCGGTTCGCCGTGGTGTCGTCGCCGGTGACGAGCGCGCGGTGGAAGGCGAGCGCGATCTCGGGGGCGAAGCAGAACACGGCGGACGAGTAGAGGGTGATTCCGATGCCCTGGTAGGCGAGCTGGGTCTGTTCGGCGGTCGGCAGTCCGTTGAAGTACAGGAAGTCGCCGGGGACTTCGGTGCGTACGGTGCTCACGATCCGCTGCATCAGGTCGAGGTCGCCGAGGCCGTCCTTGAAGCCGATGACGCCCTCGGTGCGGGCGAGTTCGACCACGGTCGCCGGGGTGAACACGGCGTTGTCGCGCTGATAGACGATGACGGGCAGCGCGGTCGCCGCGGCCACCTCCCGGTAGTGCCGCAGCAGCCCCTCCTGCCCGGCGACGACCAGGTACGGCGGCATCGCGAGCAGGCCGTCCGCCCCGGCGCCCTCCGCGAGCCGTGCGTACCGTACGGCGAGCGCGGTGCCGTAGCCCGCGCCCGCGACCACGGGCACCCGGCCCCCGGTCGCCTCCACGGCGGCCCGCACGCACGCCTCGAACTCCTCGGGCAGCAGCGCGTGGAACTCCCCGGTGCCGCAGCACGCGAACACGGCGGCGGCTCCGGCCTCGACGCCCCGGCGGACATGCGCGCGGTAGACGTCGAGATCGACGGAGCCGTCGGCGCCGTACGCGGTGACGGGGAAGAACAGCGGCCCGCTGGGGATACTGAGCCGGTCGGCGAGAGGGGCTGGCGTCACGGGCTCTCCCTTGAAACAGGCGCGTGCGTTCTTCTGATCAACGTCTACATTTCTGAACAGCCCCACCCTAAGGATCTGCCTCAGGGTGGGTCAAGCAGGCAAATGAGCAAGAAGGAAGCGAATTTCCCAGGTCCGCGCCACACTTGACGGGCATGGTGGCCGACCTTAGCTTGTCCATGCATGTGAATATCGTTCACGCATGAGGCCGCTGATCCTAGGAGACCGAGGATGCCCGCTCCCCGCACCGTTCTGCTCACCGGCGCCGCAGGCGGGCTCGGCACCCTGATGCGGGAGCTGCTCCCCGCGTACGGCTACGAGCTGCGGCTGCTGGATCTGCGCCCGATCGAGGGCGAGCCGGACGCGATCACCGCCGACCTCTCCGACAAGGCGGCGCTCCGCGAGGCCGTGCGGGGCGTCGACGCGATCATCCATCTCGCCGGCATCTCCCTGGAAGCCTCCTTCGACAAGATCCTCGCGTCGAACATCGCGGGCACGTACAACCTCTACGAGGCCGCCCGCGAGGAGGGCGTCCCGCGCATCGTCTTCGCCTCCTCCAACCACGCGGTCGGCTACACCCCGCGCCCCCAGGGCGACACACCTCTTGATTCAAGCGTGCTCATCCCGATCGACACCCCGCACCGCCCCGACACCTTCTACGGCCTGTCCAAGTCCTTCGGCGAGGATCTGGCGCAGCTCTACTGGGACAAGCACCGCCTGGAGACCGTCTCCGTACGCATCGGCTCCTGCTTCCCGGAGCCCAGCAGCGTGCGCATGCTGTCGATCTGGATGAGCCCCGCCGACGGCGCCCGCCTCTTCCACGCGGCCCTGACCGCCGAGGACGTACGGCACACGATCGTCTACGGCTCCTCCGCCAACACCCGTCTGTGGTGGGACCTTTCGACCGCGCGGGCGCTCGGTTACGAGCCTGAGGACGACTCCGAGCCGTACGCCGAGAAGCTGATCGCCGAGCAGGGCGAGCTGGAGCCGGGCGTCGAGGCGCACGCCTATCTGGGCGGCCACTTCGTGAACGACCCGCCGATCTGGCCGTACTGACGGGAAAACCACGGACGCGGCGGCGGGCGGGCACCGAACGGGCCCGCCCGCCGGCATGTTCGGGCACGGACGCTGCCCGATCTCACCCCCCGGCGGACAGCGGCGCAGGTCCGCGACGGACACACCGCGCGGTAAACGGTCACACACGGGCAGCATCGGGCCTGCAACAGGCCTGGTCAGTGCCGCGCACCGGCTGTAGAACTTCCCCCATGGGTCCCACCGGGCCCGAACGGGCAGTACTCCAGTGAACGGGAAGGCGGTGTCGGCCATGAGCGCGAGTTCGGCGGAGGAACGTCAGCGGAAGATCGTGCGCGCGGCGCGCCGCACCGGCGCGGTCGACGTCACCGCGCTCGCCGCCGAGCTGGGCGTGGCCAAGGAGACCGTACGGCGCGATCTGCGGGCCCTTGAGGACCACGGGCTGGTCCGCAGGACCCATGGCGGCGCCTACCCCGTGGAGAGCGCCGGTTTCGAGACGACGCTCGCCTTCCGCGCCACCAGCCATGTCCCGGAGAAGCGCCGGATCGCGGCCGCCGCGGCCGAGCTGCTCGGGGACGCCGAGACCGTCTTCGTCGACGAGGGCTTCACCCCCCAGCTCATCGCCGAGGCGCTGCCCAGGGACCGGCCGCTGACCGTGGTCACCGCGTCCCTGCCCGTCGCGGGCGTGCTCGCCGAGTCCGAGAACACCTCGGTGCTGCTGCTCGGCGGCCGGGTCCGGCACGGCACCCTCGCGACCGTCGACCACTGGACGACGAAGATGCTCGCCGGCTTCGTCCTCGACCTCGCCTTCATCGGCGCCAACGGCATCTCCCGCGAACACGGCCTGACCACACCGGACCCCGCCGTGAGCGAGGTCAAGGCACAGGCCATCCGCGCCTCCCGGCGCACCGTGTTCGCGGGTGTGCACACCAAGTTCGGGGCGGTCAGCTTCTGCAGGTTCGCCGAGATCGGCGCCCTGGAGACGATCGTCACGAGCACGCTGCTCCCGTCGGCCGAAGCCCACCGCTACTCACTGCTGGGGCCACAGGTCATCCGCGTCTAGCACGCCGTTTGAATTTCCAACTGAGTCTCTACATAGAGCGCAGCCATGCCCGACCGAACCCCTTATCTCCCTATACGTCCAGGAGCGATCCATGCGAACCCAGAGCCGACGACGGCCGCCGCGAGCCACGCTCGCCCTGGCCGCCGTAGGGACGCTGCTCGCCCCGCTGCTCTCCGGCTGCTGGGTCGGAGCGGGCGGCGCCGGATCAGGCGGCAACTCGATCAACGTCCTGATGGTCAACAACCCCCAGATGGTCGAACTCCAGAAACTGGCCCCGCACTTCACGAAGGAGACCGGCATCGAGGTCAACTTCACGGTGCTGCCCGAGAACGACGTCCGCGACAAGATCAGCCAGGACTTCGCCAACCAGGCCAGCCAGTACGACGTGGCGACCCTCTCCAACTACGAGATCCCGATCTACGCCCGCAACGGCTGGCTGCACGAGATGGACTCGTACGTCGCCAAGGACCCCGCCTACGACGAGCAGGACATCCTCAAGCCGATGCGGGAGTCCCTGACCGCCGACGACGGCAAGCTCTACGGGCAGCCGTTCTACGGCGAGTCGTCCTTCCTGATGTACCGCAAGGACGTGCTCGCCGAGAAGGGCCTCACCATGCCCGCGCACCCGACCTGGACCCAGGTGGCCGACATAGCCGCCGAGGTCGACGGCGCCCAGTCCGGCATGAAGGGCATCTGCCTGCGCGGGCTGCCCGGCTGGGGCGAGTTGATGGCCCCGCTGACCACCGTCGTGAACACCTTCGGGGGCACCTGGTTCACCAAGGACTGGAAGGCGCAGCTCGACTCCCCCGCGTTCGAGAAGGCGACGAAGTTCTATGTCGACCTCGTCCGCGAGCACGGTGAGTCAGGCGCGGCCCAGTCCGGCTTCGCCGAGTGCCTGAACAACATCACCCAGAGCAAGGTCGCCATGTGGTACGACGCCACCTCGGCGGCGGGATCGCTGGAAGCCAAGGGCTCCCCGGTGAAGGGCAAGATCGGCTACGTCCCGGCGCCCGTCGAGAAGACGGACTCCTCGGGCTGGCTCTACACCTGGGCCTGGGGCATCCAGAAGGCGTCCCACAACTCCGACAAGGCCTGGCAGTTCGTGTCCTGGGCGTCCAGCAAGAAGTACGAGCAGCTGGTCGGCGAGACGGACGGCTGGGCCAACGTGCCGGCCGGGAAGCGCGCCTCGACGTACACGAACCCCGAGTACGTGAAAGAGGCCGCCGCCTTCCAGGAACAGACGAAGGAGGCCATCGAGGGTGCCAAGCCCAACGACCCGGGTGTGCAGCCGCGGCCCGCGCCCGGCATCCAGTTCGTCGACATCCCCGAGTTCACCGACCTCGGCACGAAGGTCTCCCAGGAGATCAGTTCGGCCATCGCCGGACGTCAGTCCGTCGACTCGGCCTTGAGGAAGTCCCAGAAACTCGCCGAGAAGATCTCCAAGGAGTACGAGGGACGATGACCGCCACGACAACGGCCCGTCTGGCCGCCACTCCGACCCGCACCGCGCGTCAGCCCTCGGACAGGCTGCGCGCCTGGGCCACCCGTGCCCCGCTGCTGCCCGCCCTCGTCTTCATGATCGTCGTGACCCAACTCCCGTTCGTGGCCACGCTGGTGATCTCCTTCTTCGACTGGAACGCGCTCTACCCGAAGGCCCGCCACTTCACCGGCGTCGACAACTACCACGAGGTCCTCACCGACGCCGATCTGCGCCACTCGGTGTGGACGACCATCCTGCTCACCGTCGCGGTGGTGCTGGCCAGCCTGGTCCTCGGCCTGCTGCTCGCGCTGCTCCTGGACCGGAAGTTCCGCGGCCGGGGCTTCGTCCGCACCCTGCTGATCGCCCCCTTCCTGGTGGTGCCGGTGGCCGCGGCCCTGCTCTGGAAGCATGTGCTCTACAACCCTGAATACGGGCTGCTCAACGGTCTGTTGCACTATGTGGGCGGCCCACAGCCGGACTGGATCTCCAACACCCCGCTGCTCGCCGTGGAGGCCTCGCTGGTGTGGCAGTGGACGCCGTTCATGATGCTGATCCTGCTGGCCGGGCTCCAGAGCCGCGACCACCAGCAGATCGAGGCCGCGAAGGTGGACGGCGCCAGCGACTGGCAGGTCTTCCGCTATCTGACGCTCCCCCACCTGCGCCGCTATCTCGAACTCGGCGCCCTGCTGGGCTCGATCTACATCGTCCAGAACTTCGACGCGGTCTTCACCATCACGTCCGGCGGCCTGGGCACCGCCAACCTGCCCTACACCGTCTACCAGAGCTTCTACCAGGCCCACGAGAACGGCCTCGCCTCGGCGGCCGGCGTCCTGGTCGTCATCGGCTCGATCATCATCGCGACCTTCGCCCTGCGCGTCGTGTCGTCCCTGTTCCGTGAGGAGGCGTCCCGCGCATGAGCAGCATCGCCGTACGCGTGCGTGCCCGCCGCAAAGGCGCGGGCCTCGGTCTGGTGGCCTGGCTCCTGGGCATCGTGTTCTTCCTGCCCATCGCCTGGATGGCGCTGACGTCGTTCCATTCGGAGACGGACGCGGCGACCAATCCGCCGTCCTTCAGGGCCGCCCTCACCCTGGACGGCTACCGGGAGTTCTTCGGCACGGGCGGCGGCGCGAGCCCCTGGCCCGCGCTGGTCAACTCCCTTGTCGCGTCCGTGGCTTCGACGCTCTTCGTGCTGCTGCTGGCGTTCCCGGCGGCCTACGCGCTGTCGATCCGCCCGGTGAGGAAGTGGACCAACGTCCTGTTCTTCTTCCTGTCCACGAAGATGCTCCCGGTGGTGGCGGGTCTGCTGCCGATCTACCTGTTCGCGAAGAACGCCGGGATGCTGGACAACATCTGGCTCCTGGTCATCCTCTACACCTCCATGAACCTGCCGATCGCGGTGTGGATGATGCAGTCCTTCCTCGCCGAGGTCCCGGTCGCCGTCATCGAGGCGGCGCAGATCGACGGCGCCCGGCTGCCGACCATCCTCGCGCGCGTGATCGCTCCGATCTCCCTCCCAGGTATTGCCGCGACAGCTCTCATCTGCTTCATCTTCAGCTGGAACGAGCTGCTGTTCGCCCGGGTCCTCACGGGGGTCGTCGCCGAGACCGCGCCCGTCTTCCTCACCGGCTTCATCACCAGTCAGGGCCTGTTCCTGGCGAAGGTGTGCGCCGCGTCGCTCGTCATCTCCCTGCCGGTGCTCGCCGCGGGGTTCGCCGCCCAGGACAAGCTGGTCCAGGGCCTCTCCTTGGGAGCCGTCAAATGAAGGCCGCCGTCATCGAGTCCGTGGGCCGCGCCGTCGTCACCGAGGTCCCGGACCCGACGCCGGGCCCCCGCGAGGTCGTCGTCGAGGTCGCCGCCTGCGGCCTCTGCGGCACCGATCTGCACATCCTCCAGGGCGAGTTCGCGCCCAAGCTGCCGATCGTGCCGGGCCACGAGTTCGCCGGCGAGATCGTCGCGGTCGGCACCCAGGTCACCGAGGTCTCGGTCGGCGACCAGGTGGCCGTGGACCCCTCGCTGTACTGCTACGAGTGCCGGCAGTGCCGCAACGGCCACAACAACCTCTGCGAACGCTGGGCCGCGATCGGCGTCACCACGGCGGGCGGCGCGGCCCAGTACGCGGTGGCCCCGGTGGCGAACTGCGTCAAACTGCCCGAGCACGTACGCACCGAGGACGCGGCCCTGGTGGAACCGCTCTCCTGCGCGGTGCGCGGCTATGACGTCCTCAAGTCCCGCCTGGGCGCACACGTCCTGATCTACGGCTCCGGGACCATGGGCCTGATGATGCTGGAGCTGGCCAAGCGCACCGGCGCGGCGAGCGTCGACATCGTGGACCTGAACCCGGCCCGCCTGGAGACGGCCCGCACGCTCGGTGTCTCCGGGTCGGCGGCGAACGCGGACGAGCTGGACCGGCCGCAGGGCTGGGACCTCGTCGTCGACGCTACCGGCAACGCGGCGGCGATCCAGGACGGCCTGGACCGGGTGGCGAAGGCGGGCACGTTCCTCCAGTTCGGGGTGGCCGACTACGCGACCCGGGTGTCGATCGACCCGTACCGCATCTACAACCAGGAGATCACCATCACCGGCTCCATGGCGGTGCTGCACAGCTTCGAGCGGGCGGCGGAGCTGTTCGCGAACGGGGTCCTCGACCCGGAGATCTTCATCAGCGACCGGATCGAGCTGGAGCGCTATCCGCAGGCGCTGGAACAGTTCGCGGCGGGGGTGGGACGGAAGATCGTGGTGATTCCCTAGGGAGTCAGCGGGACGCGAGGGGGATTCGGGCCGGTACTTCCAAGGCTTGGCAATTGGTCGCTTGGTAAGGGAACGGCAAAATGGTCTCGGTCGTTCACGAGTCATGACAGCTATGACCCCCGGCTCGAACATCCCTCTCTCCGCCGCGCGCGTGACGGTGGACGTCGCCGCCCCGGTGCGGCTCGACGTATCGGGCCTGCTGCTCACGGGCGACGGCAAGGTGCGCTCCGACGACGACTTCATCTTCTACAACCAGCCGACGGGCCCCGGCGTGACCTACCGCTCCGGCGGCGGTACGGCACCCGACGCGATCATCGTCGACACCGGCGCCGTCCCGCCGGGCATCGAGAAGATCGTCGTCACCGCCAGCCCGGACGCGGCCGGCCAGAGCTTCCAGGGCATCGAGCCCACGGCGACGATCCGCAACGCGGACGACAACAGCGTGCTGGGCACCTTCACTCCCCCGAAGCTCGGCGCCGAGACGGCACTCGTGGTCGTGGAGGTCTATCTGCGCAACGGCGCCTGGAAGGCCCGCGCGGTCGGCCAGGGCTATGCGAACGGCCTGGCGGGCATCGCCACGGACTTCGGCGTCTCGGTGGAGGAGCCCGCTCCGGCGCCCGCTCCGGTCGCCCCGCCCGCGCCTGTGACGCAGGCCCCGGTGGCGCCTCCGGTTCCCGCCGCGCCCCCGGCCCCGCCCGCCGCGCCCCCGCTCGGCGCCGGAAAGATCAACCTCGACAAGGGCCGCGTCAGCCTCCAGAAGAACCAGACGGTGTCCCTGGTCAAGGGCGGCCGCGCACTCCTCTCCCAGGTCAAGATGGGCCTCGGCTGGGAGCCCGCGTTCCGCGGCAAGGACATCGACCTGGACGCCTCGGTCATCGCCTACGGCCCGCAGCGCAACCACGTCGACAGCTGCTACTTCGGCAAGCTGTCGATCCTGAACGGCGCGATCAAGCACTCCGGGGACAACCTCACGGGTGAGGGCGGCGGTGACGACGAGGTGATCGTGGTCGACCTCGGCCGCATCCCGGAGAACGTCACGGGCCTGGTCTTCACGGTGAACTCCTTCTCCGGCCAGAAGTTCACCGAGGTCGCCAAGGCCTACTGCCGCCTCCTGGACGCCGCGACCGGCGAGGAGCTGGTCCGCTTCGACCTCACCAACGCCGAGGCCCAGACCGGCGTGATGATGGCCAAGCTGGTCAAGCAGTTCTCCGGCGAGTGGGACATGACCGCGATGGGCGAATTCGCGAAGTCCCGCACGGTGCGCGGCATGGTGAAGCCGGCGGCCCAAGCGCTGTAACCACCACGGACAGACCACCACCGACACAGTCCTACGACCGCTGCGGGCGCCCCTGATCAGGGGCGCCCGGCGTTCTTCACTCCCCCTGGGCGGCGGGCCGCAGGCCGTCCGTCACCAGGGACAGATAGCGGCGGATGAACTTCCCCTGGCCGTCCGCCAGTTCGGAGGCCGTGGACACTCCGTGGGCCAGCCGCAGGATCTCGATCGGCTCGACATCCCGGCGCAGGGTCCCCTCCCGCTGTGCCGCCTCGACCAGCCGCTGCGCCGCACCCTTCATGGAGCCCGCGCATGCCGTGAGCGCGGCCTGGCTGCCATCGGTGACGGCCGACCCCAACAGCGCCTTCATGCCGCGCACTTGAATCATGCCGAGGCCGACCCAGTACAGCCACTCGACCAGCGCCTCACCGGGCGGGAGTTCCTTCGCGATCTCGTCCGCCCGGGACGCAAGCGCCTCGATCCGGTCGACGTAGGCCGCCTCCAACAGCGCCTGGCGTGTCGGGAAGTGCCGGTACAGCGTGCCGGAGCCGACCCCCGCGCGCTTGGCGATGTCGTCGAGCGACGCGTTCTCCCCGTGCTCGGCGAACGACTCCGCCGCCACCTTCAGCAGCCGCTCGTAGTTGCGCCGGGCGTCCGCACGCATGGGTCTGACCTGCGTCATCCAGATACTCCTTGCGAACCGGGGACTCTCTCCGTATCTTACCGAGTACTAAACGGAGACAGTCCCCGCTTATGTCGGCGGGCAGTCCGTGCTGCCCGCACGCCTTTCAGCCGGGGACGCCAGAGCGGGAGAACTCCATGTCCACCCCGTCCGCACCGCCCACCACCGATGCTCTCTCCGCGCCACCCCGGACCGCCAGGCTCGGAACCGTCCTCTTGGTCGTCGTCACCGCCTATCTGATGGTCGGCGTCGACTCCACCGTCGTCAACGTCGCGCTGCCCGCCATCCAGAAGGACCTCGACTTCAGCCCCACCGGCCTGTCCTGGGTCCTCAACGCCTACACACTCGCCTTCGGCGGACTGCTCCTGCTGGGCGGCCGGGTCGGCGACATCATCGGCCGCCGCCGGACACTCACGATCGGCGTCCTGGTCTTCGCCGGCTCCTCGCTCCTCGGCGGACTGGCCTCCGACAGCGCCTGGTTGCTCGCGGCCCGCGCGCTGCAGGGCCTGGGCGCCGCGCTGATCGCACCCAATACCCTCGCCCTCATCACCACCAACTTCCCGGAGGGCCCGCGCCGCCACCACGCGCTCGGCATCTACACCTCCATGGCCGGCATCGGAGGGTCGATAGGACTGGTCGTCGGCGGCATGCTCACCTCCTGGGCGTCCTGGCGCTGGTCGCTGCTGATCAACGTCCCGATCGGCATCTCGGTCGCCCTCGCGCTTCCCCGCTTCGTCACCGAAACACCGCGCCACGCGGGCCGGTTCGACGCCGCGGGCGCACTCACCGGCACCGCCGGGATGACCTCGCTGGTGTACGCGTTCATCCGGGTCTCCTCGGACGGCTGGGGCGATCTCCAGGCGCAGTTGGGCTTCAGCGCGGCGGCCGCACTGCTCGCCGGCTTCACCCTGGTCGAGTCCCGTGCCGCCCAACCCATCATGCCGCTGCGCCTGTTCGCGGACCGCAATCGCGCGGGCGGCTACGTGGGCGTCCTGCTGCTGCCCGCCGGCATGTTCGGCGCGTTCTACTTCCTCACCCTGATCAGCCAACGAGTCCTGGACTACAGCCCGTTGCGCACGGGCTTCGCCTTCCTGCCGATCACCCTGGCGGTCTTCACAGTGGTCCGCTTCGTACCGCGCCTGCTGGCCCGCTTCGGCGCCAAACCGGTGCTGCTCACCGGCATGGCCCTGCTCGCCACCTCGACGGGCTGGCTCTCGCGACTCCGCCCCGGCGACGGCTACTTGACCGGACTCCTCGGCCCGCTCGTCCTGATGGGCGTGGGCGTCGGCCTCAGCTTCATGCCGCTCAACGTGACGATCCTCGCGGGCATCGGGCCGCGCGAGGCGGGCTCCGCGTCCGGACTCCTGCAGACCCTCCAGTGGCTCGGCGGCACCCTCGGACTGTCCATCCTGGTCACGGTGTTCGGCACGGCGACCCGGCACGCGACCGGATCGCCGTCCGACATCCTCGTCCACGGCTCGGCCCGGGCGTTCGGCGTCGGCGCGCTGATCGCCCTGACCGCCTTGCTGGTGTCGGCGCTCGTGATCACCGGCAGGAAGCCCGAGGCGGCCGCGAAGGCTCCCTAGAACAGGGCGCTGTACGCGTTCAACGCGGGCTGTCCGCCGAGGTGGGCGTAGAGCACGGTGGAGTCGGCGGCGATCTCACCGCGAGCGACCAGGTCGATCATCCCGGCCATGGACTTGCCCTCGTACACGGGGTCGGTGACCATCCCCTCGGTGCGGGCGGCGAGGCGCATCGCCTCCAGGGTGGTCTCGTCCGGGATGCCGTAGACGCCGGCGTGGTAGCGGTCGTCCAGTTCGACGTCGTCGACGGTCAACTCCCGCTCGACCCCGATCAGTCGGCCGGTGCCGTGCGCGATACGGGCCACCTGTTCGCGGGTCTCGGCAGGCTTGGCCGACGCGTCGATGCCGAGTACGCGCCGCTCGCGCCCGCCCGCCTGCTCGATCGCCCGGAACCCGGCGACCATGCCGGCCTGGGTCGAGCCGGTCACCGAGCACACCACCACGGTGTCGAAGAAGACGCCCAACTCCCGCTCCTGCTCGGCGACTTCGTAGGCCCAGTTGGCGAAGCCGAGGCCGCCGAGCGGGTGGTCGGAGGCACCGGCCGGGATGGCGTACGGCTTGCCGCCGCCCTCCTCGACCTCGCGCAGGGCCTGCTCCCAGCTCTCCTTGAAGCCGATGCCGAACCCGGCCTTCACCAGGCGTACGTCCGCTCCGGCGAGCCGGCTGATCAGGATGTTGCCGACCTTGTCGTAGACGGAGTCGGGCCACTCCACCCAACTCTCCTGGATCAGCACGCACTTGAGCCCGGCGCGGGCGGCACAGGCGGCGACCTGGCGGGTGTGGTTGGACTGCACGCCGCCGATCGAGACGAGGGTGTCACAGCCCTTCGCAAGGGCGTCGGCGACGAGGTACTCCAGCTTGCGGGTCTTGTTCCCGCCGTACGCCACACCGGAGTTGCAGTCCTCGCGCTTGGCCCACAGGGCGGCACCGCCGAGGTGCGCGGTGAGGCGCTCCAGCGGGTGGACGGGCGAGGGGCCGAAGAGGAGGGGGTAACGGTCGTACGAGGAAAGGGACATGGGATCTCCAGGGTCAGTCGGCGTCGGCCAGGTCCGCGAGGGTGTGCCAGATGTCGGCCGTGACGCGGACCGCACCGTCCGTGTCGCCTTCGGCGCAGGCATCGATGAGCCGCTCGTGCAGTCCGGCCGAGCGGCATGAGCCGCCCTCGCCGAAGCGTCGTCGCTCCAGTCGGCGGATGAGCGGGGTGTAGCGGGCGACGGTGGCCGCGGCGGCGCGGTTGCCGCTGACCTGGACCAGGACGTCGTGCAGTTCGTCGTCGGCGCGCAGTGCCGCGTCCACGTCACCGGCACGCACGGCCGCGGCGAACCGGTCGTTGGCCGCGCGCATCACGTCAACGTCCGTGCCCCGCAGGAGCGGTACGGCGACTCGCGTCACCAACTCGTGCAGGGCACCGACGACCGCCGCCGCGTCCCTGACGTCGGCGGCCACGACCGGAGTCACCCGCGTGTAGCTCTGCGGCTTGCTCTCCAGGAGTCCCTCATCCACGAGCCGCGAGAACGCCTCCCGCACCGGCGCCCGCGACAGCCCGAGCCGCTCGGCAAGCTCGGCGTCCCGCACCACCGCGCCGGGTTCGATCTCCCCGGCGACGATGGCGTCGCGGATCGCTTCGTAGGCGCGGTCGCGGAGGAGGGTGCGGCGAACGGGCCGTAGGGCTTCCATGGCCGTAATGCTAGAACTGAAATGTTAGATGTCAATGCTTCCTGGTGTCTCAGGCAGCCCAGGGCCAGTCCGCGTCCCGGGCCGCCTCCAGCAGCGGCACCATCCGGAAGGCCGCGTCCGAGAGGCCGCCGAAGGTGTGTCGGCCCGCCTTGCCGGACGGGCCGTGGCCTGCCCGGTACCCGGCGAGGTTCCAGGTGTAGACCGGCACATGGGCCGGGATCTGCTCGGTCGGATCGCCGTGGTGGCTGTACTCGGCCTGCTCGTCGGTGATGATCAGCACCCGGTCCTGGCCCCGGTAGTGCGAGCGGACCGCCGAGGTGGTGTCGGTGCCGCCCAGGTCGCCGAAGCGGCCCAGGATCTTGAGCACCGACTCGCCCGCGCCGAAGTCCAGGCGCCTGCTCGTGGTGCCGAACTCGACGAGGTCCGCGTCCGCCGCCCGCAGCGCGAGCGCCGTGCCGAAGATCGCCGCCGCGTCGGCCCGGTTGAGCTCCGAGCGGTCGGACAGCCGCGAGAAGAACATCGAACCCGAACGGTCCACCAGCACCAGCGTGCGGCCCGGCAGCGCGGGCACGTTGGCCAGCGAGTGGCCGAGCGCCCGCTCCAGCGGGTACGACCAGCGCAGCGAGGGCGCGTGCTGGTACGCGGCGAGGTACCGGAAGGGGAACTGCCGCGAGCGCGCGACCTCCGCCGGGTCGCTGATCTTCGCCGCGACCCGTGCGGCGACCTCGTCCGAGACACCGGCCTCGTCGAAGTTGCGCAGGTTGCGGACCAGCGCCATCGAGCCCATGGAGGGGATGACGGCCTCCCAGGCCGCCCTGTCCATCGGGCCCTGGAGCCAGCCGGCCAGCGCCTCCCAGGTCATCCCGGCCGCCGCGAGCCGCTCCGCGCCGTTCGCCGCCGTGACGACCGCGCGCCGCTTCGCGACCGGCAGCGCCATCAACTCACGGTGGGCGGTGAGGACTTGGTTCGACACGGGCGGTACGGCGGTGTCCGGGTGGTGCCGCCGGTCCAGCGCGTACTGGAACAGCTCGCCCTGCCACGCCTTGTCCGGGTCCGGGGCCGCGTGCACGAGGTTGAGGATGTCGCCGAAGCGGTAGCCCTTGGACGCGGTGTCGTACTTCAGCAGCGACGTGCCGCCGTAGAGACGTCGTACGGCGTCGGCGACACCGCGCTTGACGGGCTTGGGGATGGCGCGGCCGTAGCGCGCGGTCCAGTACCCGAGCAGCTCGCCGGGCTCGTCCGGGCGCCGGAGCACGGAGTCGACGACCTGTCGGTTCGAGGGGCCGTCGGTGGCGCCGGCGTCGAGGCGGGCCTTCACGTACTCGGCGGCGCCCACGAGGGAGGCCGTACGGAGGTTGCCCTCGCCGCGCAGCCAGCCGAGCAGACCGGCCGTCCAGGCCGGGTCGGTGACGGCGAGCTCGCGCACGAGGTTCTCGAAGCGGTCGTCGCGGGCGGCGCCGGTCTCGTAAAAGGTCTGCTGGGACACGAAGTTGGCGACGGCGAGCAGGAAGAGCTCGGAGCGCGCGTCGCGCTCGCTGCCTCGGCCGCCCTGGTAGGTACGGAGCACTCGGCCCGTCGAGGTGACCCGCGAAGTGGGCTGGGCCTTCGCCGCCTTGGTGTTGAATCGCGCCATGGTGAATTCCCCCGAATTCCTTGGTGTTTCGGAGGAGGACGCAGCGAAAGGTGGATGCCCGAGTTCAGAAGGCGGCGACGGACTTGTCAGATGCTCTACCCAATTGAGCTACACCGACCCGAAGTCGATGACGGGACTCGAACCCGCAACCGTCTGGTCCAATGAAGTAACCGTTGCCTGCGCACCGGGCACCCACCATGAGCTGCGCCTCCCGAGATCAAGAACGGCTGCGGTGTCTTTTTCGGTTGCAACGAAGTAACCGCCGCCTGCGCACCGGGAGGTGCGTGCTGTTGTGATCTCAGAGTAGGAGGCACAGCTCCGGAGGGGCCAACCAATTAATTCCGTACGGGAGTTCAGCCGCGCTTCTGCCGCTTCCACGGCCCCGTGATCGCCAGCATGATCCCCGGCGTCTGGATGTTCGCGAACAGGGTCTTGCCGTCGGGTGAGAAGGTCACGCCCGTGAACTCGCTGTATTCGGGCTTCTCGGCGGTGCCGATGTTGAGTTCGTTGCGGGCGATGGGGTACGTGCGGCCGCTGTCGGTCGCGCCGAAGAGGTGCTGGACGCCCTCGCCGTCCTCGGCGATGACGAGGCCGCCGTAGGGAGAGACCGTGATGTTGTCGGGGCCGTCGAAGGCGCCGTCCACGGACGGGTCGGGGTTGACGCCGATGAGGACCTTCAGCGTCAGGGTGCGGCGCTTGGGGTCGTAGAACCAGACGGCGCCGTCGTGCTGGACGGGGCTCTCCGTGCGGGCGAACGAGGAGACGATGTACGTGCCGCCGTCACCCCACCACATGCCCTCCAGCTTGCGGGCGCGGGTGACCTCGCCGGCGGCGAACTGCTTGCGGACGGAGGTCGTTTTGGCGTCGCGGTCGGGGACCGTGATCCAGTCGACGCCGTAGACCGTGCCGATCTTCGTGGCGCGGGAGAGGTCGTCGATGAACTGGCCGCCGGAGTCGAAGCACTTGAAGGCTTCGAGGACGCCCGCGTTGTCGGCGAGGGTGCGGAGCTTGCCGCGGCCGTGGTGGAAGTGCTCGGGCGGGGTCCAGCGGTAGAGGAGGCCGTTCGGGTTGGCCGCGTCCTCCGTCAGGTAGAGGTGGCCGCGCTTGGGGTCGACCACCACCGCCTCGTGGGCGTAGCGGCCAAGTGCCTTGATCGGCTTGGGGTTCCGGTTGGCGCGGCGGTCGACGGGGTCGACCTCGAAGACGTAGCCGTGGTCCTTGGTGAAGCCGTTCGTGCCGGTCTTGTCCTCGGTCTCCTCGCAGGTGAGCCAGGTGTCCCAGGGGGTGTTGCCGCCCGCGCAGTTGGTGGCGGTGCCGGCGATGCCGACCCACTCGGCGACGTGGTCGCGGCGGACCTCGACGACCGTGCAGCCACCGGCCGCGGCGGGGTCGTAGACGAGGCCCTCGGTGAGCGGGACGGGGTGGGGCCAGTTGGCGCGGGGGCCGGCCAGCTCGTGGTTGTTGACGAGGAGGGTGGCGCCGCGCGGGCCGTCGAAGGTGGACGTGCCGTCGTGGTTGGAGGGGGTGAACTCGCCCGACTCCAGTGTGGTTTTGCCGCTGTAGGTGATGACGCGGTATTTGAAGCCGACGGGGAGGGCGAGGAGGCCGTCCGGGTCGGGGACCAGGGAGCCGTAGCCGACGCCGGGGTGGCCGTGTCCGTGTCCGGACGTCGACTGCTCGGCCGTGCTCTCGACGTCGGTGTCGGTGGAGGCGAGGGCGTTGGGTGCGGTGGCGAGGGCGCCGACGCTGCCCGCCAGCGCGACCCCGGCACCGGTCATCGCGGACTTTGCGGTGAAATCTCTGCGGGTGAGCGACATGGTGTCTCCTGTGACGGTGGGTGTGCCGTGGAGGGTGGCGGACCTCGGTCGGCGCCACGCTTCCGCCCATGTCTGAACAGGAGTTGAACACCGGTCGACTTCGCCGGGCTCTCTTCCATGAAGTCGTATGCGATCGGCCATGATCCCGTATGAGCTCGCCCATGGAAATCAAAAGCCATCCGGGTCGACACCGGCCCGGCTTCTGTGCCGGTCGGCTCAACTCCCTTGCTGGGAGCGTGCCTTGAAGGCCGCCTTCCGTGCTTCCTTCGCGATCCGCTTGTCCGGGTGCAGCCGGCCCATCGCCTCCAGGACGTCCGCGGTCGCCGGGTGGTCGACCCGCCAGGCCGCCGCGAAGAATCCGTTGTGCTGCTGGGCCAGGCCCTCCACCAGGGCCTGCAGCTCCTCGGAGTTGCCCTCGGCCGCCAGTTGCGCGGCGACCGTGTCGACGGTCAGCCAGAACACCAGCTCCTCGGAGGGCGCGGGGACGTCGCTCGCGCCGCGTTCGCTCAGCCAGACGCGGGCGAGGCCGCCCAGTTCGGGGTCGTCGAGCACCGCGCGCACGGCGGGCTCGGCCTCGCCGCCGACGAGGGAGAGCGCCTGCTGGCAGAGCAGCCGTCGTAGCGGCGCGCCGGCGTCCGCGCCGCGGGCCGCCGCCAGCAACTCCCTTGCGGCGTCGAGGGGTTCACGGCCGGCCAGCCACTGCTCGGTCTCGGCCCGCGCGGCCCCCTGCGGGAACCTGGAGGTCCCGTCGAGCAGCGCGTCCGCGCCCTTGTCCGCGAGTTCTCCCACGGCGGGGGCGGCGAAGCCGGCTTCGAGGAGGCGGGCGCGCAGGCCGTAGAGGCCGAGCGGGGTGAGCCGCACCATGCCGTAGCGGGTCACGTCGGTCTCGTCGACGGGTGCGGCGGGGCCGTCGGCCGACTCGTCGAGGTCGGCCATCAGGGCCTCGTCGACGGGCTGGTACTCGACGATGCCGACCGGTTCGAGGAGCCGGAACTGGTCGTCGAGGCGCATCATCGCGTCCGAGACCTGTTCCAGTACGTCGTTGGTGGGCTCGCCCATGTCGCTGGGCACGATCATCGACGCGGCCAGCGCGGGCAGCGGGACGGGGCCGTCGCCGGGGCCGTCCTCGTTGACGGTCAGCAGATAGAGGTTGCCGAGGACTCCGTCGAGGAACTCGGCCTCCGCCTCGGGGTCCCAGTCGAGTGACGAGAAATCGACCTCGCCGCCCTCGTCCATGGCGTCGACAAGACCGTCCAGATCGGGCACGCTCGCGTCCGCGAGGAGGGTGTCGAGGGCGCCGAGCCAGATGGCGAGCACGTCGTTCGGGGAGCCGGAGGTGAGCAGCGCCAGCTCCTCGCCGGCCGCCACGGTGCCCTCCTCCTCGTCGACGATCTCGACGAGCCCGGTGTCCACGGCGACCCGCCAGGCCTCGCTCGCGTCGGCCGCGGCGTCGTCGCCCGTCAGGCCGAGCAGCTCGGCCGCGGCGGGCAGTTGCTCGTCGACAAGGCTGCCACCGGCGTCGATGCGGGTGTCGGGTCCCGCCCAGCGGGCGAGCTGCGCGGCCCGGGCCAGCAGGGGGGTGGACAGCGCGTCGCGCGCCAGCTCCGCTTCGGAGTGCAGCCGCACCGGCGGCAAGGGGGAGCTGTCTGACATCGGTGGTTCTCCTAGGGCGCCTCGATGGCCGTACGACGGCCGTACACGACACACGACTCAGCCGCTCAGCCTAGACGGATTTCGACCCATGCCGCCCGGTTCACGTCCCGGCCACCAGGCGTACATGGCTGAAACCTTGACAACTGAGCGGCCCCGCAATGAGATTGACGCGCGTAGAAATGTCATGGACACCCAGTCCGGGTATCTTCTACGCGCGTCGCTACCGCCCCACCGGTCGCGGCTCCCACCGCCGCCGCACCAGCTCCACCCGTCCTGGCCATCCTCGTCCCGGCTCATGCATGTCCCCGGAGGGATCCCGTTGCCGAGCAAGTCCTCCGCGCGTCTCGCCGCGCTGACCGTCGCCGCCGTCTGTTCCGTGGCGTCCACGATCGTTCTCACCTCGCCCGCGCACGCCGACGGCGTGCGCATCCATGACATCCAGGGCACGACCCGGGTGTCCCCGTACGCCGGCCAGAAGGTCGCGGACGTACCGGGCATCGTCACGGGCGTCCGCACCTACGGCTCCTCCAAGGGCTTCTGGTTCCAGGACGCGACCCCGGACGACAACCCGGCCACCAGCGAGGGCGTCTTCGTCTTCACCAGCTCCACGCCGAAGGTCGCCGTCGGCGACTCGGTCACCGTCTCCGGCACGGTCTCCGAGTACGTCCCGGGCGGCGCCGCCACCGGCAACCAGGCGCTGACCGAGATCACCAAGCCGACGGTCACCGTCGTCTCCAGCGGCAACGCCGTACCGGCCGCCGTCGTGATCAGCGACCGGTCCGTGCCGAGCAGGTACACGCAGGCCGGCGACACCGCCGCGAGCAACTCGATCAACGCGCTGGCGCTCCAGCCGAAGAAGTACGCCCTGGACTACTACGAGTCCCTTGAGGGCATGAACGTCCAGGTCTCGAACGCGCGCGTGGTCACCGCGACCGACCCGTACGCGGAACTGTGGGTCACGGTGAAGCCGCACGAGAACGCCACCCCGAGCGGTGGCACCGTCTACGGCTCCTACGACTCGCAGAACGGCGGACGCCTCCAGATCCAGTCCCTCGGCGCGACGGCGGACTTCCCGGTCGTCAACGTCGGCGACAAGCTCACCGGCACCACGGCCGGCCCGCTGGACTTCAACCAGTACGGCGGCTACACCCTCGTCGCGAACGAGATCGGCACCGTGAAGAGCGGCGGCCTCAAGCGCGAGACGACGAAGAAGCAGTCGAAGGGCCAGCTCGCGGTGGCGACGTACAACGTCGAGAACCTCGACCCCTCGGACGGCACCTTCGCCGCGCACGCCGCCGCGATCGTGAACAACCTCCAGTCCCCCGACATCGTGTCCCTGGAGGAGATCCAGGACAACAACGGCGCGACGGACGACGGCACGGTCGACGCGAGCGTCACGGTCACCAAGCTGATCGACGCGATCGTCGCGGCGGGCGGTCCGAAGTACGACTGGCGCTCGATCAACCCGGTCAACGACCAGGACGGCGGCGAGCCCGGCGGCAACATCCGCCAGGTGTTCCTGTTCAACCCGCAGCGGGTCTCCTTCACCGACCGCGCGGGCGGCGACTCCACGACGGCCGTCGGTGTCACCAAGGTGCACGGCAAGGCCCAACTCACCGCGTCCCCGGGCCGGATCGACCCGGCCAACGCGGCCTGGAGCGCCAGCCGCAAGCCGCTCGCGGGCGAGTTCGTGTTCAAGGGCAGGACGGTCTTCGTGATCGCCAACCACCTGATCTCCAAGGGTGGCGACCAGCCCCTGACCGCGCAGTACCAGCCGGTCACCCGCAGCTCGGAGACCCAGCGCCACGCGCAGGCGACGGCGGTCAACGCCTTCGTCAAGGAGATCCTGGCCGCGCAGAAGGACGCGGACGTCATCACGCTCGGCGACATGAACGACTTCGAGTTCTCCGACACCGCGAAGATCCTCGAAGGCAGGGGCGAGCTGTACTCGGCGATCAAGTCCCTGCCGAAGAACGAGCGTTACACCTACGACTACCAGGGCAACGAGCAGGTCCTGGACCAGATCCTGATCAGCCCGTCGATCCGCAAGGACTGCTTCGAGTACGACAGCGTCCACATCAACTCGGAGTTCAACGACCAGATCAGCGACCACGACCCGCAGGTGCTGCGCTTCCAGCCGTAGCACCTACGGGGCCCACGGGGGGGCTCACGGGGGTGGATGGACGGGGTCCCGCCGACTTGCACCAGGTCAGGCGAAGGCCCCGTCCAGCCAGTTCCGCCAGGCGAGTTCGTTGGTCTTGGCGTCGGCGTCCGGGGCGAAGTCGTGGACACTGATGCCGACCGGGGCACCCCAGTGGTTGCGGCCGAAGAAGCGGATCAGCGCGCTTTCTGTGCGCAGCCCGATGAAGTACGGGTCGCGGAAGTCCATTACGGCGTCCAGGAGTTGGCCCTCGGGACCGCGCGCCTGGACCCGTGCCCCTTGCTCGACGTCGTCCGCGAGGCCCAGCGCCCGACCGACAACTCCGAAGGCGTCGGCGGCGGTTGAGGCGTCGGGGCCATCGAGGGTGGCGAACGCGACCGGGCGGCCCGCGAAATGAACGACGTACTCCCGCAGCGTGTGCAGATAGAACGCGTTGTGCTTGCGCGCGCCGTCGTACTGGTTGTCCCAGTCGTCGGTGAAGATCCCGCTGTGCACGTACCGCACCCAGGCCCGCCGGCCCTCGTCGCGGGGCTCGACGGTCTCGTCGATCTGGTTGAGGCTCTGGACCGGGAAACCGACGTCCTCGGTGCGGGCGGTGAGCCGGTGCGGCGGGTCGAAGTTCGTGAGTGTGGACCCGAAGGGCCCGACGCGCTTCTCACCGTCGAACTCCATCGGCCACAGCCATCCGCCTGTACCGGACGTGATGGCGTCCCACACCTCCCCCGGCGTGGCGTCGACCTCAAACTCGTAGACGATCTCGAATTCCTTGGACATGGCTCTGACTCCTGAGTCCTACTGGTCCAACTCCGGTACGGGGTGCGGCTGTTCCTTCACCGTGGGGTGGACGGCGACGATGATCCGATGGTCGCGGCCCTCCTCCGCCTCCCCCGCGTCGTACTTGCGGATGAGGGCGCTCACCCCGGCGGTCAGTTCCTGGATGAACGCGGCCCGGTCGGCGGCGGACGCGAAGCGCACCTCGCCGTCCAGCGCGTAGGTCGCCAGCCGCTTGTGGGCCTTGGTCGCCCCGGTGATCAGCGAACCGACGTCCCGCACCAGCCGGGCCCCGAGCGCCAGCAGCCAGCGTGCGGAGAGCTGGTCGCGGAAGCGGTCCGGGTCCGGCTGTACGGCGGCGAGCGCGAGCGGTGAGATGACGTACGACGCGGCGGTCGCGCGCATCAGCCGCTCGGTGACATTGCCCTTGCGGCGCTCCCCGGCCAGTTCGACCAGGCCGTGCCGCTCCAGCGCCTTGAGGTGGTAGTTCACCTTCTGCCGGGGCAGTCCGACCTTGCCGGCCAGCATGGTGGCGGACGCGGGCCCGGCGCCCAGCTCGGCGAGCAGCCGGGCCCTTATGGGGTCCAGCGAGACGGCTGCGGCCTCGGGGTCCTCGATCACGGTGACGTCCAGCATGCGTCCACCGTCTCACCGAACACTTTTTTTGTCCAGGGGGGTGGGGTTGTCGGTGGGAGGGGTTGTGGGTGGGTGTCGTCGTCGGTGGGAGGGGTTGTGGGTGGGTGTCGTCGTTGGTGGGAGGGGTTGTTGGTGGGGGGTTGGTGGGGGGTGTTGGTGGGTGAGGTTGTTGGTGGGGGGCGGTCATTCTGGACATGTTCTGTCGTGCACGGGGGGGGTGGCGGTGCCACGGAGGAGCACCGCACGGCGGCGGCTCTCGGCGAGGCGGTGTCCGGCCGCGTGCTGGTCATCGAGGCGGAGATCCGTGGCCTGATGAGAGGGAGTGTCCGCAGTTCCCCGGCCCGATCGCCCCCTCCCCCTCCCACTCCGGCCCCCGCTCCCATGCCGACCGAGAGCGAGGGCTACGACCGGGTCCGGTGGCGGCAGGTGAACTTTCCGGACGTGGCTGCCGAGGCCGAGTGCCGGCGGCGCGTCGCCGAAGCCGGCCTCCGGAAGGCCGCGTAGTCGCCGCGACATCCGTCATCGGACTACGGCACCAGGCCGAGGGCGTGGTCGTAGCGGCTGACCGTGGTGCTCTTCAGGCCGGGCCAGGTCTGGACGCGTTCCCAGAGCGCGGTGGCGGAGCCGATGCCGTCGCCGGGGGCCGCGAGGGCTTCCAGGTGGGCCTGGGCGCTGTCCCACTCGGCGTAGTTGAGGACGCGGGTGCCGTCGGCCGAGAGGTGGAAGTGGGCGGCGATACCGCCGGGGTGCGGCGCGGGTTCGTTCTCCAGGGCCTCGAACACGGCGTCCATCCAGGCCCGTTGGCGGTGGGGGTCGGACCCCTCGAACTCGACGTCGACGATCACGACGCACCCCGGTACCCGGCCACCGCGCCCGCTCTCGTCGGCCGGGCCGCCGCTGCGGTAGTGCCGGTAGCGGCCGAGGGCGAACCGTTCGATGCCCGGCACGGCGGTGTCGATCTCGTCGACGCGTTCCTGACGCCGGGTCCTGACGAAGGCCTCGTAGGCCTGCTCGCTCGCCCACTGCGAGTAGTGCAGCAGGGTCGAGGCGTCGTGCCCCGTGTAGAGGTGATACGCGAGGAGGTCATCGGCGGGCCACGGCCGGCGCTCCCAGGCGACGGCGACCGCCTCGACCGTCTTCCGCTGGCGCAGCGGTGTGCCGACGCGCCAGGTGCTGAAGAAGGGGGCGCCGACGCGGGGGTCGGAGAGGTCGGGGTGCGCGTCGGTACGACGGGTCATACGGGCCTCCGCTGATCGGTTCGGGTGGGTGCACCGACCAGCCTTCAACCTCGACCGATGTTGAGGTCAAGGGCCGGGCTGCCGCTGCGCCATGCGCCCTTCCAGCCGCGCCAACCTGCTCAGGAACCAGTCGAGCCGGGCCTGCAACAGGGCTGCCTCCGCGACGAGTTCGGGCACACCCAGCCCCTCAGGCAGTCCAGGATCGACGGTCATCGTTCCCGTGCCGCTCCCGGCCGCAGCCCGTCGCCCCGGACTACGACTGCGCCGTGCCCCCTTCCAGCCGCGCCAGCCGGCTCTGGAACCAATCCAGCCGCGCCTGCAACAAGGCTGCCTCCGCGACGAGTTCGGGCACGCCGAGGCCTTCGGGAAGGCCGGGATCGACGGTTGCCGTTTCCGTGTCGCTCCCGGTGGTGACTCGTAGTCCGTCTCCGGCCAGTCGGGCGAACGTGGTGGGTGAGATGGACGTACGGCCTTGGACGCAGCGTGCGCACGCGGCGGTCAGGGCGCGCCAACCGGGTCTGCCCCAACCGGCGTCGGCGAGGGCGACGGCGCGGGCGCCGCAGGTGCAGGGGCCGACGGTGGCGGTGCGGACGCGCTGGCGGGCGTAGCGGAAGCCGAGTTCGAAGCGGATGTAGGCGCCGAGCACGGTGATGTCGAGGAGGACTGCCGCGCGGTGCTCGGCGGTGCACAACAGGGCCTGTGCCGCTGCCCGTTCGTGCACGCAGTGGAAGCCGCAGTCGCAGCGTCGCGCGGGCGAACGGTGGTGGCGGCCGTAGACGCAGGACGCGTCGGCCACGACTCCGTACGGCAGCGCGCCGCCCAGCGACACACCGGTGAACCCGGCCCGGGTGCCGTCGTGGGACAGCACCGGGTGGGCGATCTTGAATCCGGTCGGCGGCTCCGTCGGGCGTTCCTCGGGGAGCCGCAGCCTCATCGGCCGGCCGGGACCTCTGCGGGCGTCTTCTCCTCCACCAACTCCGCGATCCCCTCGGGGAGTTCGAGCTCTTCCTCGTGGATCTGCGGCCGCTCTTGCGCGACTCCGGTGGCCAGTGCCTTGCCGAGCTTCATGACGCCTCCCGTGACCAGGGGTGGATCGACTTCCCACGTCGGTGACCTTCCTGGCCATGGTGACCCATGAGGGGGTCAATTGGACATAGGGCCTCTTGGACATAGGGCCTCGGGGGCCGGCCGCCGGGCGCCGGGCGCCGGGTCCGAATTTCGGTGGATTCTCCGTCGCGGGCGAGACACAATCCCCGTGGATCCGGGGCGAGGGGGAGCTTGTTGAGCCTGCTGGACGTGTTCGCGTGCGCCGGGTGCGGCACGGAGCTCACGGCGCCGGTGTCCCGGGTCGCCCTCCCCGTCCACGTCGACCACGGCCGGTGGGAGGAACTCCACCCTCCGCTGATGGAACCCGAGACGTACGCGGTCGACCCCCGGCCCACCGGACCGCCCTGGCGGCCGTGGAGCGAGGTCGGGGCGGACGCGGCTGCTCGGCAGGGCCTGTTCGCGCCCGTGTACTCCGTCTCCTTCGGCGCACGGAACAGGATCGTCGTCGCCCCCGGCGACTCCCGGTCCATGACCCTGATCCCCGACAAATGCGAGGGTTACTGCCGGGGCGTCGACGGCCGGTCCGGCCCCAATCTGGCGTGCCTGGGATGCGGACGGGCCGTCGCAACCCGCATGGACGACTGCGGAATGTGGCAGACGGTGTGGCTCGAACCCCACGAAGTCGCACGCCGCTCCTCAAGGCTCCCGGCCGGTCCGCCTCCCGACTGGGACGATCTGGCGCGCGCCGGGCATCGCGCCCCGCCTGTCGAACCGGACGGTTCGTGGAGCCGCCGGTGGGAGGCGGCGGTCGGGGTCGCACTGGCCCATCTCGTAGCCGTCACCGAGGACCGCCCGGTGAGTCTCCCGGCCGGTCCCGTCGCCGAACTGCTCGGCCACGCCGTCGGCCGCCACCTCCCCGCAGGCCCCGGAGCCCGGTCCGTGGAACTGGCCGGGCCGGGGGTCCGCCCGTCCCGGCCCCGCCCCGACATCCTTCTCGTCCCCCGCCACCCCCTCACCGGGGCATCCTGGCGTCCGCCGGACGACGACGGAGCCGTGGTGCCGCTGGACAGTGGGGTCTGGGCGTACCTCGCGCACCCCGGCGAGACCTCGCCGCTGCCCGCGACCGGGGGGCTCCCGGAGGGCGTCCTGCGCGACGACTACCCCCTGCGGGCGCGTCCTTGGTACCCGCTGACGGCCCACCCCCACGCCTTCGAGGACACCCTGGTCCGGCTGCCCGAGGTACGCGCCCCCCGGCTGCACGGATATCTCGACGCGTACCGCCGTGCCGTCTGGCCCGCATCGGCGGGCTGAGGCGAACCGGCCCGTCCGGCCCGGCATGGGGTGCCGGACACGCTGGACGTAGAGGACACGGAGGACGAGGAGGACGTAGAGGACACGGAGGACGCGCAGGACGCCTGGTCGGGCAGGCCGGTCTGCCGCGCAGCGGTTCGCTGCGGTCGGCTCCGCCGATAACCGCTGGCTCGCGCCCCGTCCCGTGCCGGAGGATTCCCGGTGTGACAGACACGGAACCCACCGAAGAAGAGGCGCCGGACGGGCTGTTGGGCTGGTGCCTGGTGGCCAACGTGGCGCAGGAGACCGCGCGCGGCGAGAGCGGTCTCGACATCCAGCGCGGCACGAAGCACTTCGCGGTGGGCACCCTGCTGTGGATCCCACCCGCGCGCTGGGACCCCGGTTGGGGCCGCTGGCACGCGGTCGGGAGACACCGGGGAAACAGCCGCCGGTACGTCAACATGGTCGTGCGCCTGGACGACCTGGAGAACTTCCGGGTCAAGGGCGTCTACAGCGAAGGTCTCGTCCGCGGCCTCAACGGCTACGACCACGACCCG
Organism: Streptomyces sp. NPDC101776; assembly: GCF_044766845.1. Taxonomy (NCBI): domain Bacteria; kingdom Bacillati; phylum Actinomycetota; class Actinomycetes; order Kitasatosporales; family Streptomycetaceae; genus Streptomyces; species Streptomyces sp. NPDC101776. Next base: position 66,072 of record NZ_JBIWMV010000018.1, on the reverse strand, counting down.
GCCGCCCCACGAACCCTGCGTCGTCCGTGGACGCGCGAGCGGGCCCAGAACTGGGCGGACGGCTGGAACAACCCCCGTGAGGGCATCGTCATCGACGGCCGACGGTATCCGCGGGTCTCCGTTCCCAACCCGCCGCCGGCTGAGCTCCAGGTCGGCGGCGACATCCTGCACCTCGCCCACTACGGCCCCCGGGGACCTCACTACAGTCGCATGCCCCCTCCCATGGAGTGGGTCCCCGAGACCTGAGACGTGGCGCTCATCATCGCGCAGCATCTCTTACCAATATCGGGTAGAAGAATTAAGTGGAGCTTCACTGTCGCGCTGCCGAGACTACTCCCATGACGAACCCCGCGACCTCCGCCCCGCCTCCCTTCGGCCGCGCCCTGTGCGCGATGGTCACGCCCTTCACCGAGGCGGGGGCGCTCGACCTCGACGGTGCCCAACTCCTCGCCGGGCGGCTGGTGTCGGAGGGGTGTGACGGGCTCGTGCTGTCCGGGACGACCGGTGAGTCGCCGACCACGACGGACGCGGAGAAGTCGGCGCTCGTCACGGCCGTCCGCGAGGCCGTCGGCGACGGTGTCCCCCTCGTCTCCGGCGTCGGCACCTTCGACACCCGGCACACCGTGGAACTCGCCCGGCAGGCCGAAAAGGCGGGCGCGGACGGGGTGTTGGTGGTGTCGCCGTACTACAGCAGGCCTCCGCAGGACGCCCTGGAGGCACACTTCCGCGAGGTCGCCGACAGCTCGGGACTGCCTCTGATGCTCTACGACATCCCGGGCCGCACCGGCACCCGTATCGAGCCGGAGACCATGATCCGGCTCGCCGACCACCCCCGGATCGTCGCGGTCAAGGACTGCTCCTACGACTTCCTGGGCGTCCAGAAGGTGCTGGCCCGCACGGAGTTGGCGTACTACACGGGGTGCGACGAACACATCCTCGCGCTGTACGCGGTGGGCGGAGTGGGGTATGTGAGCACGGTCGCGAACGTCGTCCCGGCCCAACTCCGGGCGATCCTCGACGCGTTCGAGGCGGGCGACACCCCCGTGTCCGCCCGCCTCCAGCAACGCGCCACGCCGCTCATCGAGTTGACGATGGCGGCGGGGCTGCCCGGCATGGTGACGGTCAAGGCGCTACTCAACTCCCTGGGCCTGCCCGGAGGCTCGGTCCGCGCACCGCTGCTGCCCGCCGGCCGGGACGCGGTCGGCGGGCTGCTGGCGGCGTACGAGGAGTTCGTGGCCGGCTGATCGGCACTTTGTCGGTCAGCGCTCCGCGAACACGGGCTCCCACCGTCCGGAGCTGTTGTCGAGGTTGGTGCCGGAGTCCTTGCGGAAGCCGCTCAGCGGTACCTCCTTGTCGCTGCCGATGGTGACCAGCACGAGCCGCTGGTGGTACTCGCTCTCCTTCGCGCCCTTACCGATGTCCCAGGCTACGAGTGTCCTGTCGTCGGCCCAGGCCAGCAGTTGCTGCCCGCGGATCTCGGTCCTCGCGCCGGTGGCGGAGTCGATGACGTAGGACGAGGTGTGCCATTTCTTTCCCGCGAAGGCACCGGCGACGAGCTTGCCGCTCGGCGAATCCAACGCCTCGACGGACCAGTCCAGGTACTTCTCGTTGTCCGGTACGGGCATCGCGGCTCCCGTGAGGTCCCAGAACTGCTTGCCGATGTCGCCCATGGGGTTCCCGGCCCAGACGTACCGGCCGTCCCTGCTGAGGGAGAAGTCCTGGCGGGAGTTGATGAAGCCACCGCTCATGGGGTCGCCCGCGTCGGCGCCGAGCTTCACCTCGCCCCACGAGCCCTTGCCGGAGGCCACGTCGAGGACGTAGAAGCCGGTGCGGCTCGACGGCTGCTTCCCCATCCAGCCGTCGGAGCCCTTGGGCTTCTCCATCAGGTCGGGATTCGCGCCGTAGGTCGTCGCGACGAGTTTCCGTCCGTCGTGCGAGAACTCCAGCCCCGCGACCCCGTGGTCGACCTGGATCCACCGTTCGACCTCGCCGGTGGTCAGGTCGAGCAGGCCGATCCGGGAGGCGGGCAGGGACTTCTCCAGGACGGCCGCGGTCTTCATACCGGGTGCGACGGCGACGACCGACCACCGAGGGGCCTTCACATACTTCTCGGTCTTCGGGTCGAGCAGCCAGTAGGCGCGCTCGGACACGGCTTCCGTGGCCGACCGCTTGACGGTGGTCGGAACGTAGTAGGCGGCAAGTGCCGTGTTCCCGGCCGCGATCAGGTCACGCGGCGGCGACTGGCTCGGATGGGCGCTGACTCCCTGCTGCTCCACGACACCCGACGGGCGGACGTCGTCCTTGCCGGAGTCCAGCAGGGGCACGGCCACCGCGATGGCGACCACTGCGGCCGTGGCGGCGGCGACGCTCACGAGCCGGCGGTTGCGGCGGCGCCGTCGGACGGCCAGTACCGAGTCGGCGAACCCCGGTCCCGCCGGGGGCTGTTCGACGGCCTGCTCGCGCAGCGCGTCGCGGAGGAGTTCCTCGACGTTCACGGACGCACCTCCACGGGTGAGTAGTCGCGGGACGGTTGAAGCTCGATGTCGGCGAGGCCCAGAGCGGCCAACTCCGGCGCGAGGACGCGCAGTCGGGCCAGGGAGCGGTGGGTGGTGGACCGTACGGTGCCTACCGAGCAGCCGAGGAGACGCGCCACGTCGGCCTCCGGCAGATCCTCGAAGTAACGCAGCACGAGCACGGTGCGCTGGCGGGCGGTGAGCCGGGACAGCGCCTCGCGCATGACCAGGCGCAGTTCGGCCGCGGCCGCCGCGTCGACGCCCGCACCCGCCTCGGGCGGTTCGGCCACGCTGACCTCGCGCCTGCGCCACTTCAGCCGCCAGCGGCTGACCTGCTGGCGGTAGAGGATCCGCCGGACATAGGCCTCGGGTTCATCGATCCGCTGCCAGCGCCCGGCCGCCTTCACGAGGGCGTTCTGCAGCAGGTCCTCACCGGCGTGCCGGTCTCCCCCGCAGAGCAGCACGGCCGACTTCAGCAGGGCCGACGACCTGCTGTCCACGAAGTCCCGGAAACTCTCCAGCCCTTCGGCATTCATCGTCACCTTCTCTTCCCCGGCGGTGCCCGTGCCCCGCCCCTGTGCCCCTAGTGACGCTCAAGGGGGCGAGCGGCTATGCCTCTCGCCCCGAGAAATTTCCGCCCACCTCGCACAACCGCTGTCCTACGGTGGCCACATGAGCCGCCGCCCCCTGCTGTTCCTCGACGTCGACGGCCCCCTCAACCCGTACGCCGCGCAGCCGGAGCGCCGCCCCGAGGGTTACACGACGATCAGGGCCGCCGTGCGACCGGGCCGCCCGCTCCGGGTCTGGCTGAACCCCGCGCACGGACCGGCACTTCTCGCTCTCGGCTACGACCTCTGCTGGGCGACCACGTGGATGGACACCGCGAACCGCTGGATCGCCCCGGTCGTCGGCCTGCCCGAGTTGCCGTACGTCGACTTCGGCGACCGGCTGTTCGTCGAGCGGCCCGACGGGGTGCACTGGAAGACGGAGGCGATCGTGGCGTACGCCGAGGGCCGTCCGTTCGCCTGGGTGGACGACGAACAGGGCGCGGCGGACGACGAGTTCGTGGCCGCCCGTCATCCCGGTCCTGCGCTGCTCCATCACGTGAATCCCCGACTCGGGCTGCGCGAGGGGGACTTCACGGCGTTGGCGGAGTTCGCCGCGGCCCTGCGGACATGAGTGAGCGCCCTCCCGGAAGATCGAAGGGCGCTCGACTCGCGTCACGGTACTGCTAGTTGTGGCTGTGCAGGATCTCGTTCAGGCCGCCCCAGACCGCGTTGTTCGGGCGGGCCTCGACCGTGCCGGTGACCGAGTTGCGGCGGAAGAGGATGTTGGAGGCGCCGGAGAGTTCGCGGGCCTTGACGATCTGGCCGTCGGGCATCGTGACGCGGGTGCCCGCCGTGACGTAGAGGCCGGCCTCGACGACGCACTCGTCGCCGAGCGCGATGCCGACGCCCGCCTCGGCGCCGACCAGGCAGCGCTCGCCGATGGTGATGCGGACGTTGCCGCCGCCGGACAACGTGCCCATCGTGGACGCGCCGCCGCCGATGTCCGAGCCGTCGCCGACCACGACACCGGCGGAGATCCGGCCCTCGACCATCGACGTGCCGAGCGTGCCGGCGTTGAAGTTGACGAAGCCCTCGTGCATGACCGTGGTGCCCTCGGCGAGGTGCGCGCCCAGGCGGACCCGGTCGGCGTCGGCGATGCGGACGCCCTTGGGGGCCACGTAGTCCGTCATGCGCGGGAACTTGTCGATGGACGTGACCTGGAGGTGCAAGCCCTCGGCGCGCGCGTTCAGCCGGACCGTCTCGACGTCGTCGACGGCGACCGGGCCGAGCGAGGTCCAGGCGACGTTCGCGAGGAAGCCGAACATGCCGTCCAGGCTCTGGCCGTGCGGCTTGACCAGCCGGTGCGAGAGGAGGTGCAGGCGCAGGTAGACGTCGTGCGCGTCGAGCGGCTTGTCGTCGAGGGAGGCGATGACCGTGCGGACCGCGATCACTTCGACGCCCCGGCGGGCGTCCGGGCCGAGCGCCTTGGCCGCGCCTTCACCGAGCAGTTCCACGGCACGCTCGGCGGACAGCCGCTCGGTGTCGGCGGGGCCGGGTTCGGCGGACAGTTCGGGCGCGGGGAACCAGGTGTCGAGAACGGTCCCGTCGGCGGCGACGGTGGCGAGCCCGGCGGCAACGGCGCCGGTGGTGCGAGGTGCGGTCGTGTCGGTCATGAGGGAAACCTAACCTGGCGGAGGTGGCGGGGACCAACTCGTCCACGGGGCGTCTCAGGGAACGACACGCACGGCTCCCGCCGACGCCGGCCACGGGCGCCCCGCACACCCCTCGGCACGGGGGCACAGGCAGTCGCGTCAGCTCTCCGCCGGCCTCGGGATCACCCGCCCCAGCACCTCGCGCGCGAACTCCTCGTCGTACGCCGCGTCCGTCAGCAGCACCTGGAGACAGATCCCGTCCATCAGCGCGACCAGCGCCCGCGCGGTCAACGGGTCGGTGCGCCGGGCGAGTTGCTCGGCGAGGTCCCGGGCCCACTCGTCGGCGACGGGGCGCAGCGCGGGGCGGCGCAGGGCGGCCAGATACAGCTCGTACTCCAGCTCTACGCCCGTGCGGTCGCCCGCGAGCCACTCCCCCATCCAGCCGGCGAGTTCCCCGGCCAGGTCGGTACGCGGGTCCTGAAGGCCGCCCCGCGCGGCGATCACCTTGGCGAAGCCCTCGTTGGCCTGGCGCAGTGCGGCGACCATCAGTTCGTCGAGGGTCGTGAAGTGGTACGTCGTCGAGCCGAGCGGCACATCGGCCTCGGCGGCGACGGAGCGGTGGCTGAGGCCGGCGATGCCCTTCGCCCCGACCACCCGGATCGCCGCGTCGATGATCCGCTGCCGCCGCTCGGGGTCGTAGCGCCGGGCCATCAGTGCGCGCCGCCGAGGTTGAGGACCACGACCCCGACGATGATCAGCGCGATGCCGGCCGCCTTCGTGACCGTCATCCCCTCGCCCAGGAACACCGTCCCGATGGCCACAATGGCGGCGGTGCCGAGGCCGGCCCAGATCGCGTAGGCCGTACCGACCGACATGGACTTCAGCGTCTGCGCGAGCAGCGCGAAGGAGAGCACGTATCCGAGGACCGTGAGAACCGAGGGCCACAGCCGGCTGAAGCCGTGGCTGAACTTCATGGCGGTGGTGCCGCCCACCTCCGCGGCGATCGCCGTGAGGAGCATCAGGAATCCCATGCGTACGAGTGTACATAACGAAATCTCGTAGAAACCGCTCGCTGAAACGGCTGCTCGCACGCCTCTCACTCCACTACTGTTTCACCGTTCACACACCTGGCTCTCACGGTCACGGCCGTCGCCATGGGCTCCGCCGGAGGAACAGCGCATGCCAGACAGTTCACCCCCACCCTCCCCCAACTCCCCCTGGGAGAACGGCTGGACCCCCGACAACTCCCGGCCCCCCGGAACCCGCCGACTCTGGCTGGCCGGGGCCCTCGCCCTGACCACCGTCCTCACCTGCGTCGCGGCGATTGCCGTGATGGACAAGTCTCCTGACGAAGTGTCACGTACGAAGCGCGCCGATCCGACGGCAACGGCTGGCGCGGACGGTCCCGGCCTGCTCTCCTACGCCTCGCCGTCGAAGCAGGGCACGCCCACGCCCGACGGGCACCCGCCCGCCTCCGCGAAGGCGTCCGGCACTTCGGCCGGTGCGGCCACCGCGGAACACAGCGCCACGCCTTCCGCGAAAGCGCCGTCCCCCTCCGAGTCGGCTTCCTCTCACGGGAGTTCGACCGGGGGCTCGTCAGGAGGCTCTGCCGGAGGTTCGTCCGGTGGTTCGTCGGGAGGCTCGTCGAGTTCCTCGGCCACCTGGAAGTCGGTCCGTTCGGTCAACTACCCGGACCGCTACTGGCAGGTGAGCGGCGACTTCGTCAAGCTCAACCCGGTCAACTCCACCGCGGCCCGCCGCGCCGCCACCTTCAAGGTGGTCAAGGGCCTTGCGAACAGCTCCTGTTACTCCTTCGCGACGGCCGACGGGAGCTATCTGCGTCACCGCAACTTCATCCTCCGCGCGGAACGCAACGACGGCTCCCCCCTCTTCAAGCAGGACGCCACGTTCTGCCCCCGCACGTCGTCGTATTCCGGCGCGGTGATGCTGGAGTCGGTCAACTACCCCGGCCGCTACCTCCGTCACCAGAACTTCCAGCTCAAGCTGGACCCGTACCAGAACAGCGGTCAGTACCGCTCGGACTCCGCGTTCCGGCTGGTGGACGGGCTCAGCTAGTCAGACACGGGTGTCGCGAAAGGCGATCAGCGAGACCTTGGGCCGTAGGACGCAGAACTCGTTGCCCTCCGGGTCGGCGAGCACCACCCAGCCCACGGTCTCGCCCTGCCCGACGTCGACCCGCCGCGCACCCAGCGCGAGGATCCGTTCGACCTCGGCCTCCTGATCGTCGGGGGCGAGGTCGAAGTGCAGCCGGTTCTTCACCGTCTTCCGGTCACCCACCGGCATGAAGCAGATACCCGTCTGCGCGAACTCCCCTGGCCCGATGACGACTTCGCGTTCCTTCTCGGAGAGGATCCGCCAGTCGAGCACAGCGCACCAGAAGCGGGCGAGTCCCGGCAGATCATGCGTATCGATGACTACGTGATGCAGCGAAACGGCCATACCCCGAAAGGTATGGCCGTTTCCGTGCGTCCGAAGGTCAGACGTTGAAGCCGAGCGCCCGCAACTGGTCACGGCCGTCGTCCGTGATCTTGTCCGGGCCCCACGGCGGCATCCACACCCAGTTGATGCGGAGTTCGTTGACGAGGCCGTCCGTCGCGGACTTGGCCTGGTCCTCGATGACGTCCGTCAGCGGGCAGGCCGCCGAGGTCAGCGTCATGTCGATGGTGGCGATGTTGGCGTCGTCGATGTGCACGCCGTAGATGAGGCCGAGGTTGACGACGTCGATGCCCAGTTCGGGGTCGACGACGTCGAGCAGGGCCTCCCTGACCTCCTCCTCGGAGGCGGGCTTGATCTCCATGGTCTCGGTGTCGCTCATGCCGTCTTCCTTTCCGCGTCGGCGTCGGCTCCGCCCAGGGCCTGGGCCGTCGCGTCCTTCCATGCCATCCAGCTGAGGAGGGCGCACTTCACCCGTGCCGGGTACTTGGAGACGCCGGCGAACGCGATCGCGTCCTCCAGCACCTCCTCCATCGCGTCGTCGGGCTCGGTCCGGCCCTTGGACTGCATCAGCTCCAGGAAGGTCTCCTGGATCTTCTGCGCCTCGGACAGTTCCTTGCCGACGAGGAGGTCGTTCAGTACGGAGGCCGATGCCTGGCTGATGGAGCAGCCCTGGCCCTCGTAGGAGATGTCGGCGATCTGCTCGCCGTCGTACTTCACGCGCAACGTGATCTCGTCGCCGCAGGTCGGGTTGACGTGGTGCACCTCGGCATCGCCATCCCGCAAGCCCCGGCCGTGCGGGTGCTTGTAGTGGTCCAGGATGACTTCCTGGTACATCGAATCCAGCTTCACGTTCAGCCAGCTCCTCAGCCGAAGAAGTTCCGTACGTGCTCCAGGCCGTCGACCAGTGCGTCGATCTCGGCCGGCGTGGAGTACAGATAGAACGACGCTCGCGTGGTCGCAGGAATTCCGTAGCGCAGGCAGACGGGCCGCGCGCAGTGGTGGCCGACCCGGACCGCGATGCCTTCCTCGTCCAGCACCTGGCCCACGTCGTGCGGGTGGATGTCACCGAGCGTGAAGGAGATCGCCGCGCCCCGGTCCTCGGCCGTGGTGGGGCCGATGATCCTCAGGTCGGGGACGTCCAGCAGACGCTTCACCGCGTACTCGGTCAGCGCGTGCTCATGGGCGAGGATCTTGTCCATGCCGATCGCCGACAGGTAGTCGATCGCCGCGCCGAGACCGACCGCCTGGGCGATCGGCGGGGTGCCCGCCTCGAACTTGTGCGGGGCGGGGGCGTACGTCGACGAGTGCATCGACACGGTCTCGATCATCTCGCCGCCGCCGAGGAACGGCGGAAGGTCCTCCAGCAGCTCCTGGCGGCCCCAGAGAACGCCGATGCCCGTCGGGCCGCACATCTTGTGGCCGGTGAAGGCCACGAAGTCGGCCTGGAGCGCCTGGACGTCCAGCGGCATGTGCGGCGCGGCCTGCGAGGCGTCGATCAGGACCAGGGCCCCGACCTCCTGCGCGCGGCGCACGATCTTCTCGACCGGGTTGACCGTACCGAGGATGTTCGAGACCAGGACGAAGGAGACGATCTTCGTCTTCTCCGTGATGATCTCGTCTATGTTCGACAGGTCCAGCCGGCCGTCGTCCGTGAGGCCGAACCACTTCAGCTTCGCGCCCGTGCGCTGCGAGAGCAGCTGCCACGGGACGATGTTGGAGTGGTGCTCCATCTCCGTGATGACGATCTCGGTCTCGTGGTCCACGCGGTAGGGCTCGTCGGCCCAACCCAGCATGTTCGCGACGAGGTTGAGCGACTCCGAAGCGTTCTTGGTGAAGATCACCTCGTCGCGGGAGGGCGCGTTGATGAACGCGGCGACCTTGTCCCGCGCGCCCTCGTACAGCGCCGTGGCCTCCTCGGCGAGCACATGCACACCGCGGTGGACGTTGGCGTTGTAGCGCTCGTAGTACTCGTTCAGGGCGTCCAGCACCTGGCGCGGCTTCTGCGAGGTCGCCGCGTTGTCCAGGTACACGAGCTTCCGGCCCTCGTGGACCGTGCGGTCCAGGATGGGGAAGTCCTTGCGGATCGCCTCGTCGAGTAGTTGAGATGAACTCGTGAGGAGGCCCGGCAGTTGCGTCACGCGGATACGCCACCCTTCGTGGTGTAGGCCTCGTAGCCCTCGTTCTCCAGCTTGTCGGCGAGCTCGGCGCCGCCGGACTCGACGATCCTGCCGCCGGAGAAGACGTGCACGAAGTCGGGCTTGATGTAGCGCAGGATGCGCGTGTAGTGCGTGATCAGCAGGGTGCCGACCTCACCGGTCTCGCGGACGCGGTTGACGCCCTCGGAGACGACACGCAGGGCGTCGACGTCCAGGCCGGAGTCCGTCTCGTCGAGGATCGCGATCTTCGGCTTGAGCAGCTCCAGCTGGAGGATCTCGTGGCGCTTCTTCTCACCGCCGGAGAAGCCCTCGTTGACGTTGCGCTCGGCGAAGGCGGGGTCCATGGAGAGGCGCTCCATGGTCTCCTTGACCTCCTTCACCCAGGTACGCAGCTTCGGCGCCTCACCGCGGATGGCGGTGGCGGACGTACGAAGGAAGTTGGAGACGGAGACACCGGGGACCTCGACCGGGTACTGCATCGCGAGGAAGAGGCCGGCGCGGGCGCGCTCGTCGACGGACATCTCCAGGACGTCCTCGCCGTCGAGGGTGACGGTGCCGCCGGTGATCGTGTACTTCGGGTGGCCCGCGAGCGAGTAGGCGAGGGTCGACTTGCCGGAGCCGTTCGGGCCCATGATGGCGTGGGTCTCGCCCTGCTTCACGGTGAGGTCGACGCCCTTGAGGATCTCCTTCGTGGCGTTGTCGGCCTCGACGGTGACGTGCAGGTCGTGGATTTCAAGCGTTGCCATGGGTTCCTCAGGACTCCTGGGTGAGGGAGGCGCGTACGTCAACGAGGACGCTGCCCCCTTCGATCTTTACGGGGTAAACGGGCACGGGGCGGGTGGCGGGCAGGCCGGACGGCTTGCCGGTGCGCAGGTCGAACGCGGAGCCGTGCAGCCAGCACTCGATCTGACAGTCCTCCACCTCGCCCTCGGAGAGCGAGACGTTCGCGTGCGAGCAGACGTCGTTGATCGCGAACACCTCTCCCGCGGTACGGACGACCGAGACCGGCGTGCCGTCGAGTTCCACCCGCTTCGGGGTGTCCTCGTCCAGCTCGCTCAGCCCACAGGCGCGTACGAACGACATCAGACCGACGCCTCCAGCTCCGCGTCGATCTTCTCCAGCAGCCGCGTCTCGATGTCGGTGACACCGATCTGCTGGACCAGCTCGGCGAAGAAGCCGCGGACCACGAGACGGCGGGCGTCGTCGGCGGGGATGCCGCGCGCCATCAGGTAGAAGAGCTGCTCGTCGTCGAAGCGGCCGGTCGCGGAGGCGTGTCCGGCACCGACGATCTCGCCGGTCTCGATCTCCAGGTTCGGCACGGAGTCGACGCGGGCGCCGTCGGTCAGCACGAGGTTGCGGTTCATCTCGTACGTGTCGGTGCCCTCGGCGGTGGCCTCGATGAGCACGTCACCGATCCACACCGCGTGGGCTCCCTCGCCCTGGAGCGCGCCCTTGTACATCACGTTGGACTTGCAGTGCGGGGTGTTGTGGTCGACCAGGAGACGGTGCTCCTGGTGCTGGCCCGCGTCCGTGAAGTACAGGCCGAACAGCTCGGCGTCGCCGCCGGGTCCGGCGTAGGCCACGCGCGGGTGCAGTCGTACGACATCGCCGCCGAAGGTGACGACGAACGACTTGAACGTGGCGTCCCGGCCGATCAGGGCGTTGTGCTGGCCGATGTGCACGGCCTTGTCGTCCCAGTCCTGGACGGAGACGACGGTCAGCCTGGCGCCGTCGCCGATGATGTAGTCGACGTTGGCGGCGAGGACCGCGTCACCAGTGTGGTCGATGACGACGACGGCCTCGGCGAAGGCTCCGAGCTCGATGACTTGGTGGCCGTAGGCGACCCCGCCCTCGCCGTGCACGGCGATGCGGATCGGCTCGGTCAGGACCGTCTCCTTCGGGACGGTGACGACCGAGGCCTTCTCGAAGGACGAGTAGGCCTGCGCGGCCACGCGGTCCACCGGGGTGCCGGCCTTGCCGAGCCGCGCGTCGTCACGGTCGACGGTCTCCACGGTGACCCCCTCGGGGGCCCCGATGGCGACCTTCACGCCGCCGCCGTCGGCGACCGCGGTGCCGTCGTGCAGCCCGCGCAGGCGCTCCAGCGGGGTGAACCGCCACTCCTCCTCGCGGCCGTGGGGGACCGGGAAGTCCGCCACGTCGAAGGAGGGGGGCGCGCTCATGCGCGTGGCGACGGTCGACTCGGCGGCCACCGCGATCGATCCGGCGGTGGTGGAGGACCCCACCGTGGAGTTCTGAGCCTCAGCCATGGCTGTCGTAGTGCTCGCTTTCTGAAGTCAAGAAATGTGCTGACCGATGGGCGGGGTCAGCCGACCGAGCCTTCCATCTGCAACTCGATCAGCCGGTTGAGCTCAAGGGCGTACTCCATGGGCAGTTCCTTGGCGATCGGCTCGACGAAGCCGCGCACGATCATCGCCATCGCCTCGAACTCGGTCAGACCGCGGCTCATCAGGTAGAAGAGCTGGTCCTCGGAGACCTTGGAGACGGTCGCCTCGTGGCCCATGGAGACGTCGTCCTCGCGGACGTCGACGTACGGGTACGTGTCCGAGCGGGAGATCGTGTCGACGAGCAGCGCGTCGCACAGCACGTTCGACTTGGAGCCGTGGGCGCCCTCGCCGATCTCGACGAGGCCGCGGTAGGACGTACGGCCGCCGCCGCGCGCCACCGACTTGGAGACGATGTTGGAGGACGTGTTCGGCGCCATGTGGACCATCTTGGAGCCGGCGTCCTGGTGCTGGCCCTCGCCCGCGAAGGCGATGGAGAGGGTCTCGCCCTTGGCGTGCTCGCCCATCAGGTAGACGGCCGGGTACTTCATCGTCACCTTGGAGCCGATGTTGCCGTCGATCCACTCCATGGTCGCGCCCTCGTAGGCGACGGCGCGCTTGGTGACCAGGTTGTAGACGTTGTTCGACCAGTTCTGGATGGTCGTGTAACGGCAGCGGGCGTTCTTCTTGACGATGATCTCGACGACCGCGCTGTGCAGCGAGTCCGACTTGTAGATCGGCGCCGTACAGCCCTCGACGTAGTGCACGTAGGCACCCTCGTCGACGATGATCAGGGTCCGCTCGAACTGGCCCATGTTCTCCGTGTTGATACGGAAGTAGGCCTGGAGCGGGATCTCGACCTGAACGCCCTTGGGCACGTAGATGAAGGAACCGCCGGACCACACCGCGGAGTTCAGCGACGCGAACTTGTTGTCGCCGACCGGGATGACCGTCCCGAAGTACTCCTTGAAGAGCTCCGGGTGCTGCTTCAGCGCGGTGTCGGTGTCGAGGAAGATGACGCCCTGCTCCTCCAGGTCCTCACGGATCTGGTGGTAGACGACCTCGGACTCGTACTGGGCCGCGACACCGGCGACGAGGCGCTGCTTCTCCGCCTCGGGGATGCCGAGCTTGTCGTACGTGTTCTTGATGTCCTCGGGCAGGTCCTCCCAGGACTCCGCCTGCTTCTCCGTGGAGCGCACGAAGTACTTGATGTTGTCGAAGTCGATGCCGGAGAGGTCGGAACCCCAGTTCGGCATGGGCTTCTTCTCGAACAGGCGCAGGCCCTTGAGCCGGAGCTTGGTCATCCACTCCGGCTCGCTCTTCTTGGCGGAGATGTCCCGGACGACGTCATCGTTGATGCCGCGCTTGGCGGAGGCACCGGCCACGTCGGAGTCGGCCCAGCCGTATTCGTACGTGCCCAGACCCTCGAGCTCGGGGTGGGCGGTCTCCTCGATGGGGAGCGTCATGCGGGGTTCCTCCCGGCGGTACGTGCAGATGTGTCGGAGAGATCGGAAACGGTCTTGGAAATCTTGGGGATGAACGTGGTGCACACACCGTCGCCGTGGGCGATGGTGGCCAGTCGCTGGACATGGGTGCCGAGCAGCTGGGAGAAGAGCTCTGTCTCCGCCTCGCACAGTTGCGGGAACTGCTCGGCGACATGGGCGACCGGGCAGTGGTGCTGGCAGAGCTGCTCACCGACCGGTGCGCTACGCGCCGTAGCAGCGTACCCGTCCGCGCTCAGGGCCTTGGCCAGGGCTTCCGCGCGATTCTCGGGAGCCGCGGCCTCGACGACCTCGCGGTAGGCGACGGCCTGGGCGGCCATGCGGTCGCGGGCGAAGGCGACGACGGCCTCGTCCCCGCCGCTGTGCGCGGCGATCCAGCGCAGCGCGTCCGCGGCGAGCTTGTCGTAGGACTGGTCGAAGGCGTCCCGGCCGCAGTCGGTCAGGGCGAACACCTTGGCGGGCCGGCCGCGCGTACGCGCTCCGTAGACCCGCTGCTCACGTGCTTCCACGACGTCGTCGGCGACGAGCGCGTCGAGATGACGGCGCACGGCGGCCTGGGTCAGTCCCAGCCGCCCCGCGAGGTCGGTCACGGTCGACGGGCCATGGTCCAGGATGGAGCGCGCGACTCGGTTGCGGGTGGACCGCTCACCGGTCGCGAGTTCCTCCTGCGGAGCCTCGCCAACGTTTTTCACAACGCCATTGTTGCGTAATTCCTCAGAGCCTGACAACCCGCGCCCGGCGGATGGACGGTGCGCTGCATCACTTAGGCATACCTAATCTGACCTGCGAAAACGATCTTTGATCGATCAGTTCACCGGCGCCACCCACCCCCGTCGAGGACACTCCACGACCATGCCCACACCCCCTCCCACCGGCCCACTTGTCACCCGGGACACAGTCGCCGCAGCCCTGCGCGGGCTCGGCGTCCGCCCCGGTGAGACCCTCCTCGCGCACACCTCCCTCAGCTCCCTCGGATGGGTCTGCGGAGGCGCCGTGTCGCTCGTCCAGGGCCTCCTCGACGCCCTCGGCCCGACCGGCACCCTGGTGGTCCCCACCCAGACCGGCGACCTCTCGGACCCGGCCCACTGGGGAAACCCACCGGTCCCCCGCGCGTGGTGGGACACCATCCGCGCGTCCATGCCGTCCTACGACCCCCTCGTCACGCCCTCGCGCGGCGTCGGCGTCGTCCCGGAGACCGTGCGCACCTGGCCCGGCGCCGAGCGCTCCGCGCACCCGCAGACGTCCTTCGCGGCGATCGGCCCGCGCGCGGGCGAGATCCTCGACGGCCACGCGACCGACTGCCGGCTCGGCGAGCGCAGCCCGCTGGCCCGGCTGGAGGGCCTCCACGCGCGCGTGCTGCTGCTCGGCGCGGGCTACGACACCTGCACCAGCTTCCATCTCGCCGAGTACCGCATCGCGTCCCCGCTGGTCGGGCTCGGCCGCCCCGGCCCGGCCGGCTGGGAGACGGTGACCGAGGTGTCGATCTCCTCCGACCGCTTCGACGAACTGGGCCACGACTTCGAACGGGACCGTCCCGTCGGCCGCCCTGTCATCCGCGGCAAGGTGGGCGCGGCCGACGTGCGGCTGTTCCCGGTGGGCGACGCCGTGGCCTACGCCGAACGGTGGCTGCCTCTGCACCGTCCCCGCGAGGAGGAGTTCCAGCACCCTCCCCCGCTCTCGACGTCGTTCGAGCGGGGGGACCCCCATCTCTGAGGCCGGGTTCGGCTACCTAGACTCGGGCGCATGCGAAGTGAGCCCGTGCTCCAGGTCCAGGCCCTGGTGAAGCGGTACGGCACGAAGACCGCGGTGAACGGCCTCGACCTGGTGGCCGGTACGGGTGTCACGGCGGTGCTCGGCCCCAACGGAGCGGGCAAGACGACCACGGTCGAGACCTGCGAGGGGTACCGGAGGCCGGACTCCGGCACGGTGCGCGTCCTGGGCCTCGACCCGGTCCGCGAGTCCGCCGCGCTGCGCCCCAGAATCGGCGTGATGCTCCAGTCCGGCGGCGTCTACTCGGGCGCCCGTGCCGACGAGATGCTCCGCCACATCGCCAAGCTGCACGCGCACCCGCTGGACGTGGACGCCCTCATCGAGCGCCTGGGGCTGGGCAGTTGCGGCCGGACGACGTACCGCCGGCTGTCCGGCGGTCAGCAGCAGCGTCTCGCGCTCGCGATGGCCGTCGTAGGCCGCCCCGAACTGGTCTTCCTGGACGAGCCGACCGCGGGCCTCGACCCGCAGGCCCGCCGCGCCACCTGGGACCTGGTCCGTGACCTCCGCGCGGACGGCGTCTCCGTCATCCTCACGACCCATCACATGGACGAGGCCGAGCAGCTCGCCGACGACGTCGCCATCATCGACGCCGGCCAGGTCATCGCGCACGGCTCCCCCGAGGACCTGTGCCGCGGCGGCGCCGAGAACACGCTCCGCTTCAGCGGTCGCCCCGGCCTCGACGTCGGGTCCCTTCTGAAGGCGCTCCCGGCCGACTCCACGGCCGTCGAACTGACCCCGGGCTCCTACCGCGTCGGCGGCAAGGTGGACCCGCAACTGCTCGCCACGGTCACCTCGTGGTGTGCGCAGCACGGGGTGATGCCGGAGAAGATCTCGGTCGAACGGCACACCCTGGAGGACGTTTTCCTGGAGCTGACCGGCAAGGAGCTGCGCTCATGACCACGGCGACCTACGCGCCCGCACCGGGGGCGGCCCCGCTTCCCCGCATGATCGCGGCGCAGGCGATCCTCGAAACGAAGATGCTTCTACGGAACGGCGAGCAGCTCCTCCTCACGGTGGTCATCCCGACCCTCCTGCTGGTCCTGTTCAGCTCGGTGGACATCGTCGACACCGGGAAGGGCAAGTCCGTCGACTTCCTGACCCCCGGCATCCTCGCCCTCGCGGTGATGTCGACGGCGTTCACGGGCCAGGCGATCGCGACGGGCTTCGAGCGCCGCTACGGCGTCCTGAAGCGCCTGGCGTCCTCCCCGCTGCCCCGCTGGGGCCTGATGACCGCGAAGACGCTGTCGGTGCTGGTGACGGAGGTCCTCCAGATCGTCCTGCTGACGGCGATCGCCTTCGCGCTGGGCTGGTCCCCGCACGGCAACCCGTTCGCGGTGTTCCTGCTCCTGATCCTCAGCACGGCGGCCTTCTCGGGCCTCGGCCTCCTGATGGCGGGCACGCTGAAGGCGGAGGCGACGCTGGCCGCCGCGAACCTGGTGTTCCTGCTGCTGCTGGTCGGCGGCGGGGTCATCGTGCCGATGGACAAGTACCCGTCGGGGGTGCAGGACGTGCTGGGTCTGCTGCCGATCTCGGCCCTCTCGGACGGCCTGCGGGACGTGCTCCAGCACGGGGCCGGGATGCCGTGGGGCGACCTGGGGATCCTGGGCGTGTGGGCGGTCGCGGGGCTGGCCGCGGCGGGGGCGTTCTTCCGCTGGGAGTAGGCCCGGAGCGGTCGGGAGCGATCCTGTTCCGGACCCTCGTGAAAGCGTGCACAAGCGGCGCCCTACGATGGTCCCCGTGCCCAACGTGACCCGCGCCGACGTCGTAGCCGCCGCACGCAACCCCCTCGCCTTCATCGCCGCACGCTGGACCCCGGATCCCCGGACCGTCCGGCGGGCGGCGCTCGCCGCGCTCGTCATGTCGGTGGTCATCGTGGTCACCGGCGGTGCCGTGCGGCTGACGGGATCGGGGCTCGGCTGCCCGACCTGGCCCAAGTGCACGGACGACTCGCTCACCACGACCAGCGCGATGGGCTTCCACGGAGCCATCGAGTTCGGCAACCGGATGCTGACGTACGTGCTGTGCGCGGCCGTCGGCTGGGCGATCATCGCGGCGCGCTCGGAGAAGCCGTACCGCCGCACTCTCACCCGGCTCGGCTGGGCGCAGTTCTGGATCGTGATGAGCAACGCGATCCTCGGCGGGATCGTGGTGCTGGTCGGCCTCAACCCGTACACGGTCGCGGCCCACTTCTTGCTCTCCTCGGCGCTGATCGCGGTCGCCACGCTGATGTGGCAGCGCAGCCGGGAGGGCGACGGCGAGCCCAAGCCGCTGGTCGGCAAGGCCGTGCAGCAACTGGTGTGGTTCCTGGTCACCGCCTCCGTGCTGCTGATCGCGGTCGGCACGGTGGTCACCGGCGCGGGCCCGCACGCGGGTGACTCCAAGGAGGTCGACAGGATCCCGATCGACTGGGAGACGGTCGCCAAGCTGCACGCGGTGCTCGCCTGGATCGTGGTCACGCTGACGTTCGCCCTGTGGTTCGTCCTCAAGGCGGTCGACGCCCCCAAGGGCCCCCTGGACCGCACCCGTGAGCTGTTCCTGATCCTGCTCTCCCAGGGCGTCATCGGTTACGTGCAGTACTTCACGAACCTCCCCGAGGCCCTGGTCGCCCTCCACATGTTCGGCTCCTGCCTGGTGTGGATCGGGGTGCTGCGGGTGCTTCTGTCGCTGCGGGAACGGCCGGAGACCGTGGTCGACCTGCCGGGACCGTCGGTGGAACAGTCGCTGCCTACACGCGCCTAAGGCATCACCCGTAGTGCCTCACTTGTAATGCCTCACCCGTAGTGCTTCATCCGTAGCGGGTCACCAGGTCGTCGATCGCCGGGCCCAGATAGGCCCGGGTCAGCTCGGCGCGGCGGTCGAGCCAGCCCTCTTCAGGGGAAGGGGACGGCACCGTTTCGTCGTAACGCCGCCGTACGACGTCCTCCACGACCTCCACCGGAGCGCCGAGCCCGGGCAGCAGGTCGAGGGCCTCGCGCTTGGTGATCAGGCGGCCGTCCCGTCTGGTGACCGTCGCGCGGGCGAAGGTGGTCAGGCCCACGTCGACCCAGCTGTCCTGGAGCCAGACCTGCGGCTTGTCCAGGGCCGGCCGCCAGTACTCCCGCTGGTCGCGTACGACGAACTCGGCCAGCTCCTGGTCCGTCACGGCCGGCAGCAGGTCCTTCGGTGAGCCGCCCTGCAACACCCGCCCGAAGTCGTGCAGTTCACGCCGG
The DNA here is from genome assembly GCF_044766845.1 of Streptomyces sp. NPDC101776. Lineage (NCBI taxonomy): Bacteria > Bacillati > Actinomycetota > Actinomycetes > Kitasatosporales > Streptomycetaceae > Streptomyces > Streptomyces sp. NPDC101776. The sequence continues at coordinate 47,983 of NZ_JBIWMV010000018.1, read as the reverse complement.
GTGACGGGGGTGACCGGTCTGCGGGTCACATGGTCGTGCGCCCAGGCGAGGTGCCGCTGGTTCGGGGCGTCCTGGGTGCCCGGGGCGAGGTAGCTGCAGTGCAGCAGGCGGGCGAGGGGGTCGGTGCGCAGCCCGCGGTGCAGGGCGACCAGTCGGCGGGCGGTGCTGGGCTTGAGGGGATGGTCGAGGATGGCTATCAGGTCCAGGTCGCTGCGGCCCTCCTGGTAGTCGCCCCCGGCGAGCGAACCGTGGGCCCACACGGCAACGGGTTCCAGCGGGGCCAGTTCGTTCAGGAAGCGGGCGAGCAACGCGTCGGTCGGCATGGGGCCAGTCTGTACAGCTCACTCCAGCCCGTACACCCTGTTTGCGTTGCCGACCGCGATGAGCCCCGCCACACGTTGCGCGTCCGCCGACGACCAGGCCCCCTCGGCGACCCAGGTCCCGAGCACCCGCGCGAGCGCCTCGCGGAACAACCGCGCTCCTACGACGTGCAGTTCGGGCAGTCCGTGGGCTCCGCTGGAGAAGAGGATCTTGCCGAAGGGGGCCAGTTCCAGGATCTCGGCGAGCACGGTCGCGGCGCGGGCGCCGGTGCGGACGAGGGCGGCGCCGGAGTCGGCGTAGACGTGCGGGAAGACACCGGCGAGATGGGCCGCGTGACGGTGGTACGGGTAGCTGTGCAGCAGCACCAGGTCGGTGCCGAGCCCGGCCGTCGCGCGCACGAAGTCGGTGAGCAGGACGGGGTCGGTGCGGTCGATGCGCAGGCCCGGTTCGCCCAGTCCGGCGTGCAGTTGGAGCGGCAGTCCGGACGCGACGGCGATCCACAGCAGATGCCGTAGCAGTACGGGATCGCTGAGCGTCCCGCCTACGCGCCGCCCGGCCAGCCAGCGGCCCGCCGCGCCGCGCACCTCACCGGGGCCGGGCGGTTCCGGCGCGAGCGCGAGACCGTGCCGTACGCCCGCCACGGAGGTGAAGGCCACCGCGCTGCCCGCGGCGCCGTGCACCGACTCGGCGAGGTTGGCGAGGAAGGACTCGACGGTGCCGGAGGTGTCGGCGACCTGCTCCGCGAGGAGTTCGAGGCGGACGATCTCCCGCGCGTCCGCCTGGCCGGCCGTCGCCATCTCGGCGGGTCCGGTGAGGTCGCCGGGCAGACCCGTGTCGATCAGGTACGTCGTGATGCCGCTGCCGCGCAGCAGCCTACGGCCCGCTTCCAGTACGCCGAGTTCACGGCGCCGGGCGAGATAGCGGGCGGGCGGGCAGTGCGCCTCCAGGCCGAGCAGGGGCGGGCACCATCGTCGTACGGCGAATCCCGTCTGGGTGTCGAACAGGGTGGTGCCGGGTGCGGGTGGGCCCTCGGTGCGGGTGAGTTGGGCCTCGAAGGTGCCGAGGCCCAGCTCCGTTCTCAGTACGCCGTGGCAGTACTGGTCCACGAGGGACGGCGTTTCGATCATCCGGGCTCCCCGTGCAGTTGACCGCGTCGCTTGTACGGGGCCTAACGGGTGAACCGGGGTTCGGGTGTTGGTGCGCACACCCCGTGTGAGGGGGCGCCAGGGGGAGGGAGTGCGGGTTCGTCAGCGATCGACGGCTAGTGGGGGCTGGTCGCGCAGTTCCCCGCGCCCCTTTGGGGCGCTACCGCCCGATCTGGATTCCTGCCATGCGCTTCCACTCGTACGGGCCCGTCGTCACCTTTGCCGCGAACTCGCCGTCGAAGTCCTCGTGGACGGTGATCCCGGACTTCGCCACTGCCTGTTGGGCGATCTCATAAGAAGTCGCCACCAGGTCGCCCCAGCCGCCGTCCTCGCCCACGAGGACAATGCGGGCGCCACGCTCCCCGATGTACGCGACCTGGCCCTCGGCCCCGCCGTGCGCCTTGGAGAAGGTGCCGATCTGCTTGGCGAGGCGGGCCACCTGGCGCTCGGCCTTCGCGTCAACCTGCTGCGTGTCTGCCATGACGAGGATGCTACCGACGGGTAGATCGAACGGCGACGGGCGGGGGGAGTGACTCCCGCCTCAGACCCTGCCCCGGCCGTGCCCCGAGGGCCTACCTCAGGAAGGGGTCCACCGCGATCGCCACGAACAACAGCGACACATAGGTGATCGACCAGTGGAACAGCCGCATCTCCTTGAGCTTGCCGCCGCTCACCTCGGCCCTGGCCCGGTTCTGGAGCCCGTGCGCCTCCCACAGCCAGAAGCCGCCGGCCAGCAGCGCGACCGTGGTGTAGAACCAGCCGGTGTAGCCGAGGGGCGTGAGCAGCAGCGAGACCGCGACCATGACCCAGCTGTAGATGACGATCTGCTTGGCGACGACCTTGTTGGAGGCGACGACCGGGAGCATCGGAACGCCCACGCGCGCGTAGTCGTCGCGGACCTTCATGGAGAGCGGCCAGTAGTGCGGCGGCGTCCAGAAGAACATGACGAGGAAGAGAATGATCGGGGCCCAGGACATGGAGTCCTTGACCGCGGACCAGCCGATGAGGACGGGCAGGCAGCCGGCGATTCCGCCCCACACGATGTTCTGCGAGGTACGGCGTTTGAGGATCATCGTGTAGACGACGACGTAGAAGAGGAGCGCTCCGAGCGCGAGCCAGGCGGACAGCCAGTTGACGGTCAGGCCGAAGAGGAGTGTCGAGACGACGGCGAGGGTGATGCCGAAGGCGAGGCACTCGCGGGGGCTGACCATGCCGGTGACGAGGGGGCGCTGCGAGGTGCGGTCCATGAGCGCGTCGATGTCGCGGTCGATGTACATGTTGAGCGCGTTCGCGCCACCCGCGGAGAGGTAGCCGCCGACACAGGTGAGGAGGACCAGCTTGAGGTCCGGTACACCCTGCTGGGCCAGGAACATCACCGGAACGGTGGTGATCAGCAGCAGTTCGATGATCCGTGGCTTCGTCAACGCCACGAACGCCATGACCCGGGCCCCGATCGGCCGCCGGCTCGGGCTCTGACTCGCCCCGACAATCCCCGCTGGACGGGATTCAACGGCCGTCACGCACACCCCTGACAGAGACATCCCAGCAAGCCTTCGGGTGTGAACTCCCCGTAACGGCTCACGCGTACCACGCCACTGTAGACGTTGCCCAGACCCGGACATTCGCGGGGGTGGGGTCGTGTTGGGGAGCACCCCCGGAAGAGCTGATCACGCCTCTGTTGAGCACTCGAACGAGCACCTCCGTATTCAGTTGCCGAATACGAAACGACCCAGTCGGGAGGCGGATCCGCGAGAGTCCCGGCAGTCTGGAATGACTCGAAAAAATGCACGTTCTTACGGGGGTAGGCTCGACAACGGCCGGTGGGCGCCGCGTGCACCGGCATTCGACATGCGTGACATGTGGAGAGGAGCCCTGACCCAGGGTGAGCACCAAGCCGACCACCACAGACCTCGAGTGGACCGAGTTGGACCAGCGGGCGGTGGACACCGCCCGCGTCCTGGCCGCCGATGCCGTACAGAAGGTCGGTAACGGCCATCCCGGTACGGCGATGAGCCTGGCCCCGGCCGCGTACACCCTCTTCCAGAAGGTGATGCGCCACGACCCCGCCGACGCCGACTGGGTCGGACGCGACCGGTTCGTGCTGTCCGCCGGCCACTCGTCCCTGACCCTCTACACGCAGCTCTACCTGGCCGGTTTCGGCCTGGAGCTGGCCGACCTCGAAGCGTTTCGCACGTGGGGCTCCAAGACTCCGGGGCACCCCGAGTACGGGCACACCACCGGTGTGGAGACGACGACCGGCCCGCTGGGCCAGGGTGTCGCCAACGCCGTCGGCATGGCCATGGCCGCCCGCTACGAGCGCGGTCTGTTCGACCCGGACGCCCCGCAGGGCGAGTCCCCCTTCGACCACTTCATCTACGCGATCGCCGGTGACGGCTGCCTCCAGGAGGGCATCTCCGCGGAGGCGTCCTCGATGGCCGGCCACCAGGAGCTCGGCAACCTCATCCTCCTGTGGGACGACAACCACATCTCCATTGAGGGCGACACGGAAACGGCCGTCTCCGAGGACACCGTCAAGCGCTACGAGGCCTACGGCTGGCACGTCCAGCGCGTCGCCCCGAAGCCGGACGGCGACCTCGACCCGCACGCCATCTACAACGCCATCGAGGCCGCGAAGAAGGTGACGAACAAGCCGTCGTTCATCGCGATGCGCTCGATCATCGCCTGGCCCGCGCCGAACGCGCAGAACACCGAGGCCGCGCACGGCTCGGCGCTCGGCGCCGACGAGGTCGCGGCCACCAAGCGCGTCCTCGGCTTCGACCCGGAGAAGTCCTTCGACGTCTCCGACGACGTCCTCAAGCACACCCGCCAGGCGCTGGAGCGGGGCCGCGAGGCGCAGGCCGCGTGGGACCCGTCGTACCAGGAATGGCGTGCGAACAACCCGGAGCGTGCCGCCGAGTACGACCGTATCCGCGCGGGCGAGCTGCCTGCCGGCTGGGAGGAGCAGCTCCCGGCCTTCGAGACGGGCAAGTCCGTCGCCACCCGTGCCGCTTCCGGCAAGGTGCTCCAGGCGCTCGGCGCGGTCATCCCGGAGCTGTGGGGCGGCTCGGCCGACCTCGCGGGCTCGAACAACACGACGATCGACAAGACCTCGTCGTTCCTCCCGGCGGACAACCCGCTGCCGGAGGCGAACCCGTACGGCCGCACGATCCACTTCGGCATCCGCGAGCACTCCATGGGCGCGGAGCTGAACGGCATCACGCTGCACGGCAACACGCGTGCCTACGGCGGTACGTTCCTCGTCTTCTCCGACTACATGCGCAACGCGGTCCGTCTCTCCGCGCTGATGCACCTGCCGGTGACGTACGTGTGGACGCACGACTCCGTCGGTCTCGGCGAGGACGGCCCGACCCACCAGCCGGTCGAGCACCTCGCCTCGCTGCGCGCGATCCCGGGCCTGAACGTGGTCCGCCCGGCCGACGCCAACGAGACCGCGATCGCCTGGCGCGAGGTCCTGCGCCGCTACACCAAGGTCTACGGCGAGGGCGCCCCGCACGGCTTCGCGCTGACGCGCCAGGGTGTGCCGACGTACGACGCCAACGAGGACACCGCCAAGGGCGGTTACGTCCTGTTCGAGGCGTCCACGGGTACGCCCGAGGTGATCCTCATCGGTACTGGTTCCGAGGTGCACGTGGCCGTCGAGGCGCGCGAGCAGCTGGAGGCCTCCGGGGTGCCGACGCGGGTCGTGTCCATGCCCTGTGTGGAGTGGTTCGACGCGCAGGACAAGGAGTACCGCGACAGCGTGCTGCCGCCGTCGGTCAAGGCGCGGGTCGCGGTCGAGGCCGGGATCGGCCTCACCTGGTACCGGTTCGTCGGGGACGCCGGTCGCATCGTTTCCCTGGAGCACTTCGGGGCTTCCGCCGACGGCAAGGTGCTCTTCCAGGAGTTCGGCTTCACTGCCGAGAACGTGGCTGAGAAGGCCCGGGAATCCATCGCCGCCGCCCAGAGCTGACGCTGACAAACGACACGTAGGAGATGCATTTTCCATGACAGACGCACTCAAGCGCCTCTCTGAAGAAGGCGTCGCGATCTGGCTGGACGACCTGTCGCGCAAGCGGATCACGTCCGGCAACCTCGCCGAACTGATCGACCAGCAGCACGTCGTGGGCGTCACCACCAACCCCTCGATCTTCCAGAAGGCCATCTCGTCGGGCGACGGTTACGAGCAGCAGCTCACCGACCTCGCCGCCCGCAAGGTGACCGTCGAGGAAGCCATCCGCATGATCACGACGGCGGACGTCCGTGACGCCGCCGACATCCTGCGTCCGGTCTACGACTCGAGCGGCGGCCAGGACGGCCGGGTCTCCATCGAGGTCGACCCGCGGCTCGCGCACAACACGGCGGCGACCATCGCCGAGGCCAAGCAGCTCGCGTGGCTGGTGGACCGCCCGAACACCCTGATCAAGATCCCGGCCACCCGGGCGGGCCTCCCGGCGATCACCGAGGTCATCGGCCTCGGCATCAGCGTCAACGTCACGCTGATCTTCTCGCTGGCGCGCTACCGCGAGGTCATGGACGCGTTCGTCAGCGGCCTGGAGAAGGCCAAGGAGCGCGGCCTGGACCTGGCGAAGATCCACTCCGTGGCGTCCTTCTTCGTGTCCCGCGTGGACACCGAGATCGACAAGCGGATCGACGCGCTGGGCACCGACGAGGCCAAGGCCGCCCGCGGCAAGGCCGGTCTCGCCAACGCGCGGCTCGCCTACGAGGCGTACGAAGAGGTCTTCTCCTCCTCGCGCTGGGCCGCCCTCGACAAGGCGCAGGCCAACAAGCAGCGTCCGCTGTGGGCCTCGACCGGCGTCAAGGACAAGGCGTACAAGGACACGCTGTACGTGGACGACCTGGTGGCGCCGAACACGGTGAACACCATGCCGGAGGCCACCCTTGAGGCCACCGACGACCACGGCCAGATCACCGGCAACACCATCTCTGGCACGTACGACCAGTCCCGCGCCGAGATCGCCGCAGTGGAAGCGCTCGGCATCTCCTACGACGAGGTCGTGCAGTTGCTGGAGGACGAGGGCGTCGAGAAGTTCGAGGCGGCCTGGACCGACCTGCTCAAGTCGACCGAGGCGGAACTCGCGCGCCTCGCCCCCTCGGAGGGCTGAGACCTTGGCTCCTCATTCCGGTTCCGGGGCGAACCCGCTTCGTGACCCCGCCGACCGACGGCTCCCGCGTATCGCGGGGCCGTCGGGCCTGGTCATCTTCGGCGTCACAGGCGATTTGTCACGCAAAAAGCTGATGCCCGCCGTGTACGACCTCGCCAACCGGGGTCTGCTGCCGCCGGGCTTCTCGCTCGTCGGCTTCGCCCGGCGCGAGTGGGCCCACGAGGACTTCGCACAGGAGGTCCACGACGCGGTCAAGGAGCACTCCCGTACGCCGTTCCGTGAGGAGGTCTGGCAGCAGCTCGTCCAGGGGATGCGCTTCGTCCAGGGCACCTTCGACGACGACGACGCGTTCGAGCGGCTCCGCGACACGATCGACGAACTGGACAAGGCGCAGGGCACGGGCGGCAACTTCGCCTTCTATCTGTCGGTGCCGCCGCGTTCCTTCCCGGTCGTCATCCAGCAGCTGAAGAAGCACGGCCTCGCCGACCAGGAAAAGGGTTCCTGGCGCCGCGCGGTCATCGAGAAGCCCTTCGGCCACGACCTCAAGTCGGCCGAGGACCTCAACAAGGTCGTGCACGAGGTGTTCGCCGCGGACCAGGTCTTCCGCATCGACCACTACCTCGGCAAGGAGACCGTCCAGAACATCCTGGCGCTCCGCTTCGCCAACACGATGTTCGAGCCGATCTGGAACCGGTCCTTCGTGGACCACGTGCAGATCACCATGGCCGAGGACATCGGCATCGGCGGCCGGGCCGGCTACTACGACGGCATCGGCGCCGCCCGTGACGTCATCCAGAACCACCTGCTCCAGCTGATGGCGCTGACCGCGATGGAGGAGCCCGCCTCCTTCTCCGCCGACGCGCTGGCCGCCGAGAAGGAGAAGGTGCTCGGCGCGGTACGGCTGCCGAAGGACCTGGGCAAGAACACGGTCCGCGGGCAGTACGCCGAGGGCTGGCAGGGCGGCGAGAAGGCCGTCGGCTACCTCCAGGAAGACGGCATCGACCCCAAGTCGAAGACCGACACCTACGCGGCCATCAAGGTCGAGGTGGACAACCGCCGCTGGGCGGGCGTCCCCTTCTACCTGCGCACCGGCAAGCGTCTCGGCCGCCGCGTCACCGAGATCGCGGTGGTCTTCCAGCGCGCCCCGCACTCCCCCTTCGACCAGACGGCGACGGAGGAGCTGGGCCAGAACGCGATCGTCTTCCGCGTCCAGCCCGACGAGGGCGTCACGGTCCGCTTCGGCTCCAAGGTGCCCGGCACCTCGATGGAGATCCGGGACGTCTCCATGGACTTCGCCTACGGCGAGTCGTTCACGGAGTCCAGCCCGGAGGCGTACGAGCGGCTGATCCTCGACGTCCTGCTCGGCGACTCGAACCTCTTCCCGCGCACGGAGGAGGTCGAGCTGTCCTGGAAGATCCTCGACCCGATCGAGCAGTACTGGGACAAGCACGGCAAGCCCGCGCAGTACCAGTCCGGGACGTGGGGTCCGGTCGAGGCGGACGAAATGCTCGCACGAGAGGGACGGAGCTGGCGTCGGCCATGAAAATAGACCTCACCGACACCACTGCCAGCAAGATCAACAAGGGGCTGGTGAAAGCCCGCCGCGCCATCGGCACCCCGGCCGTCGGCATGGTGCTCACCCTCGTCGTCGTCACGGACGAGGAGAACGCCTACGACGCCCTGAAGGCCGCCAACGACGCGTCGCGCGAGCACCCCTCGCGCACGCTCGTGGTCATCAAGCGGGTCTCCCGCTCGTCCCGCAGCCGCACTGAATCCCGCCTCGACGCCGAGGTCAGGGTGGGCACGGACGCGGGCAGCGGCGAGACGGTCGTACTGCGGCTCTACGGCGAGGTCTCCGATCACGCCCAGTCCGTGGTGCTGCCGCTGCTGCTGCCGGACGCGCCGGTGGTGGTCTGGTGGTCGGTGGACGCGCCGCGCGACACGGCGAACGACCCGCTGGGCGCCCTGAGCCAGCGCCGGGTCACCGACAGCTACGCGGCGGAGAAGCCCGTCGATGAGCTGCGGTCCCGCGCCGAGAGCTACGAACCGGGTGACACGGACCTGGCCTGGGCCCGGATCACGCCGTGGCGTTCGATGCTGGCCGCCGCGCTCGACCAGGTCTCCTCGGAGATCGTCTCCGCCGAGGTGGCGGGCGAGGAGTCCAACCCGAGCGTCGAACTGCTCGCGATGTGGCTCGCCGACCGCCTCCACGTGCATGTACGGCGGGCGGTCTCGGCCGGTCCCGGTCTGACCCAGGTCCGCCTGGAGACGACCGGCGGGCCCATCACGCTGCACCGGTCGGACGGGGCGATGGCCACCCTGGCCCTGCCCGGCCAGCCGGACCGCGCGGTGGCGCTCAAGCGCCGCGAGACGTCCGAGCTGCTGGCGGAGGAACTGCGCCGGCTCGACCCGGACGACACGTACGCGTCCACGCTGCGGTTCGGCGTGGACCGGCTGGGCGGGATCCAGTCGGCGGCGGAGCGGGCGGAGGCGGCGGCGGACCAGCCCGTACCGGCGCTGCCGGTGCGCGGGGTTCCGGAGGCGGCACCCGCGTCGACTTCGCCCTCGCCTTCGGCATCGGCATCGGCATCGGCATCGGCATCGGCTGCTACGTCGGCTCCGGCATCGGCTTCCGCCGCTGCTTCCGCTTCGTCGGACCAGGGTGACGCCGACCGGCCGACCCCCGCGAAGATGCCCCCGGTCAAGAAGCAAGAAGGCTGATCCGCGGTGAGCACTCCCCAACTCGTCGTCCACCGCGACAAGGAGCTGATGGCCCAGGCCGCCGCGGCCCGGCTGATCACGAAGATCGTGGACGCGCAGGCCTCGCGCGGCTACGCCTCGATCGTGCTCACCGGTGGTCGCAACGGCAACGGTCTGCTGGCAGCCCTGGCGGGTCAGCCCGCCCGGGACGCCATCGACTGGGGCCGGCTCGACCTGTGGTGGGGCGACGAGCGGTTCCTCCCCGAGGGCGACCCGGAGCGCAATGTCACCCAGGCCCGTGAGGCACTGCTCGACGCGGTGCCGCTGGACCCGAAGCGCGTGCACGCCATGCCCGCGTCCGACGGTCTCTACGGCAACGACGTCGAGGCGGCGGCGGCAGGCTACGCCGAGGAACTCGCCCGGTCCGCCGGTCCCGAGAACCACGGCTCCGTCCCGACCTTCGACGTGCTGATGCTCGGCGTCGGCCCGGACACCCATGTGGCGTCGCTCTTCCCGGAGTTGCCCGCCGTACGGGAGACCGAGCGCACGGTCGTCGGCGTCCACGGGGCGCCCAAGCCGCCGCCGATCCGGGTCACCCTGACCCTCCCGGCGATCCGGTCGGCCCGCGAGGTGTGGCTGCTCGCGGCCGGCGCGGACAAGGCGGAGGCCGCGGCGATCGCCCTGTCCGGCGCGGGCGAGATCCAGGCACCGGCGGCCGGAGCGCAGGGCCGCGCCCGCACCCTGTGGCTGCTGGACGCGGCGGCTGCTTCACAGTTGCCCCGCGCCCTCTATCCACCGGCTTCGGCCTGACACCGGCACGGGCACCAGCACCCTGCTGCCGAAGCCCCCTTACGGCCTTGCGGTCGCACGGGGGCTTCGGTGCCTCCCGGGCGGGTTTCGTCCAGCGGATCAGACCGCTGAGGCGGGGTCCGGTAAGCGATCCCTCGCAGCTTGACGGCATCGTCGTCAGTCACCGACACCCCTGCCCCGTCACCTGCGGCCGCACGGAAACCGCGATGCCTCCCGGACCGACTTTCTGGCCAGCGGATCAGACCGCTGAGGCGGGTTCCGACTTGCGATCCCTCGCAGCCTGACGGCACCGGAAACCTCGGCCGCATTGCCGTTGGTCACCGACACCCCCGCCCCGTCACCTGCGGCCGCACGGAAACCGCGATGCCTCTCGGACCGACTTTCTGCCCCGGCGGACCAGACCGCTGAGGCGGGTTCCGACTTGCGATCCCTCGCAGCCTGACGGCATCGGAAACCTCGACAGCATCGTCGTCAGTCACCGACACCCCCGCCGCATCACCTACGGCCGCACGGAAACCGCGATGCCTCCCGGACCGACTTTCTGCCCCGGCGGATCAACCCGCCGTCGCAGGGCCCGGCACCCGATCCCCCGCAGCCTGACGGCACGAGAGACCTCAACGGCATGGGCGCCGGCCCTCCGTTGCACGCTCTGGGTTGGCACCCGCCCGCCGATGCCAACGCCTCCTCCGCCTTCCACCCGCAGGCATCACACCCCGCGCAGCGGCTCACCCCAGTCACCGGGGCCCGCCCTGCTGAACAGGCCCCGGCGCCTTCGCGGCTCAACGACCGCGCAGCTCCCGGTACTTGGCGACCAGGGCCGTCGTCGACGCGTCCAGGCCCGGTACGTCGGCGCCTTCGGTGAGGGCGGGTTCGACGCGCTTGGCGAGGACCTTGCCGAGCTCGACGCCCCACTGGTCGAAGGAGTCGATGTTCCAGACCGCGCCCTGCACGAACACCTTGTGCTCGTAGAGCGCGATGAGCTGGCCGAGCACCGAGGGGGTCAGCTCGCGGGCCAGGATCGTGGTCGTGGGGTGGTTGCCCTGGAACGTCTTGTGCGGGACCAGCTCCTCCGCCACACCCTCCGCCCGCACCTCGTCCGGCGTCTTGCCGAACGCCAACGCCTGCGTCTGCGCGAAGAAGTTGGCCATCAGCAGGTCGTGCTGAGCCTTCAGCCCCTCGCTCAACTCCGCCACCGGCTCGGCGAAACCGATGAAGTCCGCCGGGATCAACTTCGTGCCCTGGTGGATGAGTTGGTAGTAGGCGTGCTGCCCGTTCGTGCCGGGCGTGCCCCAAACCACCGGCCCGGTCTGCCAGTCGACCTCCTGGCCGTCCCGGCCCACGTACTTGCCGTTCGACTCCATGTCCAACTGCTGCAAGTAGGCGGTGAACTTGGAGAGATAGTGCGAGTACGGCAGCACCGCGTGCGACTGGGCATCGTGGAAGTTGCCGTACCAGACCCCCAACAGGCCGAGCAGCAAAGGCACGTTGGACTCGGCGGGCGCGGTGCGGAAGTGCTCGTCGACGAGGTGGAAACCGTCGAGCATCTCCCGGAAACGGTCCGGACCGATCGCGATCATCAGCGACAGCCCGATCGCCGAGTCGAACGAATAGCGCCCGCCGACCCAGTCCCAGAACTCGAACATGTTGTCCGTGTCGATACCGAAGTCCGACACCTTCCCGGCGTTCGTCGACAGCGCCACGAAGTGCTTCGCGACGGCGTCCTGACCGGCCTTCAGTTCGGTGAGCAGCCAGTCGCGGGCGGAGGTCGCGTTGGTGATCGTCTCGATCGTGGTGAAGGTCTTGGAGGCGATGATGAACAGCGTCTCGGCCGGGTCGAGGTCACGGGTGGCCTCGTGCAGGTCGGCGCCGTCCACGTTCGACACGAAGCGCACCGTCAGACCGCGGTCGGTGAAGGCGCGGAGGGCTTCGTACGCCATCGCCGGACCGAGGTCGGAGCCGCCGATACCGATGTTGACGATGTTCTTGATGCGCTTGCCGGTGTGGCCGGTCCACTCGCCGGAGCGGACGCGGTCGGCGAAGCCGGCCATCTTGTCGAGCACCGCGTGCACCTGCGGCACCACGTTCTCGCCGTCGACCTCGACCACCGCGTCACGCGGGGCGCGCAGCGCGGTGTGCAGGACCGCGCGGTCCTCCGTGACGTTGATCTTCTCGCCGCGGAACATCGCGTCCCGGAGCCCGAACACGTCCGTGGCGGCGGCCAGCGCGTGCAGCAGCCGCAGGGTCTCGTCGGTGACGAGGTGCTTCGAGTAGTCGAGGTGCAGGTCACCGACCCGGAGCGTGTAGCCGGTGCCGCGTCCGGGATCGGCGGCGAACAGCTCGCGCAGCCGGACCTCGGCGAGCTCCTCACGGTGCTTGGCCAAGGCGGTCCACTCGGGCGTCTGGTTGAGCCTGGTACGGCCGTCTGCGTTCATTGCGACTTCAGCCTTCTTTCCTACCGACCTGGGGGCCGGTTCCAACCTAATTGATCAGCCCGTGACATGAGCGGTCGTCGCGTCGTCGTGCGGGGCAACAACAGGTACGTCCGGCTTGACCGCAGGTATCAGCGCGATGACCGACAGGACGAAGAAGGCGGCGGTGAGCAGTGCGGGTGTGTTCAGTCCCCAGGCCGTCGCGGTGAGGCCACCGAGGAGGGCACCGAGCGGGGCCCCGGCGACGGCCAGGGTGCGGAACGCGGAGCTGACCCGGCCCAGCATGTCGGCGGGGGCGCGCTGCTGCATCAGGGTCGTCGTGTTGACGTTCCACACCATGCCCATGAAGCCGAAGACCGCGAGGGCGGCCACGACCGCGGTCAGGCTGCGCACGGAGCCCATGACGACGAGGGCGCCGATCTGCGCCAGGCCCGCGAGCAGCACGCTCCGCAGCGGGCCGAGCCGGGTGGCGATCCGCCGGTTCACCGCTCCCCCGGCCAGGCCTCCGACGGCGTACGCGGTGGTCGCCGCCGCGTATCCGGCGGTGCCCGCGTGCAGCCAGCCGGTCACCAGGACGACCAGGGTGGCGATCAGGGCGCCCATGCCGACGTTGCACAGGGCGGTCGCCGCGCACAGCCCGCGCAGGGGCCGGTCGCGCCACAGGGTGCCCAGTCCGTCCGCGATCTCCGCGCGCAGTGTGCTGCCCGCCGGTCTCGGCGCGCGCTCGGGCGCCGTGGTGCGCAGGGAGGCGACCAGTGCGGCGGCCAGGAGGAAGGTCCCGGCGTCGGCCACGAAGGGGACCGCCGCGCCGGCGGCGATCAGCAGGGGCACCACGGGCGCCCCCATCAGGCCGCCCGCGATCTGCTGTCCGGTCATCAGCCGGGCGTTGGCGCTGCCGAGCGCCGCGCGGTCCACCAGGGCCGGCAGCAGAGCCGTGGAGGCGTTGTCGAAGAGGGTCTGGAGCGTGGTCAGTGCGAAGGCCAGCGCGATGAGCAGGAGGATCGAGGCGTGGCCGAGGGCGACGACCGCGGCGAAGGCGGCGACGAGCAGGGCGCGGACCGCGTCCACCGTCCACATCGCGCGCCGCTGGTCCACCCGGTCGGCTACCGCGCCGCCGAGCAGCCCGAAGACGATCCAGGGCAGATAGCCGCAGGCGGTCACGGACGCGATGAGCAGGGGCCGGTCCGTCAGCGAGACGGCGAGCAGGGGCAGCGCCGCACCCCGCAGCGCGTCCCCGAACCGGGAGACCACGGCGGCGCTCCACAACCGCCCGAACCCCCCACGCCACGCAGGCACATGACTGCCCGTCGCCTCGCCCGTCGTCACCATTCCCCCTCGCGGTCCGCCGATTCACGAACCGTAGAGGGTGCCACTGACAATCGGTCCGGAGGCGGCCGGCCACCGGGGCGCGAAACAGCTCCGGCCAGACACCTTGTGGGCGTCCGGCCGGTTCAACTCCTAGATTTCTCCCCGCAGTTTGGCGAGTGCCTCGGCGAGGATCGCCTCGCCGTCCGCGTCGCTGCGCCGCTCCCGTACATACGCGAGGTGCGTCTTGTAGGGCTCGGTGCGCGGTGGGGCCGGCGGGTTGTCCCGGTCCTGTCCGGCCGGGAAGCCGCAGCGCGGGCAGTCCCAGGTGTCGGGAACCTGCGCGTCGCTGGCGAAGCTGGGCTGTGTCTCGTGTCCGTTGGAGCACCAGAAGACGATGCGCAGCCGGGGCGCGGACTCGCCGCGCTCGGCCTCACCCATCGGCCCCGCCCCGACCCGGCTTCCTCGGATCGCGTTGCCACTTGCCACGGTCGTAACTCCCTGCGTGATGGTGCCGCGAAGCGAGTCGGCGTTTTCGCTCCGTTGCGAGCGCCTCAGTCTACGTAAGGCCCAACGCGCGTCCAGTGGTTGGAGTTACAGCCCCTACACCTAGACGCAAGCCCCATGATAGGCCGCGCTCAGCTGCGCGTACCGAACATGGGGCCTTACGTACGGAATGTGCGATGGAACGTGCGGTCAGCTCGTCTTCATCAGCAGACCGAGTACGACGATGCAGGCGAACCAGAGCACACCGAGCACCACGGTGATGCGGTCCAGGTTGCGCTCGGCGACCGACGAGCCGCCGACGGACGACGCCATGCCGCCACCGAACATGTCGGAGAGACCGCCGCCCTTCCCCTTGTGCATCAGCACCAGCAGCATCAGCAGCAGGCTGAAGACGATCAGGGCGATCGAGAACCCCAAAACCACGGCTGGACCAACTTCCTCGGATTCGGATGGACGACAGGGGGCATAGAGACAGCCCTATGCCCCCGCAAGGGTACGACGGATCGCCGCTACCGCCTACACACTGCCGGACTCACTGATCGCGGAAGCGCGCGATCTTGACGAACTCGTCGGCGTCCAGCGAGGCACCGCCGACCAGGGCGCCGTCCACGTCGGGCTGGGCCATGATCTCGGCGACGTTGCCGGACTTGACGGAGCCGCCGTACTGGATGCGGACCTGGTCGGCCAGTTCCTGCGAGTAGAGCTCGGCGAGCTTGCCGCGGATGGCCTGGCAGACCTCCTGGGCGTCACCGGCGCCGCAGACCTTGCCGGTGCCGATGGCCCACACGGGCTCGTAGGCGATGACGACCGACTCGGCCTGCTCGGCCGGGACGTCCTTGAGGCCGCCCTCGACCTGGGCGAGGGTGTGCGGGACGTGGTTGGCCGCCTCGCGCACCTCCAGCTCCTCGCCGACACAGAGGATCGGGGTCAGGCCGTGCTTGTAGGCGGCCTTGACCTTCGCGTTGACGATCTCGTCGGTCTCGGCGTGGTACTGGCGGCGCTCGGAGTGGCCGATCGCCACGTACGTGCACTTCAGCTTGGCCAGCATCGCACCGGAGATCTCGCCGGTGTAGGCGCCGGAGTCGTGCGCCGAGATGTCCTGGGCGCCGTACTTGATCTTGAGTTTGTCGCCGTCGACCAGGGTCTGCACGGAGCGCAGGTCGGTGAAGGGCGGCAGGACGGCGACCTCGACGGCCTCGTAGTCCTTGTCCGCGAGGGCGAAGGCGAGCTTCTGGACGTGGGCGATGGCCTCGAGGTGGTTGAGGTTCATCTTCCAGTTGCCCGCCATGATCGGCGTGCGCCCAGAGGTAGTGGATGGAGCCATGAAAGGTCAGTCCTCCAGTGCGGCGAGGCCGGGGAGCGTCTTGCCCTCTAGGTATTCGAGGGAGGCGCCGCCGCCGGTCGAGATGTGGCCGAATGCGGTCTCGTCGAAGCCCAGGATGCGGACGGCCGCGGCGGAGTCGCCACCGCCGACGACAGTGAAGGCCGGGGAGTCGAGAAGGGCCTGGGCGACCGCCTTGGTGCCCTCGGCGTAGTCGGGGTGCTCGAAGACGCCCATCGGACCGTTCCAGAAGATGGTGGCCGCGTCGGCGAGCTTCGAGGCGTACAGGGCACCGGTCTCGGGACCGATGTCGAGGCCCATCTGGTCGGCGGGGATGGCGTCCGCGGCGACGGTGGTGGGGTGGGACGGGGCCTTGGTCTTCAGGTCCGGGAACGCGCCCGAGGTCACGACGTCGACGGGGACGACCAGCTCGACGCCGTTCTTCTCGGCGCGCTCGACGTACTCGGTGACGGCGGCCAGTTGGTCGTCCTGGACCAGGGAGGCGCCGATCTCGTAGCCCTTGGCCTTGAGGAAGGTGAAGGCCATGCCGCCGCCGATGAGGATGCGGTCGGCCTTGCCGAGGAGCTGGTCGATGACGGCCAGCTTGTCGGAGACCTTGGAGCCGCCGAGGGCGACGACGTAGGGCCGCTTGACGTCCTCGGTGAGCTTCTTCAGGACGCCGACCTCGGTGGCGATGAGGTAGCCGGCGTAGTGCGGCGGGCGGGCCGGGAGGTCGTACACGGAGGCGTGCTTGCGGTGCACGGCGCCGAAACCGTCGCCTACGTAGACATCGGCGAGGGCGGCGAGCTGGTCGGCGAACTCGCCGCGCTCGACGTCGTCCTTGGCGGTCTCGCCCGCGTTGAAGCGCAGGTTCTCGATGACCGCGACCTGGCCGGGCTCCAGGCCGCGCACCGCGTCGTGGGCGGCGGGGCCGACGGTGTCCTGGGCGAACGCGACCGGCGCGTCCAGGAGTTCGGCCAGTCGCTCGGCGGGCTGGAGGAGGGAGAAGGCCGGGTCCGGGGCGCCCTTGGGACGGCCCAGGTGCGAGGCCACGATCACCTTGGCGCCCGCCTCGACGAGGGCCTTGATCGTGGGCAGGACGGCGCGGATGCGGCCGTCGTCGGTGATGAGGCCGTTGTCGTCCAGCGGGACGTTGAGGTCGGCGCGGACGAAGACCCGCTTGCCGTCCACTCCTTCGGCGAGGAGTTCGTCGATCGTCTTCATGAAAAGGGGCTCCTAGGGAGGGCTCTTCAGGCTCTTCGGATCCGAGAGGGCGGATCGATCACTACGGAGAGGCCGATCGATCACTACGTAGTACAGGGCCCGGGCAGCGCGGCGTGCGCTGCCCGAGCCCTGACTCACATCGAGTTGCCTGCTCTGGAGGTCAGAGCTGGCCGCCGACGAAGACCGTGAGGTCGACGAGGCGGTTGGAGTAGCCCCACTCGTTGTCGTACCAGCCGAGGATCTTCACCGACGTGCCGTCCTGGACCATGGTCAGGAGGGAGTCGAAGGTGCAGGAGGCCTGGTCGCCGACGATGTCCGAGGAGACGATCGGGTCCTCGGTGTACGTCAGGTAGCCCTTGAGGTCGCCGTCCTCGGAGGCCTTCTTGAACGCGGCGTTGACCTCGTCCTTGGTGACCTCGCGCTGGAGCTGGACGACCAGGTCGGTGGCCGAGCCGGTCGGGACCGGGACGCGCATCGCGATGCCGTCCAGCTTGCCCTTGAGCTGCGGGAGCACCAGGGCGGTGGCCTTGGCGGCACCGGTGGTGGTCGGGATGATGTTCTCGGCGGCGGCACGCGCGCGGCGCAGGTCCGAGTGCGGGAAGTCCAGGATGCGCTGGTCGTTCGTGTACGCGTGCACCGTGGTCATCAGGCCCTTGACGATGCCGAAGTTCTCGTCGAGAACCTTGGCCATCGGCGCCACGCAGTTGGTGGTGCAGGAGGCGTTCGAGATGACGTGGTGGTTGGCCGCGTCGTACTTGTCCTGGTTGACGCCCATCACGATCGTGATGTCCTCATCCTTGGCCGGAGCCGAGATGAGGACCTTCTTGGCGCCGCCGGCGATGTGCTTCTCGGCGTCGGACTTCTTCGTGAAGATGCCGGTCGACTCGATGACGATGTCGACGCCCAGCTCGCCCCACGGGATGTCGGCGGGGTTGCGCTCGGACAGGACCTTGATCGTGTGCCCGTCGACGGTGATCGTGTCGGCGGTGTGCGACACCTCGGCCTGCAGGCGGCCCAGGATGGTGTCGTACTTGAGCAGGTGAGCGGTGGTCGCGGTGTCACCCAGGTCGTTGACAGCCACGATCTCGATGTCAGCACCCTGCTTCAGCAGCGCGCGGAAGTAGTTACGACCGATGCGGCCAAAGCCGTTGATGCCTACGCGGATCGTCACGAACCGATCTCCTCGTTGGTACGCCGGCTCAGTGCCGGCGAGTTGTATGGGATGTCCCCGACCGCCTACGACCCTACCCTCCTGAGCCCCCCGGGGTGACATCGAGATGCCCCATACACCGCAGGGCGGTCCGTACCCGCCAGTAGGGGTACGGACCGCCCTCGATGTTCATGACATCGACACGCCGAGTCAGCTCTTGAGGGCCGCCAGCGCCTTCTTGAGCAGGGTCGCGCGGTCACCGGCCGAGGTGACCTGTTCCAGGCCGAAGCCCAGCAGCACGGAGCGGTCGGTGGTGACCGCGCCGTACGTCTGGAAGAGGGCTCCGGTGCGGGTCCAGTCGTTCAGGACCGCGGGGCTGCCGACGGGCGGTCCTGTCACGGTCCAGGGGCCGAGGGAGGTCTCGAAGCCCTCGGTCTGGGTCGCCGTGCCGCCCACGACGAGCGAGGTGTCGTCGGCGAGGACGCCGTGGCCGCCGCTGCCCGGGTCGGTGATGTAGCTCAGCGAGACCTCGACGGACTTGCCGGCGTAGGCGCTCAGGTCGAAGCCGACCTGCTGCCAGCCGTTGGAGGCGCCGGTGAAGCTGTTCCACGAGCCGGTGGTGCCGGTCGCGGTGCAGTCGTTGTTCGCGATGGTCAGGTAGTGCTTGAGCCACGGGTGCTCGGCGATCAGGAAGCCGGCCCCGCACTCCGCCGGTACGGCGGTGCCGGTGGCGCCGCCCACCTCCGGGAGCGTGGTCCAGTCGTCGGCCCCGGTGGTGTGGATCTCGACCACGGCGTGGTCGTAGCCGGGCTCGGTGTCCCACAGCAGCTCGCTGCGCAGCGTGGGCTTGTCGGCCGCGCTCACCCCGGTGAGGTCGATGGTGCGGGTGAGGCGCTTGTAGGAGTCGTCGTTGTGGACGGCGGCCGCCATGTAGGAGCCCGCGTAGGGGCCGTACGGGTTGACGGTCCCGGCGAACTTGCCCGCTCCCGCACTCGCGAACTGCGGGTACGTGGTGGGCGACAGCGAGTCGGAGGTGACGCTGTAGGTGCCGGCCCGGTCCAGCGGGTTGCCGGGCGCGCCGCTGAGCGGCCCGGTGAATCCGTCGAGCTTGCCGGAGCCGGTGAAGCCGTTGGCCCCGGGGGTCGACGTACGCGAGTAGGCGCCCAGGTAGTACTGGCTGAAGTCGTTCGAAGGGGTGCCGTCGGCGAGCGCGACGGAGCCGCCGGCCTGCTCGCCGGCCTCGATCAGCTTGCCGCCCTCGTTGAGGTAGGCGCGCAACTGGAGCTGGGTGCCGTTGCCCGGTCCCGCCGTGCCCGAGTAGTGGACGACGGTCTTGAAGTGGCCGAGCACGGCGAGCGCGTCGGGCGCGCCCTGGGTGGCGACGTCCCAGACGAGTGCCTTACGGCCGTTCGCCTTCAGGGCGTCGACGTAGGTCTGCGCCTGGGTGGCGGCAGCGCCCTCCTCGGCGACGACGAGGGTGTCGGCCGAGGGCAGTTTGGTCACCGTGTACGTGAAGTGCGCGCTGGAGGTGGACTTCCCGGCCTTCGTCCTGCCGGTGAACCAGACCTCGACCTTGTCGCCCGGGGCACCGCCCTTGACCTTCGCCCGGTACTCGTCGAAGTACAGGTTGTCGTCCCCGCCGTAGGTCTGGCCGCCCTTCCAGGACTTGAGTGCCTTGTCCTGCGTACGGCCGCCGTTGACGCGGTACTTGAGCTCCTTGTCGCGCACGGACTTCCGTACGACGACGGAGACTTCCTGGTCGGCACCGCGCGCGTACGAGGTGGAGAAGGCGGCCGGGGTGAAGTCGGCGGCGCTCAGGCCGACCGACGAGGTCGGCTGGTCGGGGTGGGCGGCGGTCTCGGCGACGGAGAGCGCGAAGGGGATGTTCTTCGCGAACTCGTCCTGGATCAGCTTCTCGTCGTCCGGGTAGTTGAAGACGGACTGGCAGTCGGCCGCGTTCCAGGCGTCGTTCGGGTCGATGTTCGACGCGGTCTGGCAGGTCGACATCTCCGGGGTGAACATCGACATGCCGTTGACGTTCGACGCGTGGCCGTCCGCCTCGCCGTTGGTCGTGTACAGCTCCGAGGAGACCTGCGAGTGGTAGCCGGGGATCGCCGGGTTGTCGGGCGTGCCCGCGAGCGCCTTGTAGAGCACGTCGTCCGGGGTCGGGGTCGCGACCTGCCAGCCGACTCCGTAGAGGAGGAGTTCGGCGGCGGAGTGGTAGTTGATGCCGTAGCTGAAGTCGATCCGCTTCTCGAAGTTGTCGAGCGCCTTGGTCTCCGGCTCGGAGGCGGGGGCCGTGCCACGGTAGGTCTCACTGGTGGGGTTCGGGGACGAACCCTCGTCGTCATAGCCCCACTTGTAGGCGAAGTTGCGGTTGAGGTCGACGCCGTCGCCGGTGGAGATGGTGCCGTCGCCGTTGACGTCCCGCAGGTTCTTGCGCCACAGGCGGGTGTCGGAGTTCTGGAAGGTGTAGTCGTAGCCGTCCGGGTTGGCCGACAGCACGAACCACAGTTCGGTCGAGTCGACGATCTTCTTGACGCGTTTGTCGGTCTTGTAGTTGTCCAGGTAGTAGTGCATCAGCCGGCGGGTCATCTCCGGCGTGATCCACTCGCGCGCGTGCTGGTTGGACACGTACAGCACGGCGGGCTTGGAGCCGTCCTTGGTCTTCTTCGCGCCCTTGGTCAGTTTGAGCGCGAGGATGTCCTGGCCGTCGACCGTCTTCCCGATGGACTCGACCTTGGTGAGCCCGGGATTGGCCTGCCCGGTCCGGAGGATCTCCTCCTTCAGACCACCGCTTCCGCTGTACGGCCGGAAGACCCCCTGCGCCGCGTCCTCGACGCGGGTCTCGGCCTTGGCCGTCAGGGTGTGTTCGGTGAGGTCGACACCCTGCTTCTCCAGCTTCCCGGCCTGCTGGTCGGTGAGGTAGACCTCGACGGCGGTCCTGCCGGACGCGGAGAACTTGTTGTCGCCGAGTTCGTGGGCGTCCTGTCCGGCCTTCAGGAGCAGCGGGATCTGCTTCTGGGTGACGTCGGCGCGGAAGACCTTGACCTCGTCCGGGTCGGACTTCGCCGAACTCCCGCCCTGCGCCTGGGCGATCGGTGCGATGCTCGCCCCGGTGATCAGGAGCGCGCCGACAGCGAGGATCGATCTCGCTCTGTGTCTCATGAATCCCCCTAGCAATCGTTCGCCACAGCAGCGAACAGTTGCCAGGCTCATGACAGTTCATGATCGAGTCAAGGGCGACACAAGGACAGTCAAACGCCGGTGCGGGGCCCTCCGGGGGCGCGGCGGGCTCGTGCCGGGAAGTGCGGGTGAGGAAGTTGGGGCGGCGCCCACTCACCCAGTGGGGGTCTCGCGCGCTCTCGCCCCAGGTCGCCGACGCGCTGACGCCGGTCGGCCGCCCGCGGCTCTCTCCAAGCGGATGCGCCGGGCAGGACCAGCCCGGTGCGCTCCGGTGCGTCGACTGCTCGTGAGTATCCGGGGGGGGGGAGGACTGCCTGATCGCAGAAGAACGCCGGTGCCGACAACCCCGAAGGGGACATCCGCACCGGCGTGTTGAGAGATCGTCGGTCAACAGGAGGGGTCAGCCGACCAGGTTGTCGGCCATCTCCTCGGTGATGCTGGACTCCGTGCCCGGGATGCCCAGGTCCTGGGCACGCTTGTCGGCCATCGCCAGCAGACGGCGGATACGGCCGGCCACGGCGTCCTTGGTGAGCGGCGGGTCGGCGAGGGCGCCCAGTTCCTCCAGGGAGGCCTGCTTGTGGTCCATGCGGAGGCGGCCGGCCGCCGCGAGGTGCTCGGGGACCTCGTCGGCGAGGATCTCCAGCGCACGGCCCACACGGGCGCCTGCGGCGACGGCCGCGCGGGCCGAGCGGCGCAGGTTGGCGTCGTCGAAGTTGGCGAGGCGGTTCGCCGTGGCGCGCACCTCGCGGCGCATCCGGCGCTCCTCCCAGGCCAGCACCGACTCGTGCGCGCCGAGGCGGGTGAGCAGGGCGCCGATCGCGTCGCCGTCGCGGACGACCACCCGGTCGACCCCGCGCACCTCGCGCGCCTTCGCCGCGATCGACAGCCGACGCGCGGCGCCGACCAGCGCGAGCGCGGCCTCCGGACCCGGGCAGGTCACCTCCAGGGAGGAGGACCGGCCGGGCTCGGTCAGCGAGCCATGGGCCAGGAACGCGCCTCTCCAGGCCGCCTCCGCGTCACAGGTCGCCCCGGAGACTACCTGCGGCGGCAGGCCCCGGATCGGGCGTCCACGGCCGTCCACGAGCCCCGTCTGCCGGGCCAGCTGATCGCCGCCGGCGACCACCCGGACGACGTAACGGGAACCGCGGCGCAGTCCGCCGGGCGCCATCACGATCAGCTCGGAACTGTGGCCGAAGATCTCCAGGATGTCCCGCTTGAGCCGGCGCGCCGCCATCGCGGTGTCCAGCTCCGCCTCGATCACGATGCGCCCGCTCACCAGGTGGAGGCCTCCGGCGAACCGCAGAATGGCGGAGACCTCCGCCTTCCTGCAGCAGGTCCGGGTGACGGGAAGCCGGGAGATCTCATCCTTCACCGCTGCCGTCATCGCCATGGGCCGATCCTTCCATGCATCCGAAAAATACGGTCGTACGCGGCGGCCAACAGCTCCGGATCGTGCCTTGGAGTTCCGTCGGTCCTGGCCACCGGCGCCAGCTCGACCGCGGCGTCGAGCCGCTTGGCGGCTTCGGTGAGCGACGCGCGATCGGGCACGGCGGCCTCGTCGGCCAGCACCACGTCCAGGGCGAGTTTAGGGGCGTGTCGTCCCAAAACCTCCAAATGACGCTGCGGGGAGAAGCCATCGGTTTCTCCGGGCTGCGGCGCGAGGTTCAGGGAGAGCACCCGGCGCGCCTTCGTCTCGGTGAGCGCGTCGAGCAGTTCCGGCACCAGAAGATGCGGGATCACCGACGAGAACCAGGAGCCCGGGCCGAGCACCACCCAGTCCGCGTCGAGCACGGCGGCGACCGCCTCGGGCACGGCCGGCGGGTCGTGCGGCACGACGTGCACGGACATCACCTCGCCGGGCGTGAGCGCGACCGTCGCCTGCCCCCGGACGGTGTCGACGTCGTCGGGCCGCGCCGGATCGTGCCCCTTGACCAGGGCCTGCAACTCCAGCGGTACGGCGGACATGGGCAGCACGCGCCCGTGCGCGCCGAGCAGCTTGCCGACCAGGTCGAGTGCCTGGACGTGGTCCCCGAGCTGCTCCCACAGGGCGACGATCAGCAGATTGCCGACCGCGTGCTCGTGCAGGTCGCCCTTGGACTGGAAGCGGTGCTGGATGACCCGGGCCCAGGTCTGGCCCCAGTCGTCGTCGCCGCACAGCGCGGCGAGGGCCTTGCGCAGGTCCCCGGGGGGCAGCACGCCCAGTTCGTCGCGCAGGCGTCCGCTGGAGCCGCCGTCGTCGGCCACGGTGACGACGGCGGTGAGGTCGCCGGTGATCCGGCGCAGCGCGGTGAGCGAGGCGGACAGGCCCATGCCGCCGCCGAGGGCGACCACCTTGGGCTGGGTGCCGCGCCGGCGCGGCTTGCCGCCACGGGCCTCCACGGGCCTGGTCGTCCGTCCTTCGGGCACCACTCGGCGCAGCCTGCCCAGCCGTGGGCCACGTCCCGTCATTCCCGTCCCATGTCCCGGTGTACGACCACCGTCTCCACGCCCTCGGCCACGAGCCGCGCGGCGAGCTTCTCCGCGGTGGCGACCGAGCGGTGCTTGCCTCCGGTGCAGCCGATCGCGATCGTCACGTACCGCTTGCCCTCACGCCGGTAGCCGGCCGCGATGAGCCTGAGCAGCTCGGCGTACCGGTCGAGGAACTCCTTGGCGCCGGGCTGGTTGAAGACGTACGCCGAGACCTCTTCGTTGAGGCCGTTGAAGGGGCGCAGCTCCGGGATCCAGTGCGGGTTGGGCAGGAAGCGCATGTCGGCGACGAGGTCGGCGTCGACCGGGAGGCCGTACTTGAAGCCGAAGGACATGACGGTGGCCCGCAGTTCGGGCTCCTCCTCGCCGGCGAACTGGGCGTCCATCTTGGCGCGGAGTTCGTGGACGTTGAGGCTGGAGGTGTCGATGACGAGGTCGGCGTCGCCGCGCAGTTCGCGCAGCAGCTCGCGTTCGGCGTCGATGCCGTCGACGATGCGGCCGTCGCCCTGGAGGGGGTGGGGGCGGCGCACGGACTCGAAACGGCGCACCAGGGCGTCGTCCGAGGACTCCAGGAAGACGATCCGCCGGGTGACGTGCTTGGAGGCCAGATCGGCGAGGGACTCGCGGAGGTTGTCGAAGAAGCGTCGGCCTCGTACGTCGACGACGACCGCGATCCGTGCCACGTTGCCCTGGGAGCGGGCGCCGAGCTCCACCATGGTGGGGATCAGGGCGGGCGGGAGGTTGTCGACGACGAACCAGCCGAGGTCCTCCAGGCACTTGGCGGCGGTGGACCGCCCGGCCCCGGACATGCCGGAGATGATCACCAGCTCGGGGATGGCCGCTTCGGGCGCCCCGGGGGTCGTGCTGTCCGTACTCACCTGTGCTCCGTCGTCCTGGACCTCTTGCTGTGGAGCCTGATCGTCGTCGGTTTCCTTGTGCGTCCGATCTCGGTCCGCTGTGGGCTGCTTCTCTTGTTCGCTCATGTCTCCTGCCCCCGTCGCTCGTCCGGGGCTCCCGCGGGTACGGGCTCCCCCGGGACACCCGCTGTCGTCTCGGGTGTCCCGTCTTCCATGTCATCCATGATCTCTCCAGTCGCCGTGTTGACGGCGGGTGCGGCCGGGGCCGCCTGGGCGAGGGCCACCGCGATGGTCTCGGCGGTCTTGCGACCTATGCCGGGAACCTCGCAGATCTGGTCGATTGTCGCGGACCGCAGCTTCTTCACCGAACCGAAATGCTTGATCAGCGCCTGTTTGCGGGTCTCGCCGAGTCCGGGCACGTCGTCCAGGAGGCTCGCCCGGAACCGCTTGGCCCGCTTGGCGCGCTGGTAGGTGATCGCGAAGCGGTGGGCCTCGTCGCGGACGCGCTGGAGGAGGTAGAGGCCCTCGCTGGTGCGGGGCAGGACCACGGGGTCGTCCTCGCCGGGCAGCCAGACCTCCTCCAGGCGCTTGGCGAGGCCGCACACGGCGATGTCGTCGATGCCCAGCTCGTCGAGGGCCTTCTTGGCGGCGGCGACCTGCGGCTGCCCGCCGTCGACCACTACGAGCTGCGGCGGGTAGGCGAACCGCTTGGGGCGGCCCTCGTCGTCCTTGAGGTCCGTCAGCTCGTCGCCGTCCGCCCACTCCCCCGTCTTCTCCTTGTCGGCGAGATAGCGCCGGAAGCGGCGGGTGATGACCTCGTGCATGGAGCGGCCGTCGTCCTGGCCCTCGAAGCCCTTGATCTGGAAGCGGCGGTACTCGCTCTTGCGGGAGAGTCCGTCCTCGAAGACGACCATCGACGCCACGACGTCGTCGCCCTGGAGGTGCGAGATGTCGTAGCACTCGATCCTGAGGGGGGCGCTGTCCAGGTCGAGGGCCTCGGAGATCTCCTCCAGGGCGCGCGAGCGGGTGGTGAGGTCGGAGGCGCGCTTGGTCTTGTGGAGAACGAGGGACTGCTGGGCGTTGCGCGCGACGGTCTCCATGAGGGACTTCTTGTCGCCGCGCTGGGGGATGCGGAGCGACACGTTCGCCCCGCGCCGGTCCGTCAGCCACTGCTGGACCGGCTCCAACGGGTCGGGCAGTGCCGGGACGAGGACCTCCTTGGGGACGGCGTCGCCCTTCTCCTCGCCGTAGAGCTGCTGGAGGGCGTGCTCAACGAGGGCCGCGGTGGTGACGTCCTCGACCTTGTCGGTGACCCAGCCGCGCTGGCCGCGGACGCGTCCGCCGCGGACGTGGAAGATCTGGACGGCCGCCTCCAGCTCGTCCTCGGCGAGCGCGATCAGGTCGGCGTCGGTCGCGTCGGCGAGGACGACCGCGCTCTTCTCCATGGCCTTCTTCAGGGCCTCGATGTCGTCGCGCAGACGGGCCGCCCGCTCGTACTCCATCTCCTCGGCCGCGTCCGTCATCGCCGTCTCCAGGCGACGGATGTACGTGCCGGTGCGGCCGGCCATGAAGTCGCAGAACTCGTCGGCCAGTTCGCGGTGTTCTTCCTCGGTGACGCGGCCGACGCAGGGCGCGGAGCACTTGCCGATGTAGCCGAGCAGACAGGGGCGGCCGGTGCGGGCGGCGTTCTTGAAGACGCCGGCCGAGCAGGTGCGGACGGGGAAGACGCGCAGCAGAAGGTCCACGGTGTCGCGGATCGCCCACGCGTGTCCGTAGGGCCCGAAGTAGCGGACGCCCTTCTTCTTGTGACCGCGCATCACCTGGACGCGCGGGTACTCCTCGTTCATCGTCACCGCGAGGTACGGGTAGCTCTTGTCGTCGCGGTACTTGACGTTGAACCGGGGGTCGTACTCCTTGATCCAGGAGTACTCCAGCTGGAGCGCCTCGACCTCCGTGGACACGACCGTCCACTCCACCGACGCGGCCGTGGTGACCATCGTGCGCGTGCGCGGGTGGAGTCCGGCCAGGTCCTGGAAGTAGTTCGCCAGGCGCTGGCGCAGGCTCTTCGCCTTTCCGACGTAGATCACCCGGCGGTGTTCGTCGCGGAATCGGTAGACCCCGGGCGAGTCCGGGATCTCTCCCGGCCTGGGGCGGTAGCTGGAGGGATCGGCCATGTTTCACACCCTACTGGCGCGGAGTGACAGCGCGGCGGGGCTGTGGACAACGCCTACCGGGACTCCAGAAACGTCAGAACGGCCAGGACCCGGCGGTGGTCGTCGGCGGCTTCCGGAAGGTGGAGTTTGCCCAGGATGCTGCGGACGTGTTTCTCGACGGTGCCCTCGGTGACCCACAGCCGGCGGCCGATGCCGGCGTTGGAACGGCCTTCCGCCATCAGCGCCAGGACCTCGCGCTCACGGTTGCTGAGGAAGGACAGCGGGTCGTCGCGGCGCTGCGCCGAGAACAGCTCGTGCACCAGGGAGGGGTCGACGACCGAGCCGCCCTTGTGGATGCGGTCGAGTGCCTCGACGAACTCGTCGACGACCGTGATCCGGCTCTTGAGGAGATACCCGACCTTGTGCCCGCCGGCCAGCAGCTCCAGGGCCTCCTCGACCTCGACGAACGCGGACAGCACGAGGATGCCGGTGTCGGGATGGAGCTCACGGATCGTCCGGGCCGCCTTCAGCCCCTCGGTGGAGTGGTCGGGCGGCATCCTGATGTCGACGATCGCGAGGTCGGGGCGCTCGCTGTCGACCAGTTCCAGGAGCCGTACCGCGTCGCCGGCCTGACCCGCCACCTCGTAGCCCAGGCGTTCGCACAGGCTCGCGAGACCCTCTCTGAGGAGGACGTCGTCGTCGGCGAGGACGACCCGTCCCCGCGCGGTCTGCTGCGCTGCGTCCATCGTCCCGGCTCCCCTTGCCCCGCCCCGTGCGGTGCGCCACGCACAGCCTGCCGGACCGGGTCGGGTACGGCTAGCGGGTACGGGAATTGGGGGGGGCCGTGACGACACGGGGCCGTGTCCGGGCGATTCTCTAAGCAGTGCGGATGTGGGCGGACCGGTCGTCCCGGGCGAGAACCGAGGGATCCAGGGCCGGACCGGCGGAAGGGCAGCGGAAGGTGCGGCGGACACGGGCGGGCAGACGACGGCGGTCGGTCCGTGTCCGCCCGTGGGAGGAGGACAGCCGGTCCCCGGAGGGCCACTCCCGGTCCCTGAGGGAGCCCTCACCGCACCCCTGGAACCGGACGGCTGCCTCTCCGTCCGAGAAGACCGCCCGACGCGTACGCGAGGTCACCGAGTCCACGCTCCCCCGGCCTGGACACCCACCGCGTACGCCTCGGGCGGTCACACCTCCGTGCGGGGCAGCGGCAGTCGTACGGTGAGGGTCGTGCCCTCTCCCGGTGGGCTGGCGACGCGCAGCTTGCCGCCGATCGCCTCGACGCGGTCGACGAGGCCGATGAGCCCGGAGCCGTGCCCGAGGTCGGCGCCGCCCAGTCCGTCGTCGGCGATCGTCACCTCCAGGACGTCGTCCTCGACCCGCGCCGACACCGCGACGAAGCTCGCGCGCGCGTGCTTGACGGCGTTGGTGAGGCACTCGGACGTCACGTAGTAGACGGCGACCTCGATCCGTTCCGGGAGCCGGCCGGCCGGCAGGCTCAGGTCGAGTTCCGCGGGGACGGCGGAGCGCCGGGCCAGCGCGCGCAGGGCCGGGCCCAGGCCGCCCTTGGAGAGGATCGCGGGGTGGATGCCGCGCGCGATCTGCAACAGGTCGGCGAAGGTGTCGTCCAGGCCCTTGGCGATGTGGTCCAGCTGCTCGGCGAGTTCCGCCGGCTGCTCGTCCAGCATCGACTGGGCCGTTCTGAGGTCGAGTTGGAGCGAGACGAGCCGCTGTTGGACGCCGTCGTGCAGATCGCGTTCGATACGGCGTCTGGAGGCGTCCCCGGCGGCCACCACGCGCGCGCGTGACGCGGTGAGCTGGTCGCGGCTGTCGGCGTTGGCGAGGGCGGTGGCGACGAGTTCGGTGAAGTCGGCGAGCCGGGACTCGGTGTCCGGGGGCAGCGGTTCGGTTCCGGCGGCGGCCGCGACGACGGCACCCCACAGCCGGTCGTCCACGACGATGGGGACGCCCACCGAGCGGCTCACGCGCGCGGGGCGTGCGGTACGCGCCACCTCCGCCGCGGCGGCCGTCTCGGCCTCGGCGGCGGGCCTGCGGGCGGAACCGAGGACGGTGACGGCTCCGTCGGCGCCGTAGCGCAGGACGGCGGCGGAGTCGCTGCTCAGTACCTTGCCCACCTGGTCGGCGACTTCGGAGAACACCTCGTGCGGGGGCACCCCGCGGGCGACGAGGGTGGCGACCCGGCGCAGGGCGGCCTGTTCGCGGGCGGCGCGGCGGCTCTCGGTGACGTCGCGCGCGGCGGCGTAGATGAGGCCCTCTCCGGGGACGGCGCGGGCGCTCCACTGGAGCCAGCGTTCGGTGCCGTCGTCGCGGACGAAGCGGTTCTCGAACTCGGCCGGTTCGACGCCGCTCGCCAGCCGGTCGAGGGCGCCACGCGTGCGTGCCCGGTCCTCCGGGTGCACGAACTCCAGCAAGGGTCTGCCCAGGAGTGCGTCGGCGGAGTGGCCGAGGGTCCGCTCGAAGGCGGGGTTCACGCGCTTGAAGTAGCCGTCGAGTCCCGCGATGCACAACAGGTCGAGGGAGAGGTGGAAGATGCTCGCCAGCTCCTGCTCGGCCTTGTCGCGCCTCCCCTGGGCCGCGGCGAAGGACGCCATGGTGCCGTTCATGCCGCCGAGCAGCTCCGCCCAGGTCCCCTCGAACGCGGCGACGTCCGCGCGGTGGCCGAGCCGGTTGTCGTCGATCGCCGTGTTCATGGTGGTGATCTCGCCGGCGAGCCGTTCGGTGGTCACCCGCAGTTCGCGGAACATGTCGGCCACGGCGCCGAGTTCGTCCCGGCCCGCGTACCGGATGTCGTAGGACAGATCGCCCTCGGACAGCGCCCGGGCGCCCGCGGAGACCTCGCTGAGGGGGCGGGTGATCGACAGGCGCAGGGTCAGGGCGAGGACGGTGACGGCGGCCAGCACGGCCAGGGACACACTGAGGTCGCGTGCCTCACGCGCGCGTGCGGTGGCGAGGTCGCGCGCGGCGCCGCGGCCCAGTTCGGCGGCGGCCTGGTGCTGGATGACGCGCAGCGCCTCGATGCGCCGGGTCGAGGCGGTCAGCCAACTGCCGTATGTGGGCCAGGAGTTCCGCTCGGCGCGCGGGTCGGCGAGGGTCTCGCGGGTCTTGCGGACGACGAGGCCGGGGTGCTGGAGGAGGGCGACGTAGAGCCTGCCTTTGAGGGCGGCGGGCGCGGTCTGGTCGAAGTCGTCCAGGAGCGCCTTCTCCAGGGCCGACCAGCGGTCCGTGGCGATGGCGTGCGGGGCGGCGGGGGTGTCGAAGAGCACGGCCAGTTCGGTGCGTTCGCGTTCGGCGGCCTCGATGGCGCGCAGGAGCGCGATGTGGGCGTCGGCCGCCTGCCCGGAGGTGCGGGTCGGGCGGCCGGACTCCAGGGTGGCGGCCAGCTCCAGGAGGTCGTCCTCGATCGTGTCGTACTGGGCGGCGAGTTGGGGCGCGGTGAGGGAGCCGGTCCCCAATTGAAGCCGCAGGGCGTGCAGTTGGCGGTTCCGTGCGTCGAGCCGGCCCGGTACGTCGGGCGGCCCGGTCCTGCCGGCCGCGTCCAGAAGGGCCGCGTTCAGGGCGTGGTCGGTGACGTGCTGCGCGGCGGAGCGTTCCTTCAGGGTCGCCGGGCCGGGCCGCAGCCGGGCCCGCACGGCGGCGATGCGCTCCCTGGCGATGGCGTCGGTCAGCGCGGTGGTCCTGAACGACAGCCCGGTCGCCGTCCGGAAGTCCCGCATCGTCTGCGCCTCGCGCCACTGCGAGAGGGCGCCGAACACGGTGAACGCCAGCATCCCGGTCACCGGGAGCAGCACCAGGAGCATCAGCTTGCGCCCGACGCGCAGCCGGGCGAGGAAGGGGATGCCGAGGGCGGCGGCGGGCCGAGGGCGCCGCCGGGGGCCGAGTGGGGCGGCGCGGTCGGAGCGCGGGCTGCGCAGCTCCGGGAGCGCGGTGGGCGTGGCGAGGTCGGGCTCGGGACGGAGCCCTGCCGGCACTCTGCGGAGCGGGCCCGGAGACAGGGGGCGACGCACGGCGCGCTCTCAGCGGCCGGCGGCTGGTGAGTAGCGATGAGGGTCGGTCACGTGCCCAGCCTGCCCCCAACCGGCCATGATCGTCAGGGCCTTGGGGAGGACGGCTCCCTCGAAACCGGCCCGCGCGATCGACGGACGCGATCGACAGACCTGATCCGCAGACGTGATCGGCACGCGCGTGGGACTCGCGTCGGGCACACACGCGTGGCACTCGTTCTCGCTATGTGCTCGGCGGATAGCCATCGTGTGCCGCGAGGTCCTGGTCGATCTTCTTGGCGGCCTCGTCAAGGGTGGCCTGGACCGGCGCCCGATCGAAGATGATCTTCGCGAAGGCCCGGGAGAAGGCGTCGGTGATCGCCGGATAGGCGGGCGTCTGCGGCCTGGGGCGGGCCACCCCGTCCCGGAGCTGCTCGATGAAGAGGTGCTCGGGGCCGCCGGGCGCGTACTGCGGCGAGAGCCTGATCGCGCTCTCCGTGGCCGGGATCGCACCGTCGGCCACGGTCATCCGGTGCACCTGGGCGGGCTGGAGCAGGAAGGACAGGAACCGCCATACGGCGTCGCCGTCGGCGTTGCCCGCCGGGACGCCCCACTGGAAGGAGCCCATGCCGGTGACGGTCCCCCGGCCGAAGTCCGGCAGCGGGACGATCGCGACGTCCCCGGGGAAGGCCTTGTTGAATTCCGGATAGGTCCAGTGGCCGCACCAGGAGATCGCACTGCGGCCACTGACGAACGCCTTGTCGTCCTTGACCATGTCGATGAGCCCCGCCTTGGCCCAGTTCTGCATGTCGGTGAGCGCCTCGACCGCACCGGGGCCGTTCACATAGCCGTCGGCGGTGCGGTAGTTCTTGGGCTCGACGAGGTCGCCGCCCGCCGACCACACGGCGGGCGCGAAGCCGTACGTGTTCCACTCCTGGCCGGGCTGCGAGTAGACGAGCCGCAGGTCGAGCGGCGCCTTGTAGCCCTGGGTGCGCAACTTGCCGAGGACGCCGGTCAGTTCGGCGGCCGTCCAGGCGTCCTTGGGGCCGGTCGGGAGGCGTATCCCGGCCTTCTTCATCACGGACTTGCGCACATACAGGCCCATGCCCGAGTCGAAGGTGCCGACGCCCCACAACCGGCCCGCGTAGGTGCCCTGTTGGCGGATCGTCGGCAACAGGTCGGCGCGGACGCTCGCGGGCACACAGGAGTCGATCGGCCGGAGCTTGCCCGACCAGGCGTAGCTGTAGAGGTTCGGCCCGTCGAAGTCCAGGAGGTCGGGCAGGTCGCCGCTGGCCGCGGCCGACAGCACCAGGTCGGTGTAGGCGCGGTTCTCCGGGAGGGTGACCAGCTCGACCCGCACGTGCCTCTGCCGCCTGTTGAACTCCTTCACCTGGTTCTGCAGCGTGGTGAACTCGCCACTGGGGCCCGCGTGGTACCAGACGGTGATGTGCGCGACGCCGTCGATCTTCCCGTCGCAGGTGGTGTCCTTCGGGGACGCGCTCACCCCCTTGGTGTCGCTCCCGCCGCCG
The DNA here is from genome assembly GCF_044766845.1 of Streptomyces sp. NPDC101776. Lineage (NCBI taxonomy): Bacteria > Bacillati > Actinomycetota > Actinomycetes > Kitasatosporales > Streptomycetaceae > Streptomyces > Streptomyces sp. NPDC101776. The sequence goes on along the minus strand of NZ_JBIWMV010000018.1, from coordinate 15,756 downwards.
TCGCACGCGGCCAGCAGCAGGGCCGCGCACGCCACCCAGGGGACCAGGGCTCCCCGGAGCCGACGGATCCCGCGGACAACGGGCCACGCACGCGTGGCACTCGTTCGGTTCATGGCACACCCCCCACTCGACCGGACGGCACGGTCTCCCCCAGGGCGCCGTCATGCTACCGCCCGTCGAATCCCCATCGCCCTGTGTGCACGAGAACCTTCCTTTGCGGCACGGGACTTCAGCACTTTCCGGCTAGCCGGAAGGCGCGACCGACCACCGGTTGGCAAGCTGAGGACATGTCACTGCGCTGTCTCCTCGTCGATGACAGCGCCCGGTTCCTGGAGGCGGCTCGCGCCCTGTTGGAGCGAAGCGGGGTGGAAGTCGTCGGCATCGCCTCGACGGGCGCGGACGCCCTCTCCCAGGCCCGGGAGTCGGCCCCTGACGTCGTCCTGGTCGACCTCGACCTCGACGGCGAGAGCGGCTTCGACGTCGCGCGCCTCCTGGTGGGCAACGTACCGGCGGTGATCCTCATCTCGACCCACTCCCGGGAGGACTTCCAGGAGCTCATCGCCGCCAGTCCCGCGCACGGCTTCCTGCACAAGTCGGCCGTGTCCGCGCGGGCGATCAGGGACGTGCTGGGCGAGGAGAGGCCGCCCGCACCGCCGTGAGAACACCCGGCGTGACTCGGCCAGGTCACATATGCCTGATGGGCGACAGGTGTTGTCGGGACTTGGTCAACACGCTTCAATGCGGGGGAACTCGGGGCGTGAACGACGGCGCGTACGGATGTGAGGACCTTCCTCCGGCGCCGACGGGGGCCCCGGAGCAACTCGCGTGAACGGCCTGACCAGCCGTTGTGAACATTCACAGAAAGGGCCCCTGCATGCCGCACGCCACACAGCAGGCGGACGTCGCCACCGCGGAACTCGACTCGGCGCTGCGCGGCGGCCCCTTCCACGTCGCGCTGCGCGCCGCCATCGCCGCCCGCGGACTGCCGCTGCAGCGCGTCCAGCACCACCTGACGCGCTACGGGGTCAAGGTCGGCGTCACCAGCCTGAGTTACTGGCAGCAGGGCGCCCGCCGTCCGCAGCGCCCCGAGTCGCTGCGCGCCGTACGGGCCCTGGAGGAGATCCTCCAGCTCCCCGAGGAGTCACTGATCCGGCTGCTCGCCGAGGCCGAGGAACGCGCCGTGGCGCAGCGCCCGGCGGCCCGCTCCTACCGCTCCTTCGTCGAGGCCTCCGGAGTCCTGGAACAGCTCCTGGCCGAGCTGGAGTCCTCGCTCGACAGCGGTCTGCACACCCTGGGGCACCACGAGCGCGTGCGCATCGGGCCGCACCGTGAACTGGTCGGCCGCGAGTCGCAGCACATCGTCCGCGCCCACCGGGACGGCATCGACCGCTTCATAGCCGTCCACTACGGAGACCCTGGCTGCGCCCCGGACCGCATGACGGTGCACGCCCTGGAGAACTGCCGTACGGGCCGCGTCCGCCGCCACCACGAGACCGGCATCCTGGTCGCCGAGCTCCTCTTCGGCACCCGCCTGCGCTCCGGAGATACGTTCCTCTTCCGCTACGGCGTCGAGGACGGCACCGCCGGCGTCTCCCGCGAGTACCTCCGTGACTTCGGTATCGCGGGCGGGCAGTACGCGCTCCAGGTGAGCTTCGACGAGAACGCGCTCCCGGTGCGCTGCCACCGCTTCACCCAGCACTCGGCGGCGGCCCCGCGCAGCGGCCGTCAGGAGCTGCGCCTGGCCGGAGGACACCACTCGGTGCACCTCGTCGAGCCGCGGATGCGGTCGGGGATCGTGGGGATCGGCTGGGACTGGGAGTGAGCCGCGGTGACGGAGACGCCCTGGTGATCAGACCGCCGGACCCGCGACGATCTTCCCGTTCTCGGCCGTCACCTTCAGCTCCCGCAACGGCTCGGTGGCCGGGGCCTGGAGCACCTTGCCGGTCGTGGCGTCGAACTGGCTCCCGTGGCACGGGCAGATGAGCGTCGTACCGTCCAGCTTGTTGATGGGGCACTGCGCGTGCGTGCAGATCGTGCTGTACGCCTTGAGGGTGCCGTTCGCGGCCCGGCTGACGACCACGTTCTGATCGCGGTACAGCTTGGCGCTCCCCTTGGCGAGCTCGCTCTCCGCGCCGAGTTCCACGGGCGCGGTCGGGGTCGCGGAGGCCCCCGAGCCGCCGCCCGAGCAGGCGGCGAGTCCGAGCCCGGCGACGGGCGTGAGGGCCGCTCCGCGCAGGACGGTACGACGGCTCGGGGCGGGGCGGCCGGGCATGGGGGTCTCCAGCTGTCGTTCGGGCTGTTCAGCGGTCGGTGCACGGCGACGATACCGGTGGGGTTCCGCCCGCTTTGAACCGGGTTCACCGTATGAGTGCTCACGGTACGTAAACGTTTGCGCAAGCGTTTACGTCGGGCGGCGGATGGGATACGTTCCCGACCGGAAGGCCCGCCGCATCCAGCGCATCCGAGGCCCGCCGCACCTCGGGGAGGAGGATCCGCGATGGCCACCATGGTCGATGTCGCACGGAGCGCCGGTGTCTCCGTCGCGACCGTCTCGCACGTGCTGAACGACACCCGCCCGGTGCTGCCCGCCACCCGGCAGGCCGTGCTGACCGCGATCGAGGAACTGGGCTACACCCCCAACACCCTCGCCCGCTCGCTGGTGACGTCCCGCACCCGCTCCATCGGCCTCGCGGTGTCGGCGATCAGCAACCCGTACTTCACGGAGATCCTCCAGGGCGTCGAGGCCGGAGCCCTGGAACAGGGGTACAGCCTGCTGATCGCCGATCCGCACGACGACCCGGAGCACGAGCACAAGGTCGTCCAACTCCTGCACGAGCGCCGGGTGGACGGCATGATCGTCGCGCCGTCGGCGGCCCCGGGCGCCCTGCTCGCGTACCTCGGCCGGCACTCCGTACCGACGGTGTTCCTCGACCGGGTGGTCGAGGCGCCCTCGGGCGACGCGGACCCCTCCGGCCAGGCGGCCCCTTCCGACCACGCGGTCCCCTCCGGCCGTGCGTGGGCCTTCGACCAGGTGTGCGCCGAGAACGTCGAACCGACGGCCCACCTCGTCACCCACCTCGCCGGACGCGGCCACCGCCGTATCGGCCTCGTGGCGGGCCTGCCCGGGCTCAGCACCACCCGCGAGCGGATCGCCGGCTACCGTCACGGCCTCGCCGCCGCCGGACTCCCTTACGACGAACGGCTGTTGGCGCACGGCGACTCCGAGTCGGCCGCCGCCGAGCGGGCCACCGAGAAGCTGCTGTCCCTCGCCGCCCCGCCCACGGCGCTGGTCACCGCCAACAACGCGATGACGATCGGCGCCCTGCGTGCCCTGCGCGAGCGCGGTCTGTCGGTCCCCGGCGATCTCGCGCTGTGCTGCTTCGACGACTTCGCCTGGGCCGACCTGTTCGAGCCCCGGCTCACCGCGATCGCCCAGCCCAGCAGGGAGATCGGCGCCCAGGCCGTACGGCTCCTGCTGGACCGGCTCGCCTCGCCGGACCGGCCCGCCCGTGTCCTGCGGCTCCCCTGCACCTTCGTCCACCGCACCTCCTGCGGCTGCCCTGACCAGCCCGAACAGTCCAAGGAAGGAACCGCCTCGTGATCGTCGTAGCCGGTGAGGCCCTCATCGACCTGGTGCCGCAGGGCACGGGAGCCCTCGCCGCCCTGAAGCCGGCGCTCGGCGGCGGCCCCTACAACACCGCCGTCGCCCTCGGCCGCCTCGGCTCCCCCACGGCCTTCTGCTCCCGTGTGTCCGAGGACACGTTCGGCGAGGCCCTCCTCGCCGGGCTGCGGCAGGCCGACGTGGACGTCCTGGACGTGCAGCGCGGCCCGGAGCCGACCACCCTCGCGGTCGCCACGCTCGACGCGCACGGCTCGGCCACCTACTCCTTCTACGTCGACGGCACCGCCGACCGGCTCTTCACGGTGCCCTCGGCGCTGCCCGCCGAGACCGAGGCGGTGTCCTTCGGGACCTGTTCGCTGGTCCTGGAGCCGGGCGCGACCGCCTACGAGGACCTGCTGCGGACCGCGGCCGGGCAGGGCGTGTTCACCCTGCTCGACCCGAACATCCGGGCCGGCCTGATCGCGGACCCGGACGCCTACCGGGCGCGCTTCAAGAGCTGGCTGCCGTACGTGTCGCTCCTCAAGCTGTCCGAGGAGGACGCGCTGTGGCTGGGCGGCACCCCGCGCGAGTGGCTGGACGCGGGCCCCTCGGCCGTCGTGATCACCCAGGGCGGCGACGGCCTCGCCGCGTTCACCCAGGACGGCACGGTGTACCCGGTGCCGGGCGAGAAGGTCGAGGTCGTGGACACGATCGGCGCCGGCGACACCGTCAACGCGGCCCTGCTGCACCATCTGTCCGCCCGGAACGCGCTGTCCGCGGAAGGGATGGCCGTCCTGGGCCGCGACGGCTGGACCCAGCTGCTGCGGTTCGCGGCGCGGGCGGCGGCGATCACCTGTTCACGGGCGGGGGCCGAGCCGCCGTACGCCTCTGAACTGGGCGATCTGTAGGGGGCGTTGAGCGGTGGCAGGCTTGTTGCACTGCCAAGTGCGGCGCCCCGCGGGGAAGTTCCCGCGGGGCGCCGCATTCATGTCCTCGCTCCGTGCCGGTCAGGCCTTGCGGGCTCGCGTCGTCTTCTTCGCGGGCGTGGCCTTCTTGACGGGCGCGGCCTTCTTCGCCGGGACCGCCGCGGTCTTCTTGGCCGCCACCTTGCGCGGGGCCTTCACCGGGGCTCCGTCGCTGATCCGGTCGGCGTCGAGGATCTCGCGCAGGAACTTGCCGGTGTGGCTCGCCGGGACCGCGGCGACCTGCTCCGGGGTGCCCTCGGCGATGACCAGTCCGCCGCCCGCGCCGCCTTCGGGGCCCATGTCGACGACCCAGTCGGCGACCTTGATCACGTCGAGGTTGTGCTCGATGACGATGACCGTGTTGCCCTTGTCGACCAGACCGCCGAGCACCGTGAGGAGCTTGCTGATGTCCTCGAAGTGCAGGCCGGTGGTGGGCTCGTCCAGGACGTAGACCGTACGGCCGGTGGAGCGGCGCTGGAGCTCACTGGCGAGCTTGACGCGCTGGGCCTCACCTCCGGACAGGGTCGTCGCGGACTGGCCGAGCCGGACGTAGCCGAGGCCGACGTCCTTGAGGGTGTTGAGGTGGCGGGCGATCCCGGGGACCGCCTCGAAGAACAACGTGGCCTCCTCGATCGGCATGTTCAGGACGTCGGCGATGGACTTGCCCTTGTAGTGGACGTCCAGCGTCTCCCGGTTGTAGCGGGCGCCGTGGCACACCTCGCACGGGACGTACACGTCCGGCAGGAAGTTCATCTCGATCTTGATGGTGCCGTCGCCCGCGCAGTTCTCGCAGCGACCGCCCTTGACGTTGAAGGAGAAGCGGCCGGGCAGATAGCCCCGCACCTTCGCCTCGGTCGTCTCCGCGAACAGCTTGCGGACGTGGTCGAAGACTCCGGTGTACGTCGCCGGGTTGGACCGGGGCGTACGTCCGATGGGCGACTGGTCGACGTGCACGACCTTGTCGACGAGGTCGTCGCCGTCCACGCGCGTGTGCCGTCCCGGCACGCTCCTCGCGCCGTTCAGCTCGCGCGCCAGGTGCGTGTACAGGATGTCGTTGACCAGGGTCGACTTGCCGGAGCCGGAGACTCCGGTGACCGCGGTGAACACGCCCAGAGGGAACGAGACGTCGATGTCCTGGAGGTTGTTCTCCCGGGCGCCGTGCACCGTGAGCTGTCGCGACGGGTCGAGCGGGCGCCGGATCTCGGGCAGCGGGATGGCCTTCTTGCCGGACAGGTACTGCCCGGTCATCGACTCCTCGTTGGCGAGCAGCTCCTTCAGGGAGCCGCTGTGCACGACCTTGCCGCCGTGCTCACCCGCGCCGGGGCCGATGTCGACGATCCAGTCGGCGACCTTGATGGTGTCCTCGTCGTGCTCGACGACGATGAGCGTGTTGCCCATGTCGCGCAGCCGGACCAGGGTCTCGATCAGCCGGTGGTTGTCGCGCTGGTGCAGGCCGATGGACGGCTCGTCCAGGACGTACAGGACGCCGACGAGTCCGGAGCCGATCTGGGTGGCCAGGCGGATGCGCTGGGCCTCGCCGCCGGAGAGCGTGCCGGCCGCGCGGTTCAGCGAGAGGTAGTCGAGACCGACGTCGACCAGGAACCGCAGCCTCTCGTTGCACTCCTTCAGCACGCGCTCGGCGATCTTCTTGTCGCGGGCGTCGAGCTTCATCCCGCCCAGGAACTCCGCGCAGTCGCTGATGGACATGCCGGAGATCTCGGCGATCGACTTGTCCATGATCGTGACCGCGAGGACGACGGGCTTCAGGCGTGTGCCGTGACAGGTCGGGCAGGGCACCTCGCGCATGTAGCCCTCGAAGCGCTCCCTGCTGGCGTCGCTCTCCGCCTCGCCGTGCCGGCGCTTGACGAAGGGGACGGCGCCTTCGAAGGGCGTCGTGTAGACCCGCTCGCGGCCGTACCTGTTCCGGTACCGCACCTCGATCTGCGTCTTGTGGCCGTACAGCAGGGCCTTCTTGGCACGCTGCGGGAGACCCGCGAAGGGGATGTCGGTGCGGAAGCCGAGCGCGTCCGCGAGGGCGCCGATGAGGCGGCTGAAGTAGTCCTTGGTGTGACCGTGCGACCAGGGGTGGATGGCGCCCTCGTCGAGGGACTTGTCCTCGTCCGGGACGATCAGCTCGGCGTCGACCTCCATGCGCGTGCCGATGCCGGAGCACTCGGGGCAGGCGCCGAAGGGCGAGTTGAAGGAGAAGGAGCGGGGCTCCAGCTCCTCGAAGGACAGGTCGTCGTACGGGCAGTACAGGTGCTCCGAGTACATGCGCTCGCGCTCGGGGTCGTCCTCGGGGAGGTCGACGAAGTCGAGCACGATCATGCCGCCGGACAGCCCGAGGGCGGTCTCCACGGAGTCGGTGAGACGGCGCTTGGCGGAGTCCTTCACCGTGAGGCGGTCGATGACCACCTCGATGGTGTGCTTCTCCTGCTTCTTCAGGACGGGCGGCTCGGAGAGCTGGATGGTCTCGCCGTCCACGCGCGCGCGGCTGTAGCCCTTGGTCTGGAGATCCGCGAACAGGTCGACGAACTCGCCCTTGCGCTCGCGCACCAGCGGCGACAGGACCTGGAAGCGGCTACCTTCCGGCAGGGCGAGGACCTTGTCGACGACGGCCTGCGGCGATTGCCGCGAGATCGGGCGGCCGCACTCCGGGCAGTGCGGCTTGCCGATGCGCGCGAAGAGCAGGCGCAGATAGTCGTAGACCTCGGTGATGGTGCCGACCGTCGAGCGCGGGTTGCGCGAGGTCGACTTCTGGTCGATGGAGACGGCAGGGGACAGACCCTCGATGAAGTCGACGTCCGGCTTGTCCATCTGGCCGAGGAACTGGCGGGCGTACGAGGAGAGCGATTCCACGTAGCGCCGCTGGCCCTCGGCGAAGATCGTGTCGAAGGCCAGGGAGGACTTGCCCGACCCGGACAGGCCCGTGAACACGATGAGCGAGTCGCGTGGAAGGTCGAGCGAGACATTCTTCAGATTGTGCTCGCGCGCGCCACGGACGATGAGACGGTCGGCCACGCCGGTCCGCACCTTTCTTGAGAGAAGTGACAGGGGCGGGGCCCCCGTCGTTCTCAGACTAGGGGGAGCCACTGACAACGCCGGTCGGAATCCCGGCCGAGGCATAACAACCTCCGGCCTTCCAGCATGCCCGACGCCGCACCCGACGATATAGCACGTGCATTCGATTTACGGCACTGCTTCACCACCTTCACCCAAAGGTGTGGCGGGACTAGGGTCAGCAGCATGATTGATCACGCTCATGACCTGGCCTCTGTACGTGATGCGACCGATCGGCTGCTCACCGCAGCCGCCGCACTGGACAACGCCTCGGCGGCCGAGCCGTCACGGCTCCCGGGCTGGAGCCGCAATCACGTCCTCGCCCATATCGCCCGCAACGCGGACGCCCTCGTGAACGTCCTGGAGGGGCGCCCCATGTACGCCACGGCGAGCGTCCGTGACGCCGACATCGAGCGCGACGCCCCGCGCCCCGTCTACGTCCAGCTCGCCGACGTACGGGAGAGCGCGGCCGGTTTCCAGGCGATCGGCGCCGCTCCGGCGGACTGGTCGCGCCGGGTGGAGCTGCGCAACGGGGTCGTCGACAGCGCCTCCCGGATCCCGTTCCGGCGCTGGGTCGAGGTCGAGCTGCACCACGTGGACCTGGGCATCGGCTACGACCTGGAGGACCTTCCCGGGGATTTCACGCAGCGGGAGATCGACTTCCTGGCCGAGCGCTTCACCGGGCACCCTGAAGTGTCGCCGACGCAGCTCACCGACGGCACGCACGCGTGGAGCACGGGCCGGGCGGCCGAGAAGCCCGAAGTCACCGTCACCGGCAGCCCGGTGGATCTCCTCGGCTGGCTCTGCGGCCGCCGCGACGGGTCCGGCCTGACGGTCGACGGCGACTCCCTGCCGACGCTTCCCCCGCTATAGGCCTCCGGCCCTCTCGTAGAGCCGCCGCTGCCACTCGTTGGCGTCCGGCGCGGGCCGGACGGTGAGCACCGGGTCCGGGCCGGTCTCGATGAGGTGGAGGAGCGTCCAGGCGACGCCGTAGCAGTCGTCGGGGCCGAAGCAGGAGACGAGCGCCTGGGCCTCCTCCCCCGTGACCGGCTTCGGGATCGCGTCGAGTTGGCGGGCCCGCCGGTCGATCTCCTCCTCGCTCGCGTCCCAGTCGGGAAGCGGACCGTCGGTGAGGAACGTGCGCACTTCGGCTCTCATGGCGGAATGATCGGCCTCCGTAGCCATCACGCTCAAGGCGTCCCGGTCCCGCACTCGAACGTCCCGTAGGCACCGGCCACTTCGGAACGTCCTCCGGAAACGGATTAGGCTGACCGCCATGACGTACAGCGGCGAGGTCACGGTCGGCGGACCGGCGGATGTGCACGAACTCACGGACCTGATGATCACCAAGATCGCGGTCGGCCCCATGAACAACAACGCCTATCTGCTGCGTTGCCGGGCCACCGACGAGCAGTTGCTGATCGACGCGGCCAACGACGCGGAGACCCTGCTCGGCACGATCGGCGACGACGGCATCGCGTCCGTCGTCACCACCCATCAGCACGGCGACCACTGGCAGGGGCTCGCCGAGGTCGTGACGGCCACACGCGCGCGTACGTACGCGGGTCGCGAGGACGCCGAGGGCATCCCCGTGCCGACCGACGTCCTGGTCGACGACGGCGACACGATCCGGGTGGGACAGGTCGAACTGACCGCGCGTCACCTCGTGGGCCACACGCCGGGTTCGATCGCGCTCGTCTACGACGACCCGCACGGGCACCCTCATGTGTTCACCGGGGACTGTCTGTTCCCGGGCGGTCCTGGCCGGACAACACAGCCCAAGGACTTCAAGAGCCTGATGAGCGGGCTCGAAGCCAAGGTGTTCAGCCTGCCCGACGAGACGTGGATTTACCCTGGGCATGGCAACGACACCACCCTGGGCGCGGAGCGGCCGCACCTGGCGGAGTGGTGGGCCCGCGGCTGGTGACTCACCGCCGGCATCGACGCCGACGGCGTTCGTGTCGACGGCGCAGCCTGTCGTTCTCAGCCACCTCTCTAAAACTCTCTCGCGCGCGGTGGTGCGGTCGAGAGATCGCGTCGCGGAACTAATGAGGCGCATGACGACCACGGCACCAATGAAAATCGCCATGATGCCCACACTGGTCGACTCGAAGGTCTGCCCGAGAAACTTCATCAGCGTGTCGCCATCGGGCCGGACAACAGCGAGGGCGATCCCTGCACCCGTGATCACGGTGCCGGCCAGGTAGGCGCCGATCATTCGCATCCTGTAATGCCCGCGCGTCGCCTGGACTAGTGCCGGCATTACGTCTCCTTGGGGATCTCATGAAAGCAGTCCGACTGCCGCACGGCTGACCGCGGCAGGGTGCACGCGGCTCGCGTGGAGGCGTGCCATTTTCTCGGCGCGACAAGGATGAGGCGGGTGGTGCCTCCGCCGTCCGCAGCACCGCCTCCGCAGTTACCGGATCGCGCGCCTCAACCAGGCCGTCATCAACGCCGGGAGCGGCTGCCCGAGCGAATGAAGCACCTGCGTGAGGGCGTCTGAACCGTCGCAAAGGTGAGCCCCCGGCTGGAACATCGGCCGGGGTTCCACCGCGCCGGATCCCAAACCGGTGAATCTTCAAACGACGGCGGTGCTCGCAACATCATCCGGATATAGCCTGCCGTTCCATTACATCCCAGGGGGGATCATGAACGACCAACTTCCGCCGCAGCCCGACACTCCACCAGTCGGCGAACAGCCCATCCCGGCCCCGCCCGTTGACCCGCCGGCCATGCCCGCGCCCGCAGCAAAGAGAACCATCACCCCGCTCGCCGCAGGGGCTATCGGGCTCGTGCTCGGCGCCGGCATCGTCGGCGGGATCTGGGGGATCACCGCAGCCTCCGGTCCCGGCAAGCCGGCCACGTTCACACTCAACGGCGAGTTCGTACTCACCGACGAAGTCCTCACCGTCGGAGACAGTTGCCGCGGCCGGGCCGGGAGCGGCTACGAAGACATCGCAGAAGGGACCAGCGTCACCGTGTACGGGGCCAAGGGCGACGTCGTCGCCACCGGCAACCTCGGCAACTCCAAGATCAGTGATACTGGCCTCGCCTGCACGTTCAAGGTTGCCGTCGAGGACGTCCCCAAGGGTGAGACGTTCTACAAGGTCGAGGTGTCCCATCGCGGCACTGTCCAGTTGTCAGCGAAGGAAGCCGAGAACGGGGAACTCGCCGCCTCCCTCGGCTAGCCAGGCACATCAGGGCCCCGGTCTTCACAAACCGGGGCCAACGTAGGCAGCTCGTCATGGCTTGCCCAGCGCATCACCGGCACGTCATGAGCCGAATCTTCCAGAAGCGTTAGCAGTCGACCGCGAGGATCTCGGCGTAGTGGTCCCGGGTCTGCAGGGCCCGTTCGACGACCAGGAATTCGCACTACCTCAACCCGTCGCCGGCAACTCTGCCGGAGATGGAGGCCGCTCAGGCTCGTCCCGCCTCTCCGACGCCCGCCGGTTCTCCTCCCGCAGCGACGTCAGCCACGGCCACAAGTCCGGCAACGCCCGGCTCGGGCAGGCCAGTTCGTGCTCGATACGGCACCGCTGCTCCACAACCGGCGGACACACACCATAGACCGTCACCCGTCCGTCCGCCACGGTGATCCACCGGCGCTCCGCAGGCACCGTATGCGCCAACGGCTCCATGTCCGGCTCCAACATCACCCAGTCGGCATCCAGCGTCGCGACCCGCTCCTGTGGCAGCCCGCAATACGGGCACGTGAACATCGTCGTGTCGATCCGCGATAACCCGGCATCAGCCCCCATATCTCGAGGCTGCACGCCCGACATGCCAGTGCGTCAGAGCGCGAACCAGACGGGACGGTCGAGGCCGACGAGGCGGCGGGGGACTGGAGGCGGAACAGCAGGCGGCAGATGCGTGCACGAGCCACCAAGCGACAGGCCGAGAAGGGAGCATCGACGCCTTACTCTGGGCGCCGAGTCAGACAACGCGAGCGAGATCGAAATCCACATAGGCCGGAAGACCGGCAGGGTGTACGCCACCGGAGGTGGGCTGTTCCGGGAACTCGGACTGTCGGCGGCGGTTGAATAATCCTGGTTCTGGATCACTTTCCGTGCCAGAGCCACGGAGGGTCACCGAACCCGCGATCATGAACGGCCGCTCGCGGCGAGGAGGACGCGCTTGCGCAGGAGATCGAAGTTGGCCCGGCCGAACATCTGCCGTTTCAGCATTTTGATCTTGTTGCTGTGGCCTTCGACGGCACCGGAGCTGTAGCGCAGGCTGAGACCGGCGACGACGGCGTCGAGGTCCTGGCTGAGGCCGTTGACGAAGGAGTGCAGAGCGGGCAGATCATCGGCCTGGACGTCAGCGATCCACTGGTCGAGGTCGCGGCCCTGGCGGTTGTTCATCAGCTCGGCGAAGCTCCGGACGTGCCGGGCCGTGCGGTCGAGTTGTGGGCAACGGGTGAGGACGGCTTTGAGCCGCTGGGCCTGGTCGTCGTCGAGCCTGTCGGGGTGACGTGTGATCCAGCTGGTCACGTCGCGCACGGACGGGTGTCTCCTCGGCGGATCAGCATGGGGGAAGACCCCGCGGAGCTTGTGTATGTACGTCTTGACGACGCTCTCGCCGCCCTCATAGCCGCGCTCTTGGAGCTCCTCGAACAGCCGGCGGGCGGTGGTGCAGCCCTCGGACCACCGCTGGTGAAGGAAGGGCTTATAGGGGTCGAGGATGCTGGGTCGCCCGGTCCACTTTCCGATCAGCAGCTCGTCCGCGGTGGTCGCCTGGGCGAAGCGGCGCACGGTGTTGCGGGCCAGCCCGAGCCGGCGCGCGATGGGCCGCAGGCCCACACTCTGGCCGAGTAACTCGTGGACGGCGGCGTGCTGTTCACGCACCCGGTCCGAGAGCCGCCCCGACTGCCGAGGCCCGGCCGTAGCTGTATGGCCGAGCCCTTGCGCGTCCAGGGGCGGCACGGCGTGAGGCTTGTCCGGTTCGCCGTGGTCGCGCAGCAGGGCGCGATGCTGGATGACGCTCTTCTCCACGGCTTCCGCCAGGTTTTTCCAGATGTGCCACCGGTCCGCGACGTGGATTGCGTCCGGGGCTCCGAGGCGTCCGGCCTCGGCGTATGCGAGAGAGCGGTCTCGGCAGATCACCTCGATGCCTGGGTGAGCGGCTATCCAGGCGGCCACCGTCGCCACGGACCGGTCGGGCAGTAGATCGACGGGCTGACGGGTCTCTATGTCCACCAGGATGGTCGCGTAGACGTGTCCCTTACGCAGGGCGAATTCATCGACCCCGAGCACTTTTGGCGTGTCCGCCACCGGATCGGGCAAGGCCCGTACGAGGCGCAGCAGCGTCGACCGGCTCGCGGTGACCGCGAGCGTTGCCGCAAGCCGGGCGCCGGCCCGGCCTGCCAGCATCAGCGCCAGACGCTGCAAGACCCGCTGCAGTCCGGCGCTTCGCCGTCCGTAGCGGAACGTCAGCCCGTCGATCTGCTCCACGAAGGTCGCCCGAGTGCATGCAGATCCCTGACAGCGAAACCGCCGGACCCCTAACTCGATGACCACCCCTCGATGGCCAACCGCACTGTCCGCGAGTCGTCGAACGTACCGGCTGTGAACCCGAGCCGACGCCACACCGCAGCCGGGGCACGTGGCCACCTCCGCTACCGCACACGCTCGCACGACGACCAACTCGCCCTCGGCCAGAACGTTTTCGATCCGGACATCATCAACCCGGTGGAACCACAGGTCCTGGAGGAGTACATCAGCCACGGCCGTTCATGATCGCGGGTTCGGTGACCCTCCGTGGCTCTGGCACGGAAAGTGATCCAGAACCAATCGTGACCCGGTGTGGGCGGTCGGGTTCTGACCCATCGGGTCTGGTTGCCGGTGTTCAGTCGGTGTCGTGTGTGGCGGTGGGGACGCGTCCGAGTTGGCGTCCGCGCATGCGGTAGGAGTCGCCCTTGAGAGAGTGGACCTCGGCATGGTGGACGAGGCGGTCGATCATGGCGGCGGCCACGGTCTCGTCGCCGAAGACCTCGCCCCAGCGTCCGAAGGGTTTGTTGCTCGTGACGATCACACTCGCTCTCTCGTATCGGTTCGAGACCAGCTGGAAGAACAGGTTCGCGGCCTCGGCTTCGAAGGGGATGTAGCCGACCTCGTCGACCACGATCAGCGGATAGCGGGACAGTCTGGTGAGCTCGGCCTGGAGGTGTCCGCCATGGTGGGCGGCGCCCAGGCGGTCGACCCCTTCGGCGGCGGTGGCGAACGCGACCCGGTGGCCGGCCTGGCAGGCGCGGACCGCGAGTCCGATCGCCAGGTGTGTCTTCCCGGTCCCCGGCGGTCCCAGAAAAACGGCGTTCTCCTTGCCGGTGATGAAGTCCAACGTGCCCAGATGCGCGAGCTGTTGGCGCGTTATGCCGCGCAGATGGGTGACGTCGAGTTCCTCGATCGTCTTGATCGCGGGGAAGCGGGCGGAGCGGATGCGGGCCTCGCCGCCGTGGGACTCACGGGCGGAGACCTCCCGCTGGAGGCAGGCGACGAGGAACTCGGTGTGCGTCCAGCTCTCCTTCAGGGCGCGTTCGGCCAGCCGCTCGGCGGCGTCCAGCAGGGCCGGGGCCTTCATCGCCCGGGCCAGGCAGGACAGGTCGGCGGCGGTCTGACGGCCGGTCCTGGGCCCCGCCGCGGCGGTGGTCCCGGTGGTGGCGGGCATCAGGAGACCTCCGGATCATCGGCCTGGCCGCCGCCCTCGATGAGGGTGAACATGCGGTCGTAGGAGTCGAGTTGGCGTTGTTCGACCTCGACGAGATCACTTGCGGTGGCGGCGTTGTGCCGACGGGCGGTCTGGGCCCGGGAGGCTTGGTGGTGGCGGTAGTCGCCGCGCAGAACGGCGGCAACGCGGGCATGGACCGGGTCGGTGATGGTCTGCTGCTTGGCCCAGCACCGCGGATGGCGGGCAACCTCGGCCCCGCCGGGGGCGAGGGTGACGACGACCTCGTCGGTGTCGGTGCGGACCTGGACTTTCTTGCCGACGGCGAGGGGGTGCACGGAGTAGTCGCAGGTGTCGACGCGGATGTAGTGGTCACGGCCGATGCGGATGGCGAAGCGCCACCAACGCGGCGGATCGACCGGCGGCAGGGCGAGCATCTGGGCCCGGTCGGCCTCCCACCGGTCGACGGGGCGGGCGCCCAGGGTGCGGTGCTGGCGCCGGTTGGCGATGGCCAGCCAGGCGGTCAGCTGGGTGTTGAAGTCGTCGGGCCCGGTGAAGGTTCGGCCCGGCAGGAAGCTGGTCTCCAGGTAACCGTTGGCCCGCTCCACCAGCCCTTTCGCTTCAGGGTCACGGGGTCTGCAGAGGTAGATCCGGGTGACGATCAGGCCCGCGAACGCGGCGAAGTCACCGGTCACCCTGCCGCAGCCGATCCCGGCCTCGTTGTCCCAGACCAGCATCCGCGGGACCGCCCTCCAGCCGGTCAGCAGCTTCCAGTGCTCGTCGATCAGATCGAAGTTCGACCTCACCGCGCCGGCAAGCGAGTTGCTGCGGGAAATAGGTCTCCAGGACGTACGCGTCCTGCAGTCGTTCTCCTTCGACAACACCAACAAGCTCATCCACACGGTCGGCCTTGTCCAGGGATCCCGACAACTCCTCGGCGAATCCCGCCAGTACACCGGAGACGAACGCTCCGCCAACGGCGACCTCGTCGTGACGCGCCTCGATCTCACCGGTGCGGAAATCGGCCGCATGTATCTCAAAGGTTTCGGCCACGGCGTTCAGACAGCCGCCGAGCCATCCGGCAACAGCGCCTATCTGTGGACCGAGACGGACGCCGTCGCCGCCACCGATTCGAGCGGCAACACCAGCGGCTGGGGCAGCAAGCTGGCCCGCTTCAAGTTCGCCAACGGCACGGTCCTCAACACCAGTTCGTCGCAGCTGACCAAGTTCAGCCCGGTTTCCGGAGCCGACCGCACCACGGTGGCCATCGACCCGGTCAACAGCCGCCTGGCCGTACGGTATCGAGTCAGCGGCGTCTTCAAGTTCAGCGCCTACGACCTGGCCACCTCCAAATCCGGCACATTCACTCCGCTAGCCTCGCGCTTTCATGAGCGTGCTCGTCCATGCCTTGATCAAATAAGCGAAGAGTGCTCCTGACCTGCAACGATGGGACTTGTCGAGGGTCCTGTC